>JBBQYR010000057.1:0-27230 GCA_038208565.1 Chthoniobacterales bacterium
GTGGCGCTGCGCCCGGTGGAGGTTCACTCGGATGATTACGCGCTGTATGAATACGGGATCAGCGAGAAGCAGTCCGAGCGGGCTTACAAAGCCGTCAAGGCTGACGTTCGCAAGGCGCGGACTGCGGGCCAGACGAAGCCGTTCACCGGCAAACTGTGAGGATTGATCTTCATCCCCGACTGCGCAAGCGGCTGAAAAAATTGCCCGCCACCGAGCGGGAACAGATCGCAGAATCCTTGCGCGCGCTGGCCGATGGCTTCGGTCGTCCCCACCTGCATGCGGGAATCGGAATCCGGCGGCTGCGGAAGGATTTGTTCGAGTGCCGCGCCGGACTGCACTGGCGGATCGTGTTCTTTGCGGAGAAAGGACTGCTCACCGCCTACGACGTGATGACGCACGACGAGATCAAAGCGTGGCTGCGAAGCTTCTGAGAGGAGCGATCCGCGCCCCCGCCACCTTCATCCCTCCTCGCCAATCGTCGTCCCCGATTTCGTCCGCCGCCGCATATTGATTCGCGCGAGCACGGCGGGGCCGCGGTATTTCCCGCCGGAAGTGTTGGCGATGCCGCCGGAGACATTCAGCGTCGAGGAGGTGAGTCCCGCCGAGCGGACAATGGGGAAGTTTCACCTCGATAATCTGCGGTTGCTCGATCTGCTGAAACAGGCCGGGGAGACATCTGGGGAGGACGCGGTGCGGCTGGAGCACCTGCTGTGAGGCAGGCGACGCGCCGGGGAATTCCGGCGGCGGCGCCTCGGCTGGGTGGTGGTGAGGGGACGAATTTCTGCGAATGGTTGAAACTGATTGGGGTTCCATGCTGTCTCATGGAATGCTTAACGTCCCGAATGAGTTTTCCCGGCCCACTTTTTCCACGCCTGCTCCTCGCCGTGGCTCTGCTCGGCTTGGCGGCTGGGAGTGAAGCGGCGGAACGGGCGCAGCGGGATACCGGCCGGATCACCTTGGAGCAGGCTTACGATCGCGCGCTGGCCACCGATCAGTCGATCCGCATCGCGTATTGGGAAGTGCGCAAAGCCAATCTACTGCCGTGGAGTGCGCTCACGCGGCTCGGGCCGCAGATTACGGCCAGCGGGGGTTACAGCCGCGGCGAGCAGTTCCGTTCGGCGACGGTGACCGAGACGGCGGTCATTCCCTCGACGATACCCGGCGTGGCGGCGACCTCGCGGACGAATCGCGTGGAGCGCACCACGCGCAGCGCTTCCGGCATCGCGGATATCGGCCTGTCCTTCCAGCAGCCGCTCATCGACCTCTCCGTTTTCCCGGCGTATCGCGCGGGGAAAATCTCGACCGTGATCTCGCGCCTGCAGCATCAGTTCACGGTCCGCGGCACGCTCTTCGGCGTGGTCGATGGCTATTACGAAGTGCTCAAGCAGCAGCGGCTCGTGGATGTGAATCGCGAAGGCCTGCGGCTCGCGGGTCAGCAGTTCGATTTTGCCAAAGCGCGTGCCGATGTGGGCGAAGTGACGCGTGCCGATGTGCTTCGCGCGACGGTGGTGGTCGAAGACGCGCGTCGCACTTTGGTCGAATCGGAGAACGTCCTCGAATTCACCAGAAACACGCTGCGCAACATCCTCAACTTCGCGCCCGATGCGCCGCTCGAATTGATCGAGCCGCCCGATTATCCCGCCACGCTGCCGCCCTTCGAGACGCTCCTCGCGCGGGCCTATACGGAGCGCGAAGACTTGCGCGTGAAGGTGCTGACGATCGACCAGGACATCGCACGGCGGAATGAAATCATCGGCGACTACGGCCCGCGCGTCGTCGCGCAGTTTGACACCGGGCGCAATAACCTCTCCGGCACCTCGGCTGCGAAAAACTACGACTGGCAGGCCGCCGTGTCGGTGCAGGTGCCGATCTTCACCGGCGGCCAGCGCGAGATCGATCTCATGACCGCCAACCGCCAGATCGAGCAGACGCGGCTCGACCGCGAGCGGACCGCGAAAGACGTGGAGTCCGAGGTGAAGCAGGCGTGGCTGACCGTGCGGACTTTGCAGCAGACGATCAAGGCCCTGAAGTCGCAGGTCGTCGCGGCGGAGCAGGGGTATCGCGATTTGGAAATCCAGTATCGCGCCGGCTCGGCGACGAGCGTGGACGTGCTCTCGGCGCTCAACCAACTCAACACCGCGCGCAAAGATCTCGCCGTGCAAATGTACGACTATCAGGTCGCGCTGCGAAACCTCGAGCAGTCGGCGGGCGTATTTCAGCAGGCGCGCGTGCAGCGCAGCAAAATTCCATGAAGACGATCCTCGTTTTGCTCTTTCTCGCTGCCGCGGGCGGCGGTGGCTGGTGGTTCTTTTCCAAGAACAGCGACAAGGCGCCGGAGTATCAGACAGTCGCCGTGAGCGAAGGCGCGATGAGCCAGGTCGTGACCGCGACGGGCACGCTCAATCCGGTCGTCAACGTCACCGTGGGCAGCCAGATTTCCGGCTATATCCAGGAACTGCACGCCGACTTCAACTCCGCGGTGAAAGCCGGACAGGTCGTGGCCAGGCTCGACCCCGCGACCTACCTCGCGACAGTGCATCAGATGGAAGGCGACCTCGCGCAGGCGCAGGCAGCATTCGAACTCTCGAAGCTCACCGCCAAGCGGAAGAAGGAACTCGTGGCGCAAAATGCGGCGCCGCAGGCCGACCTCGACAGCGCCTTCGCCGCGCTCAACCAGGCGCAGGCCACGGTGCAAATCAAGGAGGCCAATTTGGAACGGGCGCGCGTCGATCTCGAGCGTTGCACGATCCGCTCGCCGATCGATGGCACGGTCATTTCGCGCAGCGTCGATGTCGGCCAGACGGTCGCCGCGAGCCTCAATGCGCCGGTGCTTTTCCTGATCGCGAACGACCTTACAAAAATGCAGATCGATTCAAACGTCGCCGAGGCCGACATCGGTGCGGTGGAGGATAAGCAGGAGGTCGAATTCACCGTCGATGCCTTTCCATATCAGACTTTTCGCGGCACCGTGGCTCAGGTTCGCAACGCCGCGACGACCGTGCAAAACGTCGTCACTTACAATGTCGTCGTCTCGGTCGACAACCCCGAACTGAAGCTCAAGCCGGGCATGACGGCGAACGTCTCGGTCATCGTGGCGCGACGGGACAACGCGGTGAAAATTCCGAACGCCGCGCTGCGCTTCCGCCCGCCCGAGGAAACGCCGGCGAATGGCGCACCAGCCAGCACTGCCGGCAGTGGGCCACGTCCTCCCGGCGCCGAACGACCCGGTGGAGGTGGGGGCGGTGCGCGTCCAGGTGGACCGCGCGGTGAGCGGAAAGTTTATGTCCTCGCGCCCGGAGCCGCGAAACCGGAGCCGGTCGCGGTGAAGCTCGGGATCAACGACGGATTGACGACCGAAGTCCTCGAAGGCTTGAAAACGGGCGACGCCGTGGTCACGGGATTGAAGGCGCCGATCGCCGCGCGCCCCGCTTCGTCCTCAAATCCGCTCACCGGCGGCAGCGGCATGCCCCGGCGATGACGCCCGTCATCCATCTCGACGCGGTCTCCAAGACTTACCGGTCCGGCGATGTCGAAGTGCAGGCCGTCCGCGCGGTGTCGCTGGAAATTATGCCCGGCGAGTTCGTGGCCATCATGGGCGCGAGCGGCTCGGGCAAGTCCTCGATGATGAACATGCTCGGCTGCCTCGACCGCCCGACCAGCGGGCGCTACCTGCTCGACGGCATCGACGTTTCGCGGCTCGACCGCAACGAACTCGCCGACATCCGGAACCAGAAAATCGGCTTCGTTTTCCAAGGCTTCAATCTCCTCTCGCGCACCTCGGCGCTAGAGAACGTCGAGCTGCCGATGTTTTACGCGAGCCACGAAATCTCCGCGAAAGAGCAGCGTGACCGGGCGATGAAGGCGCTCGAAATGGTCGGCCTGGCCAAGCGCTTCGATCATCACCCGAACCAGCTCTCGGGCGGCCAGCAGCAGCGCGTGGCGATTGCGCGGGCACTGGTCAATGATCCCGCGCTGCTCCTCGCCGACGAGCCCACGGGCAATCTCGACAGCCGGACGAGCGTCGAAATCATGGAGACATTTCAGACGCTGAACGAACGCGGCATCACCATCGTGATGGTCACGCACGAGCCCGACATCGCGGCTTACAACAAACGCAATCTCGTGATGCGCGATGGCGTGATCGTGACGGACAAGCTCGTGGCCACGCGCCCTTCGGCGAAGGAGGAACTGCGCCGGCTCGACGAAGAACACGCCGCCGTGCACCTGACCGCGTCATGAAAATCGGTCCCACTTTCCGCCTCGCCGCGCGGGCGCTGCGTCGCAACAAGATGCGCAGTCTGCTCACGATGCTCGGCATCATCATTGGCGTCGGTGCGGTCATCGCCATGGTCGGGATCGGCAATGGCGCGCGGTCTCAGGTCGAGGGGCAGATCGCCAGCCTCGGGCAAAACATGATCACGGTTTTCCCCGGCAGCTTTAGCTCCGGCGGGGCGCGTGGTGGCTGGGGTTCGGCGAGCACGCTCACGGCGGAGGAAGCGCTCGCGGTCGCTCGCGAGATCCCGGGCGTGGTGGCCGTGAGCCCGGAAGTGCGCGATCGCCAGCAAATCATGGGCAACGGGCTGAATTGGAACACGCAGGTGCTCGGCGAATCGCCCGACTACCTGAGCATCCGCGCGTGGGAGTTGTCCGACGGCGCGATGTTTGGCGAGACGGACATCGCCGGCGCGACCAAGGTCGCCGTGATCGGGAAAACCATTGCCGATCAGCTTTTCGCCGGCACCGATCCCATCGGTCAGACTTTGCGCATCCGCAATTTGCCCTTCAAAATCATCGGCGTTCTCAAACCAAAAGGCTTCAATTTTTTCGGCTCGGACCAGGACGATACCGTCATCCTGCCTTACACGAGCGCGATGCGGCGCGTGATGGGCCGGACCTATCTCAGCGCCATTCTCATTCAGGCGCAGAGCCCCGAGCAGATGGCCTCCATTCAGCAATCCGTCGGCGATTTGCTCCAGCAGCGCCGCAAGGGACGCGACCCTGATTTCACCGTGCGCAATCAGCTCGAACTCGCCGAGGCCGCGACCGCGACCTCGAAAACCATGACCGCGCTGCTCGGTTCGATCGCCGGCGTTTCGCTGATCGTCGGCGGGATCGGCATCATGAATATCATGCTCGTGAGTGTGACTGAGCGGACGCGCGAGATCGGCATCCGCATGGCCGTCGGCGCGCACGGACGCGACATCCTCCTGCAGTTTCTCATCGAAGCCGTGACGCTGAGTTCGCTCGGCGGCCTGCTCGGGATCGGCATCGGTTTTGGCGTCGCGGAAGCAGTCTCGCGCTTCGCCGGTTGGCCCACGAATGTCTCGGCCAGCGCCGTGATCGCTTCGTTTGTCTTCAGTGCTGCGGTGGGCGTGTTCTTCGGCCTGTATCCGGCGAAAAAAGCGGCCGCGCTCGATCCGATCGACGCCCTCCGCTACGAGTGAGAGGGCCTTAGCTCGACTGCAATGAGTCGTGCAGGATGTGCTCGATCGCGCCGCGCAGTTGCTCGGCGGTGAAAGGTTTCGTGAGACAGCCGCGGGCGCCGTGGCGCTGGCTGAGCGGGTGAACGTAGGCCTCTTCGAGGCTGCTCAGCACGAGCACGGGCAGGCGGTCGCCCACGGCCTCCAGCAGCGCCTGGCCGTGGACGCCCGGATCGAGATCGATGATCGCGAGGTCAGTGTCGTCGCAGCCTTCCTTGAGTTGCTGAAAGGCCTCCGCACTCGTGCGCCGCAGGCGCATGCCGTGGCGCGTGGCGAGCACGGCTTCGCAGGCGAGTGCTTCGACCGTCGGATCGTGGCTGATTAAGAGAATGACGTGAGGTTTCATCTTGCTGAAAGCTAAGCGCGTCCGTCCGGGCTGCTCCCCGCGCCTTGCCAAATCCTCCCCGCACGTTGCCGACTCCAGGAAAAGAAAAAGCCCCTCGCCGCGAGGCGAGGGGCTTTGGTGGAGACTGATCGGATCAGACCTGATCGAGCGGCAGAGCGACCGCAGGCGCCTCCTCGGTCTGGTCAAATGACGCCCCTCGTTGCGGTCCGCGCGGTGGGCCGTCCGACCCCGGTGGTGGACCGTGCGGCGCGCGATCCGGGCCACGATCTTCGCGCGGCTGGAAGCCTTGCGGCGGCGGGCCGGACTTGCGCGGCGAGTGCTGCCACGATGGGCGTTGCTGCCCGCGGTTGGGCTCGAAGCGGCGGGGTTCCGGGGCGAATTGCTGCTGTGGGCCGCGTGGCGGTTGGGCCCAGCAATTGCCGTCTGACGGACCCTGCGGTGGGCGGGCGTCGCGATTCCACTGCTGCGGAGCGGGGCCGCGAGCGTTGCGGCCATATTCTCCTTGCGGGTTGGACTGCGGGCCATGAAACCGAGGAGCGAAAGCGTAGCGGTTTTCCTGCCCGCGCTGCGGCGCAGATTGAGGCCCGCGGGATTCTTCGCCGATGCGGTTGTGCTCGGGCTTCGAGCCACCCTGCGTCATCCGGGAATCGCTGGGCCCTTGGGAATGGTGGTGGCGGCCATGATGATGGCGGGCTTGCGGGCCGGAATCGCCGCGCGGGGCGGCCTCACGGTTGTCACGCTGGTCGCCACCTTCCCGACGCGAATCGGGTGGCGGACCTTCGCGGCGTGGGCCGTTATTTTCCGGGCGGGCCTTTTGGTCACCGTCTGGTTTGCGATCTTGGCGGTGGTGCATTTCCGGCCCGCGTTCGCGGTTCTGCTCTCCGCGACCTTCGGCCCGGAGATCGGGTCCGCGAGGTTCGCGGCGATCACCATCGGGGCGGCGTTCGCGGTCCCCTTCTGGACGCGGGGACTCGCGGCGCGGGCCGGCATCAGGGGTGCCCGGAGGACGTTGATCGCCCTCGCGCTTGCGAGCCTCGCCACCTTCGGGGCGCCGCGGCTGGCCTTCGCCGGGGCCGCGGAATTCATCGGCGCCGATTTTGCCGTCGCTGTTGCGGTCGAGCTTGCGCAGCACATCGGCGGCGCGATTCGCTTCCTCGTTATCGATCACGCCATCGTGATTGGCATCGAGCGCGCCGAAGAGTCCGGCTACAGGGCGTTGGGGGTTTTCACCTCGCGGCGCGCCTTCGAGCGGCGTGGTGTCCGGCGGGCGGGGTGGAGGCGTGTTTTCCTGGGCCGACAGCGACCACGCGGGCAGCGTGAAGGCGAGGGTGGTGACAAGGAGATGTCTGGTTTTCATGGTGGATGGGTTTTGGGGTGAAAGCCGCTTCCCGCGGCGGATGGTTCACCCGATAAACGCCACCACTGCGGATTGTTGTGCAGCGGCGTCACTTTTTCCCACGGCCCGAGCCCGCCGCTCAGAACTCGACCCCGACCGTGAGCGTGAGCCACTGGATCGCGACTTCCACTTCGCTGTCGCCGTATTCGCCGGCGAGCAGGCGGGAAGTGCCGACGCGTGCGGTCTGCGGCAGCGCGTATTGGTAGGCGAGATCGCAGCTCAGCGCGCCGCGCCGGTAGCCGACGCCCGCGCTCACGACGTGTTCGCTGATCGCGGCGGTGAGCGGCGTGAGCGTTTCGCTGGGTACGGGATTGCGGGCGTAGCGATAGCCGGCCCGCACAGCGAGAGAATCGGTGATCTGATACTCCACGCCGGCGCGGATGACCCACTGGTCGCGCCAGTCGAGCGGGATGTCGTCGTTGAGATCATCGCCTCCCGCGAGCAGCGCGCGGTAGAGCTCGCTGTCGGTATTGCGGAGCCGCACCTCGAGCGTATCGAAGGCGCCCGCCCAGTTGATCCAATCGACCTGCGCGGTGACTTCCAGCTTCGGCACGATGCGCCACGCGAATCCCGCGCGCCGATCGAGAGCTGCGGCGTGATGGCGTAGCTCGCGCCGAAGGCGAAACGCAGGAGCGCCAGTTCCGAGGAATGCGTGCGCTCGCCGTAGGTCGTCGCGCCATCGAGCCCGCCGGGCGTGTCCCGGTAGCGCCAGTCGGCGCGCAGGCCCGCATCGGTGATCACGCCGAGCCTGAGCGAAAGCGGGCCGAAGGTGCCGCCGAGCGCGGTCGCGGGCAGCACCCCGAATTCGTGGAGGTGCGTGTCGTTGGCGCGGTTGCGAAAATCCGCGTTCAGCCAGCCGGCGCTGCCGCTCACGGTCAATTGCGGCCGACGCACCATACTGAGCGCCGCCGGATTCGCGCTCAGCGCCCCGAGCGCATCGCCGTGGCCGGCGACGGCCGCGCCCCCCAGGGCCTGGCTGCGGGCGCTTGCGCCATCGGTGAAGAGCCCGCTCGCCGAGGCGAGAGCCGGTGCGAGCAGCATCGGAAAAACGACGGCGGCACGGAGAGTCCGCCATGCGTCTGGGATTGTGGAGCGGCGACTCATCACCGACCTGCTCGACTCCAATGCCATCGAGGAAGGCCGCTACGCTGCCGATCTCGAGCCGCACAATATTCGCGATCTCATCGCCACGAGCCAGCAGCAGAACGCCCTCTCGGCCGAGCGCAAGCAATCGACCATCGTCCTCGCCGAGGGGCCGCCGTGTTTTGTGCAGGCCGATCGCAAGGCGACGCTCCAGATCCTCGATAACCTGATCTCGAACGCGCTGAAATATTCGCCGCCCGCCAGTGAAGTACGGGTCGTCCTGCTGCCGCTCGGTGGATGGATCGATTGCGCGGTCATCGACCGGGGGCCGGGCATCAGCGCCGAGGATCAGCAGAAACTTTTCCGCAAACACACCCGGCTCAGCGCGCGTCCCACGGCTGGCGAATCCTCGGTCGGACTCGGCCTTTCCATCGTGAAGAAGCTCGCCGAGGCCATGGGCGGTGAGGTGCGCTGCGAAAGCACGCTCGGCGCTGGTTCGAGCTTCATCCTCCGCCTGCGCGCCGTGCCGGCGGAATTGCTCGCGGCTCCGCTCCGCTGAATCCGCGACTGGCGTCCGCCCGCAAGTTGCGCCATCCTCTCCGCCCTTCCTTATGTTTATCCCGAATCAAAAAGTGGTCTGCATCGACGACCAATTCCCGCTCGGCATCGAACAGCTCTACAACCAATTCCCGGTCAAGGATCAGATCTACGTCATCCGCGACGTCGTGCCCGGCCAGGCCTTGAGTGGCTCGGAAGGTGAAGTCGCCGTGTATCTCGTCGGCGTGGTGAATCCCACGAACAAGGTCGGCGTCGAGCGCGGCTTCAACGCCGAGCGTTTCGCCCCGCTCTCCTACAACGAACTCGAAGAGACCATCGCCGCGCAGGAGCGCGAGGAAGTCGAAGTCGAGTAACGGCCCGGCGCTGAAGCAAGGCGCGCATACGTCCGCGGGCCGTTGGCTTGGCGATTCAACGTCGATATCTCAAGCGTCGGGGGGAGGCGGGAGGAAGCTCTCACCAACCTTCGCGAAGTTCTGGAGCTCTCCTTCGAAGACGCACCGGCGGGCCGGCACCCCGCGTTCGATCATTCGCCAGGCGGGCTTAACGCCCAAAGACTTCGGATTCTAAGGTCCGGCGGAGATTCGCCGATTTTTTCGTGCGCCCGGCGCGGCGGGCGCGCTAATCATTCCCGCCCATGTCTCTCCCTGCCGGCTTGCCGGAACGCCTCGCGCATCTTGTTGTCCATCGAAGCAGGATCATCATCCTCGCGGCGCTGGTCCTCCTCGGCGGGTGCCTCTGGCTGGTCTCCTCGAAGCAACGGCTCGACTCGGAAATCCTCAACCTCTTCCCGCAGAACACCGAGACCGTGCGCGGGCTCAAGGTCTTCAACGCCGAGTTTCGGCAGGGGCGCGAACTGCTTCTCATGCTCGATGGTTCGCCTGAGGCGATCGCCGAGGTGGAGGAGGATTTCCTCCAGCGCCTCCGCGCGCAGCCGTGGGTCGAGCGCGTCTTCGCCGGTTCGCCGATGGAGGACCCGGAGGAATTGCGCGCGCTCCAGGCGATCGTCCCGCAGCTCCTGCTCAATCTCGATCCCGCCGCATTCGCCAAAGCCGCGCAGGCGCTCACGCCCGCCGCGCTCGAGGAGCGCGTCACTCGACTGAAGGCCGCGCTGGAATCCGGTTCGCCGCGCGCCGAGTTGGAAGCGAGCGTCGATCCGCTCGGTCTCGTCGGCTTCGCGCTCGCGCCGATGAATGGCGACCACAGCATGCAGAAAGGCCAGAACCTCGGCGCCGAGGATGGCAGCATGAAGCTCTATCCCGTCGTCGCGCGACAGGCCTCGCTCAGCCAGGCCGATTGCCAGGCGCTGATGCTCGAGGTCGATCGTTTCCGTGAAGAGACGCGCAAAAGCTGGTCCGGCGAAAGCCCGCCGCAGATCCTCGTCACCGGCCGCGCTGCTTACGTCGCGCAGATCGCGGCGAGCATGCAGCGCGATGTCCTCGTCACCTCGCTCATCTCGATGATCACCGTCACCGGGCTCTTCCTCGTCGGCTTCCGCCGCATCCTGCCGCCGGTCGGCACCACGATCATCCTCAGCTTCAGTTGTTTCGTCGCCTTCACCGCCGGCTGCGTGCTCTTCACGAATCTGAACATGATCGCCATCGCCTTCTGCTCGATCCTCCTCGGGCTCGGCGACGACTTCAGCCTGCTGCTCTACAATCGCTACCTGCTCGCCCGGCGGCACGGCGAAGACCATGAACGCGGCGTGGCCACCTCGATTCGTGAAGTGAGCGGCGGCATCCTCTGGGTCGCGCTCACCACCTCCGTGGGTTTCCTCGCGCTGCTCTTCAGCGGCTCGCCGGGCTTTGCGCAACTCGGCGCGCTCATCGCCATCGGCCTCGTGCTGTGCGCCGTCTTCGTCATCGGCCTGCTCTTCGTTTTCATCCGTCCCGGCCATGCGCACCCCGAGCGACCCGATCCCCTGCACCGGCCCTTCGCGCATCTCGTCACGCTGCTCCTGCATCTGCCCGGGCGCGTCGGCTGGCCGATGTTAGCCATCGCCCTCGCCGCCTGCCTTTACGCCGTCCTGCCCATCCATCCGCTGCGCCTCGAGACCAACCCGCGCTCGCTCGAACCCAAGACCATCCCCGCCGCGCGTGCCCTCCAGCGCATGAACGACAAGATCGCGCCCACGCCCGAGCCCGTCATGCTCCTCGTCGATGCGCCGGATCAGGAGAGCGCCTATCGTTCGTGGAAAACGGTGGACGCGCACCTCCGGCAGCTCGTCGCCGACGGCACGCTCGCCAGCTTCTCCAGCCCGTTCGCCTTCACGCTCTCGCCCCAGCAGATCGAAGCGAATCGCCTGGCCCTCCAGCGCACCGTCGATCTCGCCGCCAGCGAAGCCGCCTACCGCCGCGCCCTCGAGGCCTCCGGCTTCAGCGCCGACGCCTTCCAATCCGCCTTCGATCTCTTCGCCAAACTCCGCGCCGCCGATGCTGCCACCGCCCGGCTCGATCTCGCCAGCCAGCTCCCCGCGCAATCCGCGTGGTGGTTCCTCATCGACCGCTACCAGTCGCTCCGTCCGAACCTCGCCGCCGCCTATCTGCGCCCGGCCACGCCGCTCGAAACGCCCGAACAGCAGGCCGTCTTCGAGCGCGCCGTCCGTGCCTGCGACGCGCCCGTGCAGATCACCGGCTGGAGTTACGCCATGATCTCCTTGGTCACGTGGGCCCGAGCCGAACTGCGCATCTTCACCCTCGCCGTCGGCTCGCTCATCCTGCTCCTCCTCGCCATCGCCTATCGCGACTGGCGCCCGCTCCTCATCCACGCCCTCAGCCTCGTCTTTGCCGTCGGCCTTTGCCTCACGCTCCTCAAGCTCACCGGCACTCGCGTCAATCTCCTCAACGCCCTCGCCTTCCCGCTCATGCTCGGCGTCGGCGTGGACTACGGCATGCACCTCATCCTCGCGCTCCGTGAAGGTCATGTCGCCGAGAACCTCACCACCGTGCTCAAGCCCGTCGTCATTTCCGGCCTCACCACCATCGCCGGCTTCGGCGCGCTCATGGCCGCGCAAAACCCCGCGCTCAAAGGCCTCGGCACCGTCTGCGCCCTCGGCGTCCTGAGCTGCCTGCTTTCCTCCATCTTCTTCGCCGTGCCCATGATGGTCCTGCTCGACGGGAAAAAGCACGCGCCCCCATCGGCGTAGCTGCCCCGCCACACTCGGGAGCTGAGTCGCGGCTTTTCCGATGCGGAAAAGAGACACCGAATTCATGGGCGGTGCTTTTCCCGGACGTCCGGGCAGCTTTGCCCCCGACCATATTATGACGAAGGTGCGGAGTTTCTCCGAGGCGTCGCCTCTTTGTTTCCTGAGTCCTCGGCCTTTCATAGGCGCAAAGGCCGTGGCGGAGACGAACTTGATGTGATGAAAACGAGCACCTTCCTCGCCCTCCCGTCTGCTGGCCCATCTCCCGCCGTGGGTCCTGCTTCAGGATCGAGGAGCCAAAGCGCTCACGATGGAAATTCCGAGGGCACGCGGACCGACCTCGCCCTTCATCGTTAACCGCCATACTCGCACGCCCGCATGGGAGCAGAAGCCAGGCGCCCGGCCCCCTGCGAGTCAGCATTAACGCTCACCAATCCCCCCCACTCCCTTCCCGTTATGACTAAACTCCTCTCTTTCGCCGTAGTCCCGTTGCTCACTCTCACTCTCGTGGCCCAGGAGCCCGCAACCGATCCGACGAGACACGCCGCCGTCGAACAGTCGGATCGTGAATTCCTCGCCGATATCGAACAGCAGAAGCCAGCGCCCGTGGTGGTGCCGGCGCCCCCTTCCGTCGCGGTCGCTCCGGCCCCCGCCGTTGTGTCGCGCCCCGCGCCCGCACGTCCGGAGACGGTCACGCGCATCGCCACCGTTCCGCCGAAAGAGAAGAAAACGACCGTGTCCAGTTCCCGGTCCCAACCAGCCAAAGTGCGCCCCGCCTCCCGAGCCCGTCCGGTCACTGAGGAACGGGTGTATCGTGGGATTCTGGTGAACGAGGCGCCGGAAGAAGGGGCGCGAGTGGAAAAGAGACTGCCTCCCAAGATTCGCGAGATGGAAGTCCGCCGCCCGATCCGCGTTATCAAAACGACGATCACTACCGTCACGACGCGTACCCGGAATGAGGATGACGAAGAAGATGATTGATTAGCGTCCGTCGAGCCTGAGCTTACCGGGGTCGGTCGGTTGGGTGAGTGGCCCGCCCCGATTACAGTGGCGACTCCACCTTGGCGAAAGCTGCGCGGATTTCCTTGTCGAGATCTGCTGGGGTTCGGCCACCGAGGAGGATGCCGAGATGTTTGGCGCATACCTTGTTAGGATCCACTCCGCCGGGCCCGGCGGGCCGGGGCGGTTCGGCGGGTGGCTTGAGATTCGAGGGATAGCGAACTCTGCCTTCCCCGAGATCGACCACGCCCGGAAGCTTTTTGAACGCTTCCCAATCCGCTTCGTACTTGGCCACCGCCTGTTCGTAAGCCGCCTGCGCGGCCCCGTAGCTCACCCACAGCTTCCGTTCCTCGTGGATCGCGTCGAAATACTTCTTCAGCCGCGTCGCTTTGCCATCCCCATCGAGGTGCATGAAATACACGACCAGCACGTGAGCGGAGTAGTAGCGGCTGGGGAGCTCCGCCATCGTCGTATCGGGGAAACGGGTGGGCGCCAGTTCGGGAATCGGCACCATGCCCTTGCCGTCAAAGATCATCGGCCGCGGCGTCGCCGGCGGGTCGGGGAGCAGAGTGGTGATCCGCCGTGGCCGCAGGATCGAGGTGTTGTAATCCCAAATCCCGTCCACCCCGAGCCAGCGCGGAGTCGAGACCCTTTGCATAACCAAGCCCCGCTTCTTCACCTTCCCAAAGTCCCGGCGCATTTGCTTAAAGCCCTCCAGAGCCCCGGCCACATTGTAGCGACCGCTGTTGTAAGGCAGATTCGCCGTGTACTCCGCCAGCCCCTCCGCCAACCAGATCGGCATGAAGCGCAGATACTCGTGCATCATCTGATGCGTCACCTCGTGCGTGATCGTGTCGTTATTGATCGAGCCGCCGAGGAAATATTCCGTCCCCCGGTTCTTCAGGCCGACCTCCTCAAAGGGGATGCGAAACACCCGATCCTTCAGCGAATAGATCCCCGCCGACCACTCCGGCGCCCCGCTCGCCAGATACTGCTCCCGCGTCGGGAAAAGTTGCGCCTGGAATACCCGCCCATTCTCCGGCCAGGGATTGATCCCCCACGGCAGCTTCGAGATCAGCTCATAGGTACTTTCGAAAGAGCGGCACACCTCCTTCATCGAACCCGCCCCCAGCTTCACCGGCGTGGTAAACTCAAAATGTTTGGAACGATAGACCGACTCGCCCGGCGCCTCCTTCATCAGCTGGATCGTCATCGACATTAGCGGCTCATTGATCGACGAGGGAAGGTAGCGTTTCTCCGCGGGCAGCCGCCCCGTGTCCGGCGCGAGCGTCGTCACCGCGGGTGAGGGCGTCCCCACGGGCCCCTGTGCCAGCGCCCACGCCCCGAGCCCGACCAGTCCCAGCGCTGACCACGCGCCCGCCCGCCAGCTTTGCAGTTTGCCTCCACCGATCATTCCGCGCGATGAATGGGGCGGCAGGCCATCGATACCGTGAATATTCATTCTGCCATTGCTAGCTAACCTCACCCCTCGCCAACAAGCCAAATTCCCCGGTCGGGCCGCGCAGAATCCTGCGCCTAGGATCTCCCTTGAGAAGGAGCGCGGCCCTCGCGGGCTGCGCTCCTTATCTTTCTCCTCCGTGGTGAAGCGGATCGAATCGCGGATCGTCGTCATTTTCGAGTTCTGATCGAGCGCGGCCACTGTACCGCGGGTGTGCCGTCGCGGCATGGGCCAGCGTCACGGCGGCTAGGCTCATGAGTCTATGGACGGTGAGTCATGCCGTGCGGCCTTGGCCCGGTCGCTCGGCGGGGGGGCGGGGGGGCGGGGTCACTTCCGGTTTGCACGCGGCCCTGCGTCGTGAAATGAATGCGGGCACCGCGGCCGACCTGACCAACGATGGTCGGGTGTGGGTCAATGGCGGCAAGCTCGGTCTCTACGCGACTTATTTCACCGGCGGCTTCTACGTCGATGCGGCGGTGAGTGGCGGCTACAATAGCTATGACACCAAACGCAGCGTGCTCGGCGGGACGGCGCGCGGCTCGACGGACGGCGGCGAACTCAATGTGCTCGCGGGCACCGGCTACGACTGGAAAGTAGGCGCGCTGACCATCGGGCCAACGGCGACTTACCAATACACTTTGGTCGGAATCGATGGTTTTACGGAAACGGGGAGCTTGGCGCCCTTGAACATCGCGAGCCAGAACGCGGAGAGCATCCGGACGACGCTGGGGTTCAAGGCGAGCTACGACTGGAAGGTGGGCGGGGTGCTGGTGCGGCCGGAGATCCGGGCCTCGTGGCAGCATGAATACGGCGACAGCAGCTACGGGCTGGACGCGAGCTTCGCCAATGGGGCGGGCGGGAGCTTCCTGGTGAATGGACCGGAGATCGGGCGGGACAGCCTGCTCATCGGAGCCGGTGTGGCGATCCAGTGCAGCGAACGGTTTTCGACCTACTTCTATTACGACGGCGAACTGGGCCGGGAAAACTACGACCGCCACGGGGTGAGCGGCGGCGTGCGCGTGGCGTTCTAAGCATCAGTCTCCTCCGAAACCAGAGGAGGAGCAGACTCCCGGGAGATTGGTGGATTCGCGCATTGAATCGCTTCCGGCGGTTGTGGATGTTGCCGACCTTCCATGATCCAAAACGTCCTCGTTCTCGGTGCCGGTAGCGGGGGTTTGCTCGCGGCCATCACGCTGAGGAAGAAACTGCCGCAGTTGGCGGTGCGGGTGGTCCGCAGCACGGATCTCGGGGTGATCGGGGTGGGCGAGGGCACGACGGTGGCGCTGCCGAAGCACCTGTTTTCGTTCCTCGGGCTGAGTCAGCAGCGGTTTTTCGCGGAGGCGGAGCCGGTGTGGAAGCTGGGGATTCGCTTCATCTGGGGACCGAGGCCGTATTTCGACTACACGTTTTCCTATCAGCTCGATGGCCAGTGGAGCAGCCTCACGCGGCCCAATGGCTTTTACGCGGGGGAAGAGTTTCGCGGGGCGGGGGTGGCGAGTGCGCTGATGGAAGCGGGGAAGGTTTTTCTGCGGGACGCGCGCAAAGGTGAGGCGCCCGACATGAGCCTGCCCTTTGGCTTTCACATCGAAAATCTCAAGCTAGTGGCGACGCTAGAGCGGGTGGCGATGGAGCTGGGGGTGGAATTTGTGGAGGGGAAGGTGAGCGGGGTGGAGCGAGGGCCGGAGGGAGTGGCGGCGGTGTGTCTGGAGGATGGGCGGAGGGAGGCGGCGGACTTCTTTGTGGATGCGAGCGGTTTTCGCGGGGAGCTGGTGGAGCGGGCGCTGGGGGAGCCGTGGGTGAGTTTTGACCGGGCGTTGTTCTGCGACCGGGCGGTGATCGGGGGGTGGGAGCGGACGGATGAGCCGATCGTGGCGTATACGACGGCGGAGACGATGGAGGCGGGGTGGGCGTGGCAGATCGAGCACGAGCACCATGTGAACCGCGGGTATGTGTATAGCTCGGGGGCGATTTCGGACGAGGCGGCGTGCGAGGAGTTCCTGCGGAAGAACCCGAAGGCGCCGCGGAGTCCGCGGGTGGTGAAGTTCCGCTCGGGGCGGCTGCGGCGGATGTGGGTGGACAACGTGGTGGCGATCGGTAATGCCGCCGGCTTCGTGGAACCGCTAGAGGCGACGGCCCTGATGGTGGTGACACAGCAGTGCCAGCACCTCGTGGCTTTCCTCGAGCAGGCTGAGTTCAACCCGACGGCGAGTGGGCGGGCACTCTACAATGAACTGGCGGGCAGCTCCTTCGATGAGATCCGCGACTTTCTCTCCCTGCACTACAAGCTGAACACCCGGCTCGACAACGACTTCTGGCGTCACTGCCGGACGGATACCGATCTGGGTGAATTGGGGGCGATGCTGGAGTTTTACCGCGAGAACGGTCCCACCGGGATGGGGCGCTACACGCTGCGCCGACACGCCGCCAACTACACGATGGAGGCCTACCTGGTGATGCTGGTGGGCAATCGCGCGCCCTATGAAGCGCGCCACGCGGCCACTCCCCGCGAAAAGGCGGCGTGGGACGAGGTGCGCGGAGGCCTCCGCCGCCAGGCTCGGCAGGGATTGAGTGTGGCGGAGACCCTGAGATTCATGCGGTCGTCCCGGTGGCAATGGCGCGGCTGAACCGTTTTTTCTCTCTCAACGTACGTGATTGACAGCATGGAACGGAACCTGCACCGTCCGCGGCGATTCTTCGCATCACCTCACTTCCAATGAACACCCACACTCGCCGCCCTTCGATCCTCGACCGTTCTGCTGCCAGCCTTTTCGTGAAAACCGCAGGAGCGGTGCGCCACCTCCGCTCTTCGTGGGCGGCGGTTGCATTGGGCGCTTTGGCCTTGGGCGCGTCTCAGGAGGCTGAAGCGGGTACGCTGACCATTGATTTTTCGACAGGCAACAACGCTGGCTTCTCGACGAGTGCGGTGAGCGGTCTGACGTGGAATTTCTCCGGCACGGCCTGGCAGGTCCCTCACTCGAATAATCAAAACTCCAGCCTGTTTTCCACGACCCAGACGTCCACGGGTGGGGCGGCGACGGTGACGTTTGTGCATAATCTCAACGCAGAAAGTGGGTGGGACGGCGGGCAGGTCAATGCCCAGCTCAACGGTGGCGCGTTTAACAAGGTCGGGGGAGGGGCGTTTACAGCGGGCGGCTACAATAATGGTTCTAACCTTATTGGTAACGCTGCCGGTATCTTGGGGCCCAACTACTCGGGGAATGTGGGCACGATCACCAGCACCTTTTCTCTCGGGGCTTTGACGGCTGGCGATACGCTGAACCTGCAATGGCTCTTCGGAACTGATGGCTTGGTCGTCAGCGGTAACGCCGCGGCTCAGTGGAGTCTTTTCTCCATCATCTTTGATGGTTTCGTCGCTCCGGCCCTGACGGGTCCCGTCTTGCAGAACAGCCCTCCGGTGAGCACGCCGACGAATGGGGACTTCCAAGTGAATGGTCCGGTGGTGACGGCGGGCGGGAATAACACGATCAATTCGTTGATCTTTGGGCCGGGGAGTTCGCTACAGGTCAATAACACGCTATTTGTGACGGGCGGGCCGGTGAATCTGGGGAACAACTCGACGATCAACCTGAACGGGTTCCTGACGGCCAGTCAGCTCAACACGTTCCTTGGCTCGACGCTGAACGGCAACGGTGGGATCAACGGGAATCTGGTGAACAACGGGCTGGTCAGCCCGGGGAATTCGCCGGGGGTGATTCGGGTGAGCGGGAACTACACGCAATCGCGGACGGGCACGCTGCGGATCGAGATCGGTGGGACGAGTGAGGCGGAATACGACCGGCTGATCGTGGGTGGGGTGGCGAAGCTGGACGGCACGCTGGAACTGGTGCGACTGAACAACTTCAAGCTGAAGCGCGGGCAGCGGGTCGAGTTTTTGACGGCGGGCGGCGGAGTGCATGGGGAGTTTTTCACGGTGAGCAATCCGTTTGAGAGCGAGACGATCTTGGAACCGACGGTAGTGTATGGGGACACGAGTGTGGCGCTGGAGATGGTACGGGGGTCGTTTGGGGACTTCGCCGATCACTACGGCCTGACGCCGAATCAGCGGGCGGTGGCGAGTACCTTGGACAGCGTGTCGGCGGAGAAGCCGAACGATAAGGCACTGGTCTATCTGGATGAGCGCAAGCGCACGGAGTTGCCCGGGGACTTCGACGACCTCGCGCCGGAGGAACTGACGAGCATCTTCACGATCAGTACGTCGCTGGCGGTGGTGCAGAACACGAATTTGCAGCGGCGCACGGATGACCTCCGGCATGGGTCGAGCGGGTTCAGCGCGGGTGGACTGGCGATGCAGGGTAGCGGCCCGGGCTACAGCGGCACTCTGTTTGGCGTGGCGGGTCCGAGCGGGAAAGAGAGCAAGGAAATGAAGGAGCCCGCGCCGATGGAGGAGAAGAGGTGGGGAGCGTTCCTGACCGGCGTGGGTGAGTGGGTGGACGTGTCGGGCGATGGCAATGCGCGTGGTTACGACATCACGACCGGCGGCTTCACCCTGGGTCTGGATTACAAGGTGAGCCCGAACTTTGCGATCGGTATCGCGGCGGGTTACGCGGGCACCGCGGCGGACCTGACCAATGACGGGCGGGTGTGGGTCAACGGCGGCAAGCTTGGGCTCTACGCGACGTATTTCCAAAACCGCGGCGGCGCGGGCGGGCCTTCGGGCAAGGAATCGAAAGAAGCGGCCGAGCCCGTGAGCGTGATCGGCGGCGGCTACTATGTGGATTTGGCAGTGACCGGCGGTTACAACAGCTACGACACCAAGCGCAGCGCGCTGCAGGGCACGGCCCGCGGGGACACCGACGGCGGCGAACTCAATGTGTTAGCCGGGGCGGGATACGACTGGACTGTGGGCGCGCTGACCATCGGGCCGACGGCGACGTATCAGTATTCGCTGGTCGGGATCGACGGCTTCACGGAAACGGGAAGCTTGGCGCCGCTGAACATCGCGGCTCGCAATGCGGAGAGCATCCGGACGACGCTGGGCTTCAAGGCGAGCTACGACTGGAAGATCGGCGGGATGCTGGTGCGGCCCGAGATCCGGGCTTCGTGGCAGCATGAATACGGCGACAGCAGCTACGGGCTGGACGCGAGTTTTGCCAATGGCGCGGGCGGGAGCTTCCTAGTGAACGGGCCGGAGATCGGGCGGGATAGCCTGTTGATCGGCGCCGGCGTGGCCATCCAGTGCAGCGAACGGTTCTCGACCTACTTCTACTACGACGGCGAACTAGGCCGGGAAAACTACGAGCGCCACGGCGTGAGCGGCGGCGTGCGCATCGCGTTCTAAGCAAGAGCGCCGGGGATTGAGTCTTGCGGCGGCGCGTGCAGGCGACAAACTGCGCGCACCTCCATGAGCACTCTCGGCATCGCCATCATCGGCTGCGGCGGCATCACGCTGCAGAATCATCTCCCCGGCCTCGCGCTCTGCGCGGAGACCAAGGTCGTCGCGCTCTGCGATACGAATCCCGCGACGCTGGAGCAGGCCAGCCGCGACACGGGGATCGGCGTGACTTCCACAAACTACGAAGACCTCGTCCGGCGTGATGATGTGCAGGCGGTGATCATCGCCACGCCGAATGTCGCGCACGGGCCGATCGCCCAGACGGCCATCGCTGCTGGCAAACATGTGCTGTGCGAAAAGCCGCTGGCCATGAACACCGCGGAAGCCGAGATCATGGCCGAGGTCGCGGATGTGGCGGGGGTGCGGCACATGACGGCCTTTACCTATCGGTTTGTGCCGGCGATGCGTTACCTCGCGCATCTTATCGCGCAGGGAGATCTCGGGCAGCCCTATCATTACCGCTCGTGCCGGTTGCAGGATTGGGGGCGGCGCGATCTCGGGTGGCGTCAGGTGAAGGCGCTCGCGAGCACCGGGGAGCTCGGCGACATGCTCTCGCACCGGATCGACTTCGCGCAGCATCTCGTGGGGCCGATGACGCGGATCGTGGCTAACATGAAGCGGATGATCGACGACCGCGAAGGCCACGCCAGCGATCTCGATGACTGGGTGGCGATCCTCGCGGAGTTTCGCAATGGCGCGACCGGCGTGCTCGAGAGCTCGAAGCTGGCCAGCGGGCGCAACGAAGGCTGGCGCAGCCTCGACTGGGTGGAGCTGAACGGGAGCGAGGCGACGTTTGAATTCACGACCGGCAAATGGAACGAACTGCTCCACGGCAAACGCGGCGGCCCCGGCCTCGCGCCGCTGGCGGTGCCGCGGGAATTCTGGACGTGGCCGGGCAGTCCCCGCGACCCCAGCGTGGGCGATCCGCTGATTACCTTCCGCTACGACCAAGCGTTCGAGTTCATCGACGCGATCCGCAACCAGCGCCCGTGTGTGCCGAGCTTCCACGACGGCGTGCGCACGCAGCAGGTCATCGACGCCGCGGTGCAGAGCGCGGAGGAGAAGGCCTGGGTCGAACTGCCTAATCGCTGAGCTTCACCGAAAGAAAATTAGCCACGGATGAACACGGATGAAACACGGATTGAGAAGTTCCCCATCGGTGTTTCATCCGTGAAAATCCGTGGCTAAAAACTCCGACTCATCATCCATGCAAAAAACAGCAGTCATCACCGGAGCCGGCAGCGGCGTGGGCGCGGCGATCGCTCTCGCTTTGGCCAAAGAAGGCTGGCGCGTCGCGCTGGTCGGGCGTCGGCAGGAGCCGCTCGAAGCCGTGGCGGCTAACATGCCCGGCGCACTCGTGGTGCCGTGCGATGTCGGCGATGCGGTCGCCGTGGAAGCGATGAGCGCGCAGGTGCTCGCGGAGTTCGGCAGCGTGGAGGTGCTGGTCAATGCCGCGGGCACGAATGTCCCGCAGCGCGCGCTCGAGGTGCTCTCGCTCGCCGATTACCGCGAGATGATGAACGCCAACCTGAACGGCGCCTTTTACTGCGTGCAGGCTTTTCTCCCGCAGATGCGGACGCGGGGTTCGGGGACGATCATCAATATCATCTCGGAGGCTGGCAAAGCGGCGTCGCCGAAAGCGGGGCCGGGTTATGTCATCTCGAAGTTCGGCATGGCGGGGCTGACCTCCGCGATCAATGCCGAGGAGCGCGCCCGCGGCATTCGCGCGTGTGCCATTTTCCCCGGCGACATCGACACGCCGATCCTCGACAAGCGCCCGGTGGTGCCCGACGCCGCAGCCCGCGCGAAGATGATGCAGCCCGAGGACATCGCCGCCTGTGCGCTCCTCGCGATCCATCTCCCGTCGCGCGCAATCGTCGAGGAGCTGACCGTCCGCCCGCGCTGAGCGGGCTGCGCCATGGCTCGCCGCGCTGCGCAGAAACCACCGTCGCAGATCGCGCAGTTCTGCGAGTTGTTCGACTTTTTGCCGGAGGTGCAGTTCTGGATCAAGGACCGCGCCGGGCGCTACGAGTGGGTGAATGTGGAATTCCTGCTGAACTACGCGCTGGAGCGGCGCGAGGAGGTGATCGGGCGCACCGACTTCGATCTTTCGCCGCCGCATCTCGCCGCGCAATACGACGCGGATGACCAGCTCGTGCTCGCTGGTGGCCCGGTGATCAACCGCGTGGAACTGGTGGGCCGCTTCGATCACACCGCGCGCTGGTGTCTCACGACGAAACTGCCGGTGCGCAATGAGCGCGGGCGCGTGACCGGAACGATCGGGATGACGCGGCCGGTGCAGGAAGGTTCGGTGCAGGATTGGGCCGCGATGCCGCTCGGGCGGGTGATCGAGCACATCAGCAAACATTACCGCGAGCCGCTGGGAAACGAGGAGCTGGCACGACTGGCGTGTCTGTCGGTGCGGGCCTTCGAACGGCAGTTCCGCACCCACTATCGGCTCTCGCCACATCAGTATGTCATGCGGTTGCGCGTGCGGATGGCCAGCCACGCGCTGGTCCACAGCGGTGCGCCGATCGCGGCGATCGCCGTGGAGCACGGCTTCGCGGATCAGAGTTACTTCACCCGTGAGTTCCGCGCTTTCGTGGGCGATACGCCGGCCAGTTATCGGCAGCGTTATCGCGGCGCCTGAGCGTGGTTTTGTTTTCACCACAGAGACGCGGAGAACCCCGAGAGTCTGTGGAAAAATCCATTTCAGCCACGGATGAACACGGATGTTCACGGATCAAAAGCCAACCAATCCGTGTTTCATCCGTGGCATCCGTGGCTCAAATTCACGCTCACGCCTCGGATTTTCCCGCGGTGTCCTCTGTGCATCTGAGGTATACCCTGGTTGAGCGCCGCTTTTGTCCAAAAGCTTGCCGCCTCGCTTCTAGCGCTCGGAGGTCAAGCGCGGCAGCATCACGGAACTCCATCCTCCCCCCGACCATGAAGACCGCTACCGGCACCACTCTCATCACGCACGGGCAACTAATCGACGGCACCGGCGCGCCGCCCGTGCCGGATTCCGCGCTCGTCATTCGCGATGGCCGCATCACTTACGCCGGACCCGCCGAGGGCGGCCCGGAAGTCCCGCCCGATGCGCAGCGGATCGACGCGCGCGGCGGCACGATCATGCCGGGATTGGTCGAAGCACACTTCCACGCGACCTACTTCAACATCGCGGCGCTGGAAGACCTCGATATCAAATACCCGGTCGAATACGTCTCGCTACTCGCTTCCGTGAACACGCGCCTCGCGCTGGAATGTGGCTACACCGCGGCGCGTTCGGGCGGCTGTCTCTTCAATGTCGATGTGTGGCTGCGCAAGGCGATCGAGGAGGATCTGATCGCCGGGCCGCGTCTCGCCACGAGTGGCCGCGAGATTTGCTCCGCGGGCGGGCTGATGGATTGGAATCCCGAGTTCCGCAAGATCGGCATGGAGGGCCTCGTCTTCATCATCAACGGCCAGGAGGACGCGCGGAAGGCGGTGCGGGCGCTGGTCAAGGATGGCATCGAGTGGGTGAAGACCTATCCGACCGGCGACGCCGCTTCGCCCGACATCAACGATCATCACACGCTCTGCATGACCTTCGAGGAAATGCACGCGGTCGTGGCCACGGCGCACAATCACAAGCTCAAGGTCACTGGCCACTGCCGTGCGACGCAGGGCATCAAGAATGCGTTGCGTGCCGGCTACGATGCCATCGAGCACGGCACCTTCATGGACGACGAGGCACTCGATCTCCTGCTGGAGCGCGATGTGCCGTGCGTACCCGCGTTGTATTTTGAAAAGGCGAGCATTGAGCTCGGGCCGGAGTTTGGTCTGCCGCAGACGGTGATCGATGGTCACCAAGAGACGCTCGATGGCGGCGCGGAAAGCGCGCGGCGCATCTTGCGCGCGGGCGGGCGGCTGGGCATGGGCGGCGACTATGGCTTTGGCTGGAACCCCCATGGCGATTACGCGCGCGAGCTGACGTTCTTTGTCAAAGACGTGGGGCTCACGCCGCTGGAGGTGATCACCTGCGCGACAAAGACCGGCGCGGAAATCATGGGCCGCGGCGATGAGTTCGGCACGCTGGAGAAAGGCAAACTCGCCGACGTGCTGGTGGTCGATGGCGATGTGTTAGCCGATATTTCCATCCTCGAAGATCGCCAGCGTTTCCTCGCCGTGCTGCAGGGAGGAGTCATCAAGGCCGGCCAACTCGCGCCGCCTTTTCCGACCGTGGTCAAACGCGAGAAGTGAGCGCGCCGGACCATCAGCCGCTGGTCCCGCGGGCCAGCCACGGCCAGACGGCGCTGTATTGCGTCGAGGGTCCGCGAGCGGGGCCGACGCTGCTGCTCCTGCACGGGGTGACCCGATGCTGGCGCGACTGGGAACCGCTCCTGGCGGCGCTCACGGCTGAATGGCATGTCGTGGCGATCGACCACCGCGGACACGGAGAATCCGCGCGCACGCCGGGCGCCTACCACGTGGTGGACTACGCGCAGCACACTTCCGAATTCCTTCGCGCGAACTTCGCCGCCCCGCTCGTCGTCTTCGGCCACTCGCTCGGGGCGATGGTCGCCCTCAACCTCGCGGCGGAATGTCCAGAATTGATCGCGGGTGCGGTGCTGGAAGATCCGCCCTTCCACACCATGGGCCGCGACATCGCCGCGACTCCGTATCGCGCGCAGTTTGCTGGGATGCGGGCCGTCGCCCGGCAGGGAGGCGATCTCGAAACAATGACCGACGCGCTCGCGGACATCCGTCAGCCGGGGCCGAAAGGTGAAGTTCGCCTCGGTGACACGCGCGATCGTGCGGCGCTGCGCTTCAGCGCGGAGTGTCTCTCGCACGCTGATCCGGACATTTTCGGGCCGCTTGTTGCCGGTACATGGTTGGAAGGTTTCGATCACTCCGCGATGTGGTCGTGCGTGCGGCCTCCGCTTCTCCTCCTGCAGGGAGATTCACGAAGCGGCGGCGCGCTGACCGATGCCGATGCCGACCTCGCCGACCGAACGCTCCCGCAGGGCCGGCGCGTGCGCTTCGACGGCGTCGGCCACCAAATCCACCGGACCAATCCCGCGCATGTCGCGGCCGTCCTGCGGCAATGGGCTCGCGACTTTGCGCTCCTCTAACTTCCACCTAACTTCACCACGCATGCTCACCCGATTATTCCTCCCGCTGCTATTCCTCGTGGCCGGATTCGCGCCGCTCGCCCACGCCGCCGATCTCTACGACCGCGACAACCTCGTCGCCTGGTGCATCGTGCCATTCGATGCCGGCAAACGCGGGCCGGAGGAGCGCGCGGCGATGCTGGAGAAGCTCGGCCTCAAACGCTTCGCCTACGACTACCGCGCCGAGCATATCCCGACGTGGGACGCGGAACTCGATGCGCTGAAGAAGCATGGCATCGAGCTCACGGCGTGGTGGTTTCCGGGTTCGCTGAACGAGGAGGCGAAGAAGACGCTGGAGCTTTTCCAGCGCCACGGCGTGAAGCCGCAGCTTTGGATTACGGGCGGCGGCGTGCCGACGAAAGATAACGCCGAGCAGACGGCGCGCGTGGAAGCCGAGGCGAAGCGCATCAAGGTGATCGCGGAAGCTGCGGCGCCGCTCGGGCTGCAGGTCGCGCTCTATAATCATGGCAACTGGTTTGGCGAACCGGAGAATCAGATCGCGATTATCGAGCGGCTGAAGCGCGACGGCATCGCGAACGTCGGCATCGTCTACAACCTGCACCACGGCCACGAGCACCTCGACCGCTTCCCCGCGCTGCTCGCGAAGATGAAGCCGTATCTGCTCACGCTGAATCTCAACGGCATGAGCCGCGGCGCGGACAAGGAGGGCAACAAGATCATGCCGCTCGCGCAGGGCGAGCTCGACGTGGAGTTGCTGAAAGCGATCCGCGCGAGCGGGTGGAGCGGGCCGATTGGCATTCTCAATCACACCGGTGAAGACGCGGAGGCGCGCTTGCTCGACAATCTCGATGGGCTGCGTTGGCTGGTCGCGAACCTCGATGCGAAGGACGCGGGGGAGAAGCCGGTGCCGCGTTCGTGGCGCAAAGCGAAGCCGCCGGTGCCGGAAGCAGCGGTGCCCGCGGCGAAGCCCAATGCGGCCCGCAGCACGGCGTCGCTTTCGCCCGCGTTTGGCCGGGCGCTCGTCGGCGGATTGCTCGCGGAAGGAAAGCGGGAAATGAGTGCCCTGCCGGTGACGATCGAGTGCCGCGCGAAGCTCGATAGCGCCAAGGGTTTCAACATCCTCGTCGCCAGCCACGGCAAAAAATCCCCGCTGCATTGGGAACTGTATTCGTATGCTGGGAGCGGGGTGTTCAGCGTCTATCAGCCTGGGCGCGGCGGGAACATTTCGAGCGAGGTGAACATCTGCGACGGCCAGTGGCACGCGCTCGCCGCGGTGCTCGAACCGGAGCGCGTCCGGCTGTACGTCGATGGCCGGCTGGTCAAGGACGCGAAGGTCAAAAAGCTCGACGCGCCGCCCGTGCCCGGCGGCCTGGGCATCGGCACGCTCGTCGAGGGAAACCTCGGCTGCGACGGCGCCATCGATGACGTGCGGATCACCAGCGGGGTGCGGGAGATCGGCGCTCCGCTCGACACGCCGCTGCCGCGCGCGACGGAGAATCTGGGGCATTGGGATTTCGAGAATCTTCCCGCGACTTCTGCGGTGAAGACTTACACCAAACCCGCGCCGCTCGACGCGAAGGCGCCGCAGAGTTTCGTCATCCCCGCCGCCCAGCCCGATGAACTGACTCGCGCGAATGGCTGGCCAGCGCCGGAGAGCCTCCGCTCGTGGACGCGCTCGCTCGGCGGGCCGACCTCGAACCGCTTCTCCGCGCTCACGCAAATCACGAAAGCAAACGTCGCGCAGCTCGAAGTGGCGTGGACTTACAACTCCGGTGACGGCAAGGCGAACGTGCAGTGCAACCCGATCATCGTCGATGGCGTGATGTTTGCCCCGACGGCGGGTTGGAACATCGTGGCGCTCGACGCCGCGACCGGGAAAGAACGCTGGCGCTTCAACGTGCCGAAGGAGGGCAAGCGGCTCGAAGATCAGCCGGCCCGACGCGGGCTGCTCTATTGGCCGGGCGACCGTAGCTCGGCTCTCCAGAGCCGAGATTCGGTCAGGGGCGACTCTGGAGAGTCGCGCTCCGGGCCACGCCTGATCGTCGGCGCGGGCAACTGGCTTTACGCGCTCGACCCGCAGACCGGCCAGCCGCTCGCGAGCTTCGGCGAAAATGGCCGCACGAACATCCCGGCGGCGGCCGGCACCGGGGGGGCGGGCCCACCCCCCCGGCGCCGCCCCCCCCCCCCGCCCCCTATATCCCCCCCCCCCCCTCCCCGCCGCCCCCCCCCCCCTGCCCCCCCCCCGCGCCCGGGCCCCCCCCCGCCACGATGTTCCAACCCGCCGTCGGGGCAAACATCACGCC
>JBBQYR010000058.1:0-27129 GCA_038208565.1 Chthoniobacterales bacterium
AACCAGTTCGAGGCTCAGATCTACTCAGCAAACTAAACAACCCAACGGTCCAGAAATCAGTTGCACCTCAGCGTTCCTCCGGAGAAGCCAGGTGTGTCACCGACATGCAGCTCGACGGTTTGGTCGGCGGCTGAGAAATCCTTTGATGCGCCGGCTCCGAGGTCATGGTCTAAGCATGGCACCTCCTCAATGGTTGTAGTCCAAACTGATTCTTCGTAAACAGTTTTTCGTGATCCGAAGGCAATGATGTTTTGAATGACTTCGGCCGTCCATTGTGCACACTTAGCGTTGGATTCGGCTATGGGGGTTGTAGGGTTGGTTCGGACTCGAACTCTCGCGTTGACCTCGAATAGATCCCGCCCTGTTGGGGATGGAGCATGGAACAATAGAGTTCCGGTCGCATTCTTGCTCGTTTTGTATCCAACCGCGTCTGTAGTAGTTGGATTCCAAGCTACAACGTCAAACTCCACGGCCATGGACGGAGGGCCCGGAGGGCCACCGCTAGAGTCATCCGTAAAATTTCTGGAAACCTGAGGGGAATACACCAAATGTTTCAATGTTGAATCCGATTTCGCCGTCGCACTCGGAATCCATTTTGTGCCTGCCGGCAAATCATCCGTGCCAGGTGCTTTACCACCACTCGTTGGGGGCCGCTTCTTCTTTATGACTTTACTCTGCTATTCGTTCACAGCGTCCTAGTCAACAGAAAATATTTCGTTACTCGGTGAGGTTTCGGGCGGATACGACGCATTTTGCGATTGTCGCGCTCGCCGGACGCGGCACAATGCCGGGCACTGCGATGAGTGTTCACGGAGATCAAAGACAGTTTGTGTTTGTCGGCGGTGGTTTGGGTGATGTGGCCCGCCGCTTTTATCTGACCAATACATACGAGGGATTAGCCGTATTGACCGAACCGACCTTTGTCCTTTCCTGGTGCCACAATCCTGCGGCGCTGGAATTCTTTCGTTTCCACCCCAACCACGGAAACCTGGTGCTGGTCGATCTCGGTCACATTTACATGGATTTCATGCGCGGGCCAAAAATGGATGGGGGAGAGGTCAACCGGCGCCTTTTTGCCTTCTGTGGACTGGAGGAGAAGCAGCAGAAGACGGTGAAGCGCGAGCCCCGACCGATCGGCCATTTTCATGCGCCGGATAGCATCGCCTCGGATGGGCATGTTGTGCTTCATCCTTTCGGGCGCGGTTGGGGCGACTGGCCGCCCGAAACCTGCGAGGCCGTTCGTACCGCGCTGCGGGCGGTGCCGTCGGAGGTCCGGGTCTTCGTCATTTCCGCGGATTACGTTTCCGCGGATGGGCGGACGAAAGTGGAAAGCTTTCCCTGCGACCTGCCCAACGTGACTGTTCTCAAGAATCTCTCCGCACCGGCCGCGTTCACCCTCGTGGCCACAGCCTCGCGATTCATCGGGACGATGTCCGCCCTTGGGCAGGTGGCGGCCTTCGAACAGGTGCCGGCCATCGTCCTCCATCCTTCCCGGTGTTCGGATTTCCAGCCGCCCTATAACAACTATTCCAAGGCGATCTGGAATGGGAATGGGATCGCCATTCCCTATGACGCCGTGCCCGCGACAGCGCTGGCCCAGAGTTTGCGGAATTTTCTATCCGAACCAACCCGCCGGCCGGTCATGCGGGAAGAGTTTGCGCCGATCTCGCCCGTGCCGGTCTTTTAGTGCCGGAAAGATTTTACGCGATGGGTCCGACCGGGCTGATACCGAGCTGGGCGATGAGTCCGCTCAGCGCGCTTTCGACAGGCTGACCTTCGACGAGGAGGCGCTTCAACTGGAGCTTGCCGTCCCTCATCGTGAAGATGATCTCGAACGCGGCCACGCTTCCCTCCAGCGCCGTGGTCCATGTCGAGCTGGCGATCTTCTCGCGCTGCTGCGTGAGCCACTTCTCGAGATCCTCGACGCTCGTCGCCGTCTGGCGCCAGAACTCCAGCGTCTCGAAAGCCAGTTCACGGAAGCGGGCGATGACGAAATCCTTTTCGAGGAAGGCGAGCAGGTTGCCCGCCTTCGGGCCGGCTTCGCGGTCGAGGAGCACACGGTAGATCGCCTTGAACGCGACCGGCTGCTCGATCGGCGTGAGCCGTGCGACTTCGAAGATCTTCGCCTGCAAGCTGTCGTCGTCCCACGGCGTTTCCGGCAGCACGGCGGCGAGGCGATGGAGGAAAGCGCGCGAGGCGGCGGGGAGTTCCTGCGCACGTTCGGGCAACGATTCCTGCAGCCGCGTCTTCTCTTCCTCAGTCGCGTAGTTCTCCACCCACACCTTCGCGGAAGCGATGCGCTGGTCGAGATGGCGGCGCTCAATCTCGGTCAGCGGGGCGCCCTTCCGCCGCGTGATCTGCTCGACCACATCGAGGTGCGGCATCTGCACGAGCGCGCTCACCACCTGGAAGTTCGCATTGAAATACGCGCCCTCCGCCGAGAGCTCGGAAATCCGATAAACACAGGCTTCGTCGGCGTTTGCCTTGCCGGTCGTCGCGCGCTCCTGATAGCGGTCGAACTCGTTGTAGAGCTTCACGATTCCCTCCTCCTTCACGTCGAAATTCACCGGCGAGTTCGGCTTCGTGCGGATCATCAGGAAACGCAGCACTTCCGGCGGGAGCAGATCGGCAATGTTGCGCGCGGCGGCACCGACCCCGCGCGAACTGCTCATCTTTGCGCCGCCCACGAGGAAGAACTCGTAGGGCACGTTGAGCGGCGGCTCCTTTTGGAAAATGGCCCGCAGACACGCCGCGCTCACGTCGCGCGAACCGCCCTTGGTCGAGTGATCCTTGCCCGCGCCTTCGATGGTCACGGGGAACGTCACCCACTTCGCCACCCACTCGAGCTTCCACGGCAGCTTGCCGCGCCCATCGAATGGCGACACGCGCCCTTCATGCCTGCAACCGCGCGCCCACTTCACCATGTCGGGCCGGCAGCGATAGCGCACGAGCCCGTCGGCATAGTCGAAGACCTCCGTCGTGCCGATGCGCCCGCAGTTTTCGCACACGGTCTGGAACGGATACCACGTCGCCGACCGATCCGAGTTGCTCACTTCCTTGTAAACGCGCCGCACCGTCGCGGCGTTTTGCAGGATCGTATCGATCGCCTGATTGAAGCGCCCGCTCTGGTATACATCCCGCATCCGATACTTCTCCACCTGCACGCCCAGCTCCTCGAAGATCTCGAAGAACTCCGAGATGTAATGCTCGGCCATGTCCGTCGCGGACGAGTTATCCGGCGGCGGAACGTTGCACAGCGGCTGGCCGAGATACTTCTCAAAATGCTCGCCCTTGCCCGCCGGGATTTCGTCGAGCGGATCGTAGTCATCCACGCCGAAGAGATAACGCGCCTCGATCCCCTTTTCGCGCAGGGTGCGGAAGATGGCGTCGTGAATGAGCACGCCACGCATCGCGCCGACATGCACGCGGCCGGACGGGGTCTTCGAGTCGTTGATGATCTGCGGGCCGCTGCACTTGGCAGCGACATCTTCGGTCCAAAACATAGGGGCGTTGTAGATAGCCGTGCCGGGAGCGAAGTCGAGCGACGAAATCGTCGACCGCCCCGTCGGTCCCCGTAGCCCCAAGGCCGCTATTCGCGAATCGGAACGAACGCTTCGGTCCGCCGCTGCCCCTCTTCCAGTTGCCCCGGCGTGGCGGCCAGGCGCAGGTTTTCGAGGTTGATGGGGGCCGTTTGAATGGGCGCCGTGCCGGCCGGGACATAGCTCATGCCCATCAAATAGAGCAGCACGGGGTCGGATGTCTTTTCCACTTTGGAGCTTCGTCGAGGTTGGAGTCCACACCAGTGCCGTCGCGCAAAAAAATCGGGCCAAGTTGTGGCCGGCCTCGGCTGCGACGCGATACCACCGGGCGGCTTCGGCGAAATCCCGCGTCAGTCCCAGTCCCTGATCTAAAAGCACGGCCAGCTTGCACGCGGAGTCGATCTGTTTTTGCTCGGCGGCCAAACGATACTGCTTCGCCGCAATCGCGAGATCTTTCGGAACTCCCGCACCCCGGTGGTGACAGAGGCCTAACGCGTGCTGGCCATTGGCGACTCCAGCCTTCGCGGCGATCGCCTGCGCCTTGGCCTGCCCCGCCGCCGCGTGCTTCCGCAGTCGCGCGCTGAAATCGCCCGTCAGTTCTTTCTGCTGATCGGGTTGCGCCCACAGCTGTTTGTCGTCCTCAGCCCGCTGAAACTCGCGCGCGACCTCTCCGAAATCCCGCTTTGGCACGGCCCACGCCGCCCCGGCGCAGAGGCTGAAAATGAAGATGAAAAGGCAAAGTGGGCGCGCATAAACACCACGGCTATCAAGGCGGCTACCGACTTAGTTTTGGAATGGCAAGACAAGCGGTTTTTCGGCCGAAAAAATGCGCCGAATTCCGCGGGTAAGACACCTGTGGCGATCGCTGGGAGATCAGAGTTCGCGGATGATCTGGGCGAGTTGGTCGAAGTCGATCGGCTTGACGAGGTGCAGGTGGAATCCGGCGTCACGCGAGCGGGCGAGGTCATCCTCCATGCCGTAACCCGAGAGCGCGATCGCCGTCAGTTGCGGGTCCCGCGCACGCAATTGCCGAAGCACTTCCAGACCACTCCCATCGGGCAGGCCGAGATCGCAGATGAGCAAGTCGAAGCGCGTGTGCCCGGCTGCAGTGAGAGCCGCGGAGAGGCCGCCCGCGCCGACGATCGTATGGCCCGCTTTGCGCAGCAGTTTCGTCATCACGGCGAGCGTCGACTCGTCGTCTTCGACGAGGAGGATGGTGTGCATATGCGGCGCCACGGGGGCGTTCGACGCGCCTGCCTCGCTCGCACTGGCCAGCGTAGCCCCGCCCTCCGCGAAGGGCAGATCCACGGTGAAGGTCGCGCCTTTCCCCGGCCCGGCACTCGCCGCGCAAATCCGGCCGCCATGCAGATTCACGATCGCCCGCGCAATCGCCAGGCCGAGACCGAGGCCCCCGAAGCGGTGATGCCCATCCCGGGACTCCTGCTCGAAAGGCAGGAACAACCGCTCCGCTTGCTCCGGAGCAAACCCGAACCCGGTATCACAGATTTCCAAAACGAACCGATCACCGACGGAGGATTCGCCGCTCCGGATGTCGATCCGTCCATCTGCCGGGGTGAACTTCACGGCGTTGCGCAGCAGATTCCAGAAGACTTGCTGGAGTCGCGCGGGGTCGCCGGTCACGGCGCAGTTCCGGGCCGCGAGATCGAGCGCCAGCGTCACGCCCTTGCCCTTTGCTTCATCGCGAACGATCTCGAGCGAATGACCGAGCAGTGCGTGCACATCGCAGTGCTCGGTGCGCAGCGGGAGCTTGCCGCGGGTGATCCGCGTGAGATCGAGGAGGTCGTCGATCAGGCGGCCTTCGAGTTGGATATTGCGCTCCATCATCGCGAGGTCGGCGCGCACATCGGCGGGCAGTCGCTCGTCGCGGCGCAGCGCGGTGGCGCAAAGCAGCACCGGGGTGAGCGGCGTGCGCAGTTCGTGGGAGAGCGCGGCGAGGAAATCGTCCTTGGCGCGGGACGCGGCCTCGGCTTCGCGCTGCGCCGTTTTCAGGTCGTGAATGTCGGTGTTGGTGCCAAACCAGCTCACGATCTGCCCGGCATCGCGCATCGGTTGGGCTCGGCCGAGAAACCAGCGATGCTCGCCGTCGTGGCGCCGCAGGCGAAACTCCGTCTCGTAGCGCTGTCCCTGGGTGAGCGCATCCTGCCACGCGCGTTGCGCGACCGGCAGATCGTCGGGATGAACGAACTGCGTCCAGGCATGGCCCAGCACGTCGCTCCTGATGTCGATCCCGAAATACTGCGCAACCTCCTGATTCGCGAAGTCGAGTTCGCCGCTGGGTCGCGCCGTCCAGACCTGCAGCGATACGGTTTCCGCGAGGAAACGGAAGCGTTCCGCCGCCTCGCGGGAGGCGGTCGCCGCGTTCTCGGCATTGGCTTCCTGGCGCGTCACTGCGCGACTCGCGGCCACCATCAGCGCCGACAAGAGGATCAAGCCGCCGTAGAGCATCAGCGCCGTCCCCTCCCCTTCCTTCACCCAACCGACCCTGCCACCCTGCCAAATCCCCCAACCCAGCGCCATCAGGAGCCCGACCGAGCCGGGCAGCAGCCAGCGCAGCAAAACGCCGCCGGTTCCCGTAGCGAAAAACCAACTCACCGGCGGGCGATGCGGCCGCACGGCGAGCACACCCATCGAAAGCAGAAACAGGCACAGCGCCGCGTGCCAGAGGATATTCGTCGAGCGGAGCAACCCAGTGAATGCCCCAGAGCCGACGACATACCCCACCAACCCACAGCCGGAAGGCAACGCCGCCAGCAACGCGAACCATGGGGACAGCGGAAACCGAAGCCCGCGCCCGAGCCGCACTCTTCCATCCAGACTCACCAGCGCCATACCCAGCAGGAAAAGCGAGAGGGCGGCGTTCAGACTCATCCGCCCCGGCGCGACCACGAAAGCGTGACCACGGTCGCCGGGGAAAGTGCCGGGGACGATCCACTGATCCAACCCGATATCGAAGCCGGTCATGTATTCCAGCGTGGTCAGGCCGCCGATGAAGATCGGCACCGCTCCAGCTAGCAGGGCGAGCGGGCGAAGCTTCGGCCGCTCACCGGCCAGGTGCCAGGCCAGCAACGAGAGCGCCGCCATCATCATGGCCAGCGCGTTGTTGACTCGCACGACCATCACATTCGGCCACGAGGCCACCACCTGCAGCGGCGGAAGAAGCCACACCGCGAGATTGCTCACCGCCAGCACCAGAGCGATCGCCACCGCGCCGCGGACGATCCACCCGCACGCCTTCTCCGCCCATGGCAGTAGAGGCGGTTCGACCGGTGGATGCTCTCGGGACGAAGAATTGGCGATCAAGGAAAACGTGGGTGCAGGCTCACCACCCTCCGAGGCTGCGTCCGGAGAATGTGACGCATGGCCTACAGCGCGCCACAGCGGGCGTCGATCAAATGGTGGCGAAAAGCCCCACGCGTCGGCCCACGCGCTTGCCATCGCCGGAGTCGCCTGCTTTTGCAGCGCGCGTTCCCCCGGCCGCGGCACCGGAGAAATGAACGAACGCCATTAATGAATAGCCCCATGCAGCCTTGGAAAAGTCTGTCCGCATCGCTCCAACTCGGAGGCCTCACCGAGGGCTGGAACCTCGCCGAACCTCCCGCCGACGCCGCCGAAGAACCCCGCGTCTTCCGCTACACGGTCCACTTCGCCCAGCCCTTTGAGGCGCCGCCCATCGTCCATCTCGGACTCACCGGCTTCGACCTCGACCAGCGCGACAGCAACCGCCTGACCCTGCGCGCCTTTCTGCGCCATTGACTTTCAGACCGCAAAGGGCTGAGTGTTCCGCCCTTCCCAAGCCTCATGCTCGGTTTTTTTGAAAGACAGCGCCTCGTCAAACGGGGTCTCGCATCCAGCAAGCAGCGTCGCCGCCGCACGGAAAATGAGTGGCTGCAGACCCTCGAGGAGGGTCCGATCGTCAAGGTCGCGATCTTTCTTGGGTTCATCATCGGGCTCGCGGCGCTCATCTATTCGGATGAAAGGTCGCAACCGACCGAGAAGGTCTTCATCGCGGTCCTGATTTTTCTCACCGCGCTGGCCCAGCTCTGGATCAATCACCCCGAGACCTTCGCGCGCAATTCCCGCGTGTTCCTCGTTTTCGGCGTCTGCCTGCTGCATCTCGTGATCGTCAAGACGATCCTCGTCACGGCGGACAACCAGATCTTGAAGAGCGGGATCACGCTGGCCGGCGGGTTTAGCGGGCTGGAGAAACAATCGCTCTGGAAGCTGGCGATCCCCTACGCTTTTGCGCCGTTGCTGCTCTCGGTGTTGCTGGGAAAAAACCACGGCCTTTTCGCGGCGACCTTCGTCAGCCTGTGGAGCGCGCTGGTCTACCGCGGTGGGCTCACGGGCGTGGTCACAAATGCGGGCATCGACCCGATCATCATCGTCATGAGCCTGATCAGCGGGTTCATCGCGGTCTTCGTGACGATCGAAGTCCGGCGGCGGAGTCGGTTGGTCCGAGCCGGCGTGTTTGTCGGGTTATCGACTTGGATTCTGGCGCTGATCTTTGGACTGATCGGGCCGATCATTTGGGAAGCGATCACGGGCACGCACTGGAACATCATCGGCTGGCAAAGCGTGGTTGCGGTCGGGAGCGGCATTCTCACGGCCTTTGTCATCAGCGGGTCGCTGCCGCTTTTCGAGAGCGCCTTCCGCATCACCACGAATATCTCGTGGCTGGAAATCGCGGACCTTAACCATCCCCTGCTCAAGCGCCTCGTCATCGAGGCGCCGGGCACCTACCACCACAGCCTCGTCGTCGCCAATCTCGCCGAGGCCGCCGCGGAGTCGATCGGCGCCAACGCCGCGATGTGCCGCGTGTGCTCCTACTTCCACGACATCGGCAAGCTGGTGAAGCCCGATTACTTCACGGAAAACATGCGGCGCGACCGCAACCCGCACGACGAACTCGCGCCGACGATGAGCGCGCTGATCATCATCGCCCACGTAAAGGAAGGCGTGGACCTCGCGCTGAAGTACAACCTCAACCAGGAAATCATCGACGCGATCCAGCAGCACCACGGCACGTCGCTGGTCTTCTTCTTCTACAAACGCGCGCTTCAGCAGCAGGAGGACGCCCGCGCCGGCGGCAAGATCATGAACATCCGCGAGGAAGATATTCCCGAGGTGCGCGAGGAGAGCTTCCGCTACAGCGGCCCACGTCCGCAGACCAAAGAGATCGCCATCCTGAGCCTCGCGGATTCCATCGAGAGCGCCTCGCGCAGCATCGAGAAGGTCACGCCGCAGAAGGTCGATCAACTCGTCTCCGACATCATCGAAAAGCGGCTGCTCGATGGGCAACTCAAGGAGTGCAACCTGACTATGATCGAGCTGGAGCAGATCGGGGAAAGCTTCAAGCGCACGCTGCAAAGCATGATGCACGGCCGGGTCGCGTATCCCGAAGAACGCATCGAGCGCCGCGACACGCCGATGCCTTCCACCAGGACGGCCAGCGTCCCGCCCAGCTCGGCGGCTTGAAAATCAGCGTCCACAATCGGCAGCGAACCGCGCGCGTGAACCTCGCATGGCTGCGGCAGGTGGCAGAAGCGGCCGTGGCAAAGTGCCTGCCCCACTCCGCCGATGGGCGCTTTGCCTTGCGCGAACTGGACGAAGTTGAGGTCTCCATCGTGTCGGATCGCGTAATCGCGGCTGTGCATCTCCGTTTCATGAACATCCCCGGTGCGACGGATGTGATCACCTTCGAACATGGCGAGATCATCATGAGCGCCCAGACCGCGCAGAGTTACGGCGCGAGCTACGGACACTCCGTGGACGAAGAACTGGCCCTTTACATCATCCACGGCCTGCTCCATCTGAACGGCTACGAGGACGCCACCGCGAAGGAAGCCACTGCCATGCGCCGCGTGCAGGAGCGCATCCTCCGGGCTTGCCTCGCGCAGGTTTCGCCTCTTTAAATCACCTCCGCCATGCACCCCCAGCCCTACCGTTTCCACTCCCGCCCTCTCGCCCTCCTCCTCGCCGCCAGTCTCGCCGCGACACCCGCGCTGCACGCGCAGCAGGATGCGCCACCGGTCGATATCGGCCAGTTGCTCCAGACACTGCGGGCGTTGCGCGAGCAGCAGACTTCGCAGTTGCGCACGCAGAAACAGGCCGCGATCCAGCAGCTCGCTTCCGTGGCCTCCAGCCCGGAGAAGTCCGTCCAGCTTTGGGAAGAAGCCGTCCGGGCGACGCAATTCGACGGCATGGCCAAGGAAGGCGCGCAGTTCCGTGCCTGGAAGGAAGGTGAAGGTGAGGCGCTCAAGGAACGCCTCGTCCAAAATGCCGTGCAACTCCACCTCCGCTGGCTCGTGCTGACGCTGCAACACTCCGCGGGGACCAAGGTGAAGGAGCTGCTCCCGACCGTCGTCAACTACACCAAGGATCTAGTCGCCGATGAGGCGGCGATGGAACTCCTGGCGGAAACCATGAAGCGCGAAAAGGAAGCGGCAGCCATCGCGCCTCCAGGGGGTGGCAATCGCCGCAACCAAAACCAACCCAACAAAATCAGCGACGCCGTCATCAAACGGACGCACGACCAGATTGTTCGTCCGGGTCTCGCCGCCAGTCCCGTCGTCAAGTGGATGAAGCTGGCCGACTTCGTCAAACCCGCAGGGGCCGACGGAGCGCGTGGCGGGCGCAGAGCAGAAGCTCCCGCCGGTGGTAACTGGGAGAGCAATCCGGGAAACCTGGACGGCATCTTTCAAAACATCATCCTGCCGGAACTGCGCGAACAGAAGGACGCCCGTGTGCTCGAGTATTGGGACCTGAAGCTGAAGAAAGAAGCGGACACCGCCTCCCGCTCACGGCTGGCCTACGAGATCGAGAAATTCAACAACGAGCGTCGTCCGACCCTGCTCTGGAGCCGGGCGCAGGAGTTCATCGTCCTCGGCCAAAAGAACCGCGCGGTCAGCGAGTTGTTCGCCGTGATCAAAGCGCACCCGACGCATCCGCAAGCCGATGACTGGATCGCGGCCCTCGAGCAGTTGCTTGCCCCCCCGACTCCCACCACACCCGCGGCGACGACGCCCCCTTCCGCCGCGCCCGCCCCCTCGCCGGGCTCGTAGTTCTCTGCGTCGTGACCGAGACCGTCATCGAACAGGAGACCAAGAGCGGGACGGCCGTCGATACCCCATGGAACGTCGTCGTGCACAACGACCCCGTGAACCTCATGACCTACGTCTCCCGCGTCTTTGAGAAAGTGTTCGGTTATTCGCGCGAGCGCGCCGAGAAACACATGATGGAAGTGCATCAAAAAGGCCGCTCCATCGTCTGGACGGGGCTGCGCGAGCGCGCCGAAGCCTACGTCGAGCAATTGCACGGCTACCTGCTTCTCGCGACGCTCGAGAAGAGCCAATAGCCTGTGCAATTCTCGCGGCCCGACCAACAGACGGTCGTTCTCTCCCATCTCGATCCGCTGCTCGCGGACCTACTCCGAAGCGTGCCGGCGAGCGCCGATCCGGGCGACAGCGAAAGCGCGCGAGCCCGACTCTTCAGCGCACCCTCGCACGACCAGGAGGAAGCCGACCTGCTCGAAGACTGGCAGGAATACGTCGCCCCGGAACTCGCCAAAATTTTCCAAAGCTCGATCGAAGTTATCGAAGCCGACCTGCGCAAACTGCATATCGAGACCAAGGACGGGAACGCCACGCTGAGCATCGGCTTCGATCGGTTGGAGAGTTGGGTTCACGGACTGAACCAGGCGCGCCTGGCGCTCGTCGCCCGGCACGATTTTACGGAAGCGGAGATGGAGGAATTCCTGCCGTTCACCGGCGGCAAACGTTCGCTCGCGCTCCTGCAGGTGCGCTTCTACGGCATTTTGCAGGAACTTTTCCTGCGCGAACTGGAAGGCAATTGACGCCCGATGGCCTCCGCTGTTTCCTCTCTCCACCTCTCACACCACCCATGAAACGATTCCTCCTTCCCGCCCTTTTTGCCCTCGCGTTAGTCGCCCCAACATTCGCCAGCGACGCGCCTGTCAACGAACTCGGCGAAAAGGAAAAATCCGAAGGCTGGAAGCTGCTCTTCGACGGAGAAGACGCCGGCCCGTGGTGGCGCGGCTACAAAAAGGACGAGCTCCCCGCCGGCTGGAAAGTGGAGAACGGTGCGCTGGTCCGCAAAGACAAAGGCGGCGACATCATCACCAAGGAGCAGTACGAGAGCTTCGAATTTTCGATCGATTGGAAGATCAGCGAAGGCGGCAACTCGGGCGTCATGTTCAAGGTCAAGGAGACGGATGGCCCGCCGTGGTTCACCGGCCCCGAGGCCCAGATTCAGGACAACGTGAAGGGCCACGACCCGCAGAAGGCCGGCTGGCTTTATCAGTTCTACGCCGCCGAGATCGATGCCACAAAACCCGCCGGCCAATGGAACCGTTTCGTCCTGCGTTGCCAGAAAACGGCGAGCGGCACTTTCCACTGCACGCACTGGATGAACGGCGTGCCCTACGTGGATTACGAGATCGGTTCCGCCGATTGGAACGAGCGTTTCGCCAAGTCGAAGTTCAAGGACAAGCCCGGCTTCGCCAAGGCCGAGGCCGGCCACATCTGCCTGCAGGATCACGGCAACGAAGTCGCCTTCCGGAACATCAAGATTCGCGTCCTCCCGACCGCAGAGTAGGTAGTATTCTCGAACATTTCGTGCCCAATTCATCGCGGAGCTGAAACCCCTCGGCACCGAAAGCTTACCGCATCTGCTGGCGCTCCGGAGAAATCGCAAGCCGTCGCAAAGCCCACACCGGGCCGCGGCCGAAGGGCGCACGCTGCTTTCCCGCCACGGTTAACGGCGGCCCAGCCGGAGCGCTGGGACTCGAGGTTTAGAATATCCAGAAGTCAGACATCCACTTCCGCGGGAAAGTGCGAAACTGAAATATGGTAATGACAAAGTATTCCCAAAACGCCGCGTCGCTGCCGAACGCGGGCGCGAAGCGTGTCCTGATCGTGGACGATGAACCGGCCATTTTGAAAGTCGTGGGACGGGTCATGGATCTCGGCGGCTATGAGAGCGCCGGGGTATTGAACGGCGCCGCCGCGCTGTCGGCGATGGCCACGGAACATTGGGATCTGGTGATCACCGATCGCGCAATGCCGGGGATGAGCGGCGATGACTTGGCGCTGGCCCTGAAACAGCGGGCGCCGGAGATGCCGGTGATCATGCTCACGGGTTTCCCGGAGGCGGTGGGCCGGCGGGAGTTGTTCGAGGCCGTGGTGGCGCAGGCGCTGAAAAAGGCGGAGGAAGCCGCGGAGGCGCGCCGCACCGCGCGAGGTCGCTCGCGCCTCGCGAGAACGGTGCCGTAGTAAGCGGGGGCGCGGAGGTCTCACTTCCCTCTAAGGCGTGGGATCTCGCGGGGGCTGATCGGTGGAGGGAGGCGGCGTTTTGTCGTCGGCCTCGGGGAGATCGGCGCTGCGGGTGAGGAGCCAGGCGAAGCCGCCGAAGGCGACGAGGACGAAGAGCGCGGTGCCGCCACCGAGCGCATTGGCGGCAAGCCAGTCGAGGCCGCCGCGGCGCGCCGCATTGGCGGCGATGAGGAAGGCATTCGCGACCAGCGCGAGGACGAAGAGATAGATGAGCAACGGAGCCAGGGCGTGACCGTGGCCGGTCACAGCACGAGGCGCTGCACTCGCCCGGAAAGGCGAACTAGGGTGCTGGGGGGGCATAACGCGAGGGTGGAAGCACGGGTAAGGTGCGGGAAAGCTCACGCGTTTGGCGAGCGGAAAAGTGCGACCGGCTAATGTGCCGGCGGGGTGTTAGCCGCGAGGGCGGCGGGCGAGGAGCGCGGCGTAGAGGTCGCGGGTCTGAGCGGCGATGGCTTTCCAGGAGAAGAGTTCCTCGGCCCGGGCGCGCCCCGCTTTACCAAAGGCGGCGCGCATGACGGGGCTGGCCATGAGTTCATTGATGCGCACGGCGAGGTCGCGGGAGAAGACGCCAGGGTGCAGGGCTTCGAAGGGAGTTTCGTCCATCTGCGCGAGGGGGACGAGCCAGCCGGTTTCACCGGGGAGGACGACTTCCTTGATGCCGCCGACAGCGCTGGCGACGACGGGGACTTCGCAGGCCATGGCTTCGAGATTGATGATGCCGAAGGGCTCGTAAATGCTGGGGCAGCAGAAGACGGCGGCGTGGCTGTAGAGCTCGATCTTCTCGGGGTTGCTGACCATTTGATCGATCCAGACGATGCCGGGGCGGAGCGCGGAGGCGGCGGCGACGGCGGCTTTCATCTCAGCGCCGATCTCGGGCGTATCGGGGGCGCCGGCGCAGAGGACGATCTGGAAGCCGGGGTCGAGGTGCTGGATGGCGTTGACGAGGTGGATGATGCCTTTCTGCCGGGTGATGCGGCCGACGAAGAGGACGTAGGGTTGGCTGGGATCGACGCCGTATTTGGTGAGCGCGCCGGTGGTGGCGACCTTGCGGTATTCGTCGAGGTCGATGCCGTTGTAGATGATGTGGATGCGGTCTTCCGGGACGTCGAAGAGGCGGAGGATGTCGAGTTTGGTCTCGTGCGAGACGGCGATGACCGCGTCGGCCATCTCGATCGCGGTTTTTTCCACCCAGCAGGAGAAGTCGTAGCCGCCGCCGAGCTGTTCGCGCTTCCACGGGCGGAGCGGCTCGAGGGAATGGACGGTGAGGACCATGGGGATGCCGTAGTTGAGCTTGGCGGTGATGCCGGCGAGGTGGGTGTACCAGGTGTGGAGGTGGACGAGGTCGGCGTCGATGGCGGTGGTGTTCCAGTCGAGCCCGCGCTGGAGGGCGCCGAAGACGGAGTGGAGTTGCTTGGGCGCGGTGTAGCCGGAGCTGTCGAGGCCGTAGCCGGTGGCCTTGAGCGACGGGGTGTCGAGGCGATGTTCGCGGGCGTCTTTGCCGTAGCAGCGGACTTCGACATCCATGAGCCGGGCGAGTGCGCGGGAGAGGTAATCGACGTGGACGCCGGCGCCGCCGTAGATGGTGGGCGGAAATTCGTTGGTGAGAAAGAGGGTCTTCATGTGGGCGGTCGGGTAAGCGGTGCGCCTATCTGCCCGGTCGCTCCCGCGAGGTCAAACATCGAACGCGCGCCGGGGCGCGGGGAAACTTCACACGGCGGGTCTTGTGCGGGTGCGCGAGATGGGCTTTGCTCGCGGGACTTTGACGAAGCTGTTTGTCTCTCTGGCCATCGTAACGTTGTCCGTCCTACCACTCGCAGCAGATGAGCCGCGGGACATCACGAGCAAGCTGGAGCGAATCCGCGCGCGGTTCGAGGTGCCGGGGCTGGCCGCCGCGGCGGTGAGCGAAGGCGAGATCGTGGCCATCGGCGCGACGGGTTCTCGCTGCGTGGGCGGCCCCGACCTGGTGATGCTGGAGGATCAATGGCACGTCGGGTCATGCACGAAATCGATGACGGCTTCGGTCGCGGCGATGCTGGTCGAGGAGAAGTATTTCACGTGGGAGACAACGATCGCGGAGATCTTCCCCGAGTGGCTGCCGGTGATGCACGAGGACTGGCGGGAGGTGACGCTCGAACAACTGCTGCTCCATCGCGCCGGCGCGCCGCACGAACCGCCGAAGGAGCTGTGGAAGCAGGCCCAGGAGCGGAAAGGCACGCCCACGGCGCAACGCCTCGCTTTCATCAAGGGCATCCTCGCCCACGAACCGGAGGACACGCCGGGAAGCCGCTGGATTTATTCGGACGCGGGCTACGCGATCGCGGGCGCGATGATGGAACGCGTGGCCAGCGACTCGTGGGAGAATCTACTGCGCAAGCGGCTCTTCGAACCGCTCGGGCTGAAGTCTGCGGGCTTCGGCGAACCGGCGGCGCCGGGCGAGGTGAATCACCCGTGGGGTCATCGCGGGCAGGAGCCGCCCTTCAAGCCGATCCCGCCGGGGCCGGGCGCGGACAATCCGCCGGCGATCGGTCCCGCCGCGACGGTCCACATGAGCATTCGGGATTTCGCGCGCTACGCGGCGTGGCATGTGGCGGGTGATCGCGGCGGTGAAAGCAAGCTGCTAACCGACGAGTCTTTTCAAAAGCTGCACTCCGCGCCCGCCGGGGCGCACCGCTACGCGATGGGCTGGGTGCCGATGAAACGCAAGTGGGCCGGCGGCACGGCGCTGATGCACAATGGCGAGAACGAGATGTTCTATGCGATCATGTGGCTCGGTCCGGCACAGGACACGTGCTTCGTGGCGACGTGCAACTGCGATGGCCCGCTCGCCGAGGAGGCGTGCGACGACGCGATCGCGATGCTGATCAATAACTTCTAGGCGCGGGCCTAGAAGAAGATCGGGATGATGAGGATCGCGACGATGTTCACGACCTTGATCATCGGGTTGATCGCCGGGCCGCTGGTGTCCTTGTAAGGATCGCCGACGGTGTCGCCGGTGACGCTGGCCTTGTGGGCGTCGCTGCCTTTGCCACCGTGGTGACCTTCTTCGATGAACTTCTTGGCGTTGTCCCAGGCACCACCTGAGCTGGTCATGGAGATGCCCATGAAAAGGCCGGTGACGATCGAGCCGACGAGCACGCCACCGAGGACGACGGCACCGAGCGCAGGAATGGCGGCGACGAGCACGACGACGAGCACGGGCATCAGCGCGGGGACGATCATTTCCTTGAGCGCGGCCTTGGTTACGATATCGACGCAGACGCCGTAGTCGGGCGTGTCTTCGCCTTTCAAGATGCCGGGCTTGGCGGCGAGTTGGCGGCGGACTTCGGTGACGACGGCACCCGCGGCGCGGCCGACGGCGTTCATCGAGAACGCGGAGAAGAGATAAGGCAGCAGGCCGCCGATGAAGAGGCCGATGATGACCTTCGGATCCTTAAGCGAGAAGCTGAGCATCGTGGCGACCTGGTCGGGCGCGAGTTGTTTGACGACTTCGAGGTGGTGCTTGAGGTCCACGAAATAGGAACCGAAGAGCACGATGGCGGCGAGACCGGCGCTGGCGATGGCGTAGCCTTTGGTCACGGCCTTCATGGTGTTGCCGACGGCGTCGAGGTCGTCGGTGATGGCGCGCACTTCCTTCGGCAGACCGCTCATGACGGCGATGCCGCCCGCGTTGTCGGTAATCGGGCCGAAGGCATCGAGCGAGATGATGATGCCCGCCATGGCGAGCATGGCCATGACCGCGACGGCGATGCCGTAAAGCCCCGCCGTGCTGTAGCTGAGCCAGATCGAAGCGCTGATGCAAAGCACGGGGAGTGCGGTGGCGTGCTGGCCGACGGCGATGCCGGCGATGATATTCGTGGCGTGCCCGGTGACACTGGCGTCGGCGATCTTGCGGACGGGCGCGTATTCGGTGGACGTGTAGTAGTTGGTGATGAGCACGGCGGCGCCGGTCATGAGCAGGCCGACGATGGCCGCGAAGTAGATGCCGCCAGCGGTGTAGCTCGCGGGCAGGCCGGTGAGGACGTCCGTGACCTGGAGGCCGGTCGGGAAAAGCGCCTGCGTGACCGGCCAGAACATCGCCGCGGAAATGAGCGCGCTCAAAAGCACGCCGCCCATCAGCGCATTCGCGGGCTTGGAACCCGTCACGTTCACGTAAATCACGCCGATGATCGAGGCGATGATCGACAGGCCGCCGAGGACAAAAGGATAGACGACCGGCGCGCCGAAGTTCGCGGTCAAGCCGCCGACCAGAACCGCCCCGATCAAGCTCACGGCGTACGTTTCAAAGACGTCCGCCGCCATGCCTGCGCAATCACCGACGTTATCGCCGACGTTGTCCGCGATGGTCGCCGGATTGCGGGGATCGTCTTCATCGAGGTTCGATTCGACCTTGCCCACGAGATCCGCGCCGACATCCGCGGCCTTGGTGTAGATGCCGCCACCGAGACGGGCAAAAACCGAGATGAGCGAAGCGCCGAGCGCCACGCCGATGAGCGACGCCACCGCCCTCTGATCGCCGACCATCTTCTGCATCACGACCCAGAACAGCCCGACCGAAAGCAGCGCCAACCCGACGACGAGCAGGCCCGTGACCGCACCGCCATTGAACGCCGCTTGCAGCGCCTTCTTGCGGCTCTCCATCGCGCCCTGCGCCGTGCGCACATTGGCCACGACCGCCACGCGCATGCCGATAAAACCAGCCGCCAGCGAGCACACCGCGCCGAGCAGGAAGCCCACAGCGGTCGGCGTATCTTTGAAGATGAAGAGCAGCACCACGATCACCGCCGCAATGACCACGATCGAGCGCACCTGCCGGCCGAGATAAGCCTTCGCCCCTTCCTCGATCGCCCCGGCGATCTGGCGCATGCGCTCATTGCCGACCTTCACTGCGAGGATCGTTTTGATCAAATAGAGCGCGGCACCGAGTCCGACGACGGCACATACCATCGAGAGCGTAAGCCCGGAAGAGAGGAGGAAACTGGCAGCGACGGGGAGCATAGAGAGCAGTGTTTTTTGGGGAAAGGGTGCGGGAGTCTAGGGAGTTTCGTTTTGGTGGCAACGCCAAATCGTCACAGAACCCTGCGCCGAATTACGCGCGGCGATTTGCTTGCCTCGCGCCGTGGTTTTCGCCTCATTCCGCGGCAATATGAGCATGTCCCCACAATCCTGGATGGTGAAATCGGAGCCGGCCGCCTACGCATGGAGCGACTTGGTCAAGGACGGGCGCACCGCTTGGACCGGGGTTCGCAATTTTCAGGCGCGAATCAACCTGCGCGCCATGCGCAAGGGCGACCGCGTGTTCTTCTACCACAGCGTCGTCGGCAAGGAGATCGTCGGCATCGCCGAGGTCGTGAAGGAGGCCTACCGCGACCCGACGGCTGAGGAAGGTGATTGGTCCTGCGTCGATCTCGCGCCGGTCAAAGCGTTGCCCAATCCCGTGCCGTTGGCCGTGATCAAAACCGCGACCAAGCTCCATGAACTCAAGCTGCTCAAGCAATCCCGACTCTCGGTGATGCCGGTGAGCGCGGCGGAATTCGCCGAGATCGAGCGACTGGCAAAAAAGAGCTGACCCCGCGTGTCGCCCGGCCGCGTCTCCCAGAACTTCGGGCGCCTCTTGGCCCCGGCGCTGCGGCCTGATTTTGCCACGGCGCGCTGGATTTTCGCGCGACTCCTCGGTGCGGTGCTGTTCTGCGCCTTCGGCTCGCTGGCCCTGCAAATCCGCGGGCTCGCGGGCGAGCGCGGCATCATGCCCGCCCAGCGCTGGCTCGACGCCGTGTGGAATCAACTCGGCACCGCCGCGCTCTGGCAGGTGCCGACGCTGTGCTGGCTGGGCGCAGGCGACGCGATGCTGCTCGGGTTGTGTCTCGCCGGGGTCGCGCTGGCCGTGGTGCTGATGTGGGGCGAGTGGTTCCCCGGGCCGTGCGCGCTGGTTTCGTGGGCGCTCTATCTCTCGCTTTGCAGCGTGGTGAATCCGTTCCTCAATTTCCAATGGGACGCGCTCCTGCTCGAAGTCGCGCTCCTCGCCGCAGCTTATCTGCCATGGAGCCGTCGGCCCGATTGGGCGAAGTCCACGTTCGTCTCCGAGACCGCGCGCCTGCTGCTCTGGTGGCTGCTTTTCCGGCTCATGTTTGAATCCGGGGCGGTGAAGCTGGCGAGCGGCGATCCGGCGTGGGCGTCGTTCACCGCGCTCGATTACCATTTCGAGACGCAGCCGCTCCCGCTCTGGACCTCGTGGTTCGTGCATCAGCTTCCCGAGTGGCTGCTTTGTCTCGCGACGTTCGTAATTTTCGCCATCGAGTTCCTCGCTCCCCTGCTCCTCCTCGCACCACGACGCTGGCGGCACGGCGCGGCGTGGGCGCTCATCGCGCTGCAAGTCGCCATCCTCACGACCGGCAACTACGCCTACTTCAACTGGCTCACCATCGCGCTCTGCCTGCTGCTCTTCGATGATACCGCGTGGCCCGCCCGGCTGCGCGCGCGGATCGGTTCGGCGTCTCCGACTGAAAGCGTCCCGCCGTGGGCGCGGTGGACGACGCTCGGTCTCGCGGCCATCGTCGTCCTCATCACCCTTCAGCCGCTGCTCTCCTCGGTGCGGCTCGTGAAAAAGTGGCCCGCACCATTCGCCGCGCTCTCATCCACCTTCGCGCCGCTGCGCAGCTTCAATGGCTACGGGCTCTTCGCCGTGATGACGACCGAGCGCCGCGAGATCATCGTGGAAGGCAGCAACGACGGCGTGAACTGGCGCAGCTACGAGTTTCGCTGGAAACCCGGCGACCTCGGCCAGCGACCGCGCTTCGTCGCGCCGCATCAGCCTCGGCTCGATTGGCAGATGTGGTTCGCCGCGCTCGGCTCGCTCCGCGACAACCCGTGGTTCGCCGAGTTTCTCATCCGCCTGCTGCAAGGCTCGCCGGAAGTCCTCGCGCTGCTTCCCGAGAATCCCTTCCCCGATCCGCCTCCGCGCTTCATCCGTGCGACCTTCTACGACTACCACTTCACGAAGTTCGGCGAACTCGCCTGGTGGCGCCGCGAACCGCTCGGCCTCTACTGCCCGCCCATCACTTTGCAGGACGGAAAACCGGCCTTCGCCCAGTAGCCCAACGCGAACTCTTCCCTTGCCAACACGCAGATCGTGGGAATTTTTGAATATCGCACAGCGCCCATCCGTCTGGCCCGACATTCACCTCATTCTATGAAACTCCACGCTCCACTTCTCGGCCTGGCATTTGCACTCGTCTCCGTCGGCTCCGTCAGCGCCGGCCCGCGCATCGTCATCAGCACAGGCTCATCGGGCGGCTACTGCGCCCCGCGTCCCACTTACTACGCGCCTCGCGTCAGCTACGCTCCGTCGATCAGCTACCGCAATTGCCGACCCAGCAATAACTACTACTCCCAGCCCGCCTATTATTCTTCCGCGCCGGTCTATTCGTATCCGAGCTACTACTCCGGTTCTCCCTACGGCTACTCGTCGTCCTACTCCTACTACTCCAGCCCTTCGATCGGCATCTCGCTTTCCACCGCCCCGCTGACGACCAGCTACACCCGCACCATCCGAAGCAGCGGCTACGACGACGAAGATCTCGCCGTCGGCGTCCAGCGCGCGCTCTCGCGGCGCGGCTACTACCGGGGCGGCATCGATGGCGAAGTCGGCCCCGGCACCCGCGCGGCGATTCGGCAATACCAGTACGACCGCCGACTCGAAGTCACCGGCCGCATCGACCGTTCGCTCCTGCGTTCGCTCGGCCTGAGCTGAAGCTGCCAGATCTCCCCGGCTGCCCCGCGAATTGACACCTCGGGTCGTGCCCGCATATTCGCCGCCTGTGTTTCGACTTACGCTGGTGGCTGCCGCCGCACTTCTCTGCCTGCCGCTTTCCGCCGCAGAGCCCCAGCCTGCACCCAAGCCACTCCCGTTCTCCATCATCCACTACGCGCAGGACGCCACCGCGCTCGATCACTTTGAGGAAAACCCGGCGGTCACCCGGCGCATGGTCGATCGCCTCGTGCGCGCCGTCACCAAGCAGCCCGATTCCACGAGCGCCTGGCGTTCGCTCGTCAAACCCACTGATCGCGTCGGCATCAAGGTCTCCGCCGCAGGTCGGCGTTATTTCGCCACGCATCGCGGCATCGTCGAGGCCGTCGTCGCGGGGCTGGAAAGCGCGGGCGTCCCCCGCAACCGCATCATCGTCTGGGACCGCGACCTCGAGGACCTGCGCGCCGCTGGCTTCACCGCGAAACGCGGCGGCTACGACGTCGTGAGCATCCCGCCGATCATCGGCTACGACCGCGCCGCCGTCTTCAGCGCCCCGATCCTCGGCAAACTCATCTGGGGCGACGCCATGTTTGCCGAGAAGCAGGGCAAGCTCGGCAAGAAGCTCGTCGAGGCCGACCAGTTCAGCTCGAACAGTTGCCTCGCCAACGTGCTCAGCAAGCAGATCACCAAGGTCGTCAATATCCCCGTGCTCTCCGACGAAGCCGGCGTCGGCGTGGGTGGCGCGATCTACAACATGACCGTGCCGAACATCGATAACTGGCGCCGCTTCACCCAGCTCGAAACCGACGCCGCCAGCGGCTTGCTCGATCTTTACGCCGATGAGCGCGTCGGCGGGAAAGTCGTCCTCACCATCATGGATGCGCTCCTCGTGCAATACGCCGGCGGACCACGTTTTAATCCGAACTACGCCTTCCCCTACCACACGCTTTACGCCAGCACCGACCCCGTGGCGCTCGACGCGAATGCCTTCCGGCTCATCGACACCTGGCGCAAGGAAGCGAAGCTCCCCTCCATCGCCCGCCGCGTGGAGTGGCTGCAAAGCGCCGAGGAAATGGGGCTCGGGCAGTTCACGGAGAGCAAGGTGGTGCTGCGGCCGGTCGCGGCGGAGTAGAGGCCGATCGCGTCGTCGCCCGACGACATCGCCTTTCGCCTTTCGCCTTTCGCCTTTCGCCTTTCGCCTTTCGCCTTTCGCCTTTCGCCTTTCGCCTTTCGCCTTTCGCCTTTCGCCTTTCGCCTTTCGCCTTCCGCCTTTCGCCTTTCGCCTTCCGCCTTTCGCCTTTTCCGTATTCCCTTGCGGCACATGGCGATGAATACCAAAGACCTCGGCGGACCCCTGCTCGCCTCAGTCTCGCGTTCCTTTTATCTCTCGATCCGACTTCTCCCGCGCCGGCTGCAGGCGCCGATCGGCCTCGCCTATTTGCTGGCGCGGGCGAGCGATACCATCGCCGATAGCGTCGCGGTGCCGGTCGAGACGCGGCTCCTGCATCTCGCCGCCTTCGAGCGCATGGTCCGCACCGGCCGTCCCGTGGGCCTCACGGAATTGCAGCACGACATCCACACACCGCATGCCGGCGAGACCACGCTCCTCTGCAATCTCGACCGCTGCCTGCAATGGCTCGCGCAGATCGACAACAAGGACCGCAGCGAGATCGTGGATGTGCTCCGCAAGATCATCCGCGGGCAGACGCTCGACCTTGAGCGCTTCAGCGGCGGCGAACTCATCGTCGCCCTGCAAAGCGCCGAAGAACTTGACGAATACACCTATCTCGTCGCGGGCTGCGTCGGGGAATTTTGGACGCGTCTCTGCCTCACCCATCTCCCCGATTGCGCCACGCTCGGCCTCGCGGAGATGCGCCGCCTCGGCGCCGAATACGGCAAGGGCCTGCAACTCGTGAACATCCTGCGCGACCTGCCAGAGGATCTGCGCAATGGCCGCTGCTACCTGCCCGAGCCGGAGCTGCGCGCCGCCGGCACCTCGCCCACGCCCGTCATGGATGCGCCCGTGAAAGCGCAGCCGGTCTTCGATCGCTGGCGCCATAAAGCGATCATCCAGCTCGCACACGGTCACGACTACCTGCTCGCGCTGCGTTCGCCGCGACTGCGGGCGGCATGTTTTCTCCCGTGGAATCTCGGCATGCGCACGCTGCGCCTGCTCGGCGAACCCGGCGCGCTGGAGCGCACCGAGAAGATCAAGGTCTCGCGGACCACGGTGCGCTTCGCCCTCGCGCAAGCCGTGGCCTCGGCCTTCTCGGAGCGCGCGCTCGCGTGGTCCTATCGCCGCGTGATGCAAGGCCTCCCGCTGCCGCCACCAGCGGAGCCGGAGGCGGAAGAAGAGGTGAGCTAACTTCAGGCGGTCATCCTGAGCGCAGCGTCTGGCGGGCCAGTGGGCAGGCGCGAAGCGAGACAGCGCCGGGGCGGAGGTAGGCGGCGCAACGACCTCCAGCGTCCGCCCTTCCTCATCCGCGCGGAGGTGAAAGCGAGGACGCTCCCGGCAGCGACGTGGCAGAGGAAGAAGGATATTGGAGGTCCTTCGGCAGCGCTCAGGATGACAGGCTTTTTCAATCCCACCGTGCACCCGCTCCCTACTTCGCCAGAAAGTAATTCCGCTGTTTCTCGGTAATCGTCTTCCCGAGCTTTTCCAGTACGAGGAGCATGTCCTCCCAGACCTTCCGCTTTTCGCTCAGCGATTGGTTCCGCAGCAAATACGCCGGGTGATACGTGGCCATGAGCGGCGTGCCGTGGAAGTCGTGCCAGTGCCCGCGCAGCCGCGACATCGCCTCCGTCGAACCCGTCAACCCTTCCATCGCCGTCGCGCCGAGCGCCACGATGAGCCGCGGCTGGATGATGCTGATCTGCTCGCGCAAATACGGCAGGCACGTCTGCATCTCTTCCAGCTTCGGCTTGCGGTTCCCCGCATCGCCCAGCGGCATATCGGGGCGACACTTGAGGACGTTCGCAATATAAATGTCGCCCCGCGCGAAGCCCATCGTCTCGATGATCTTCGTCAGCAACTGTCCCGCTTTCCCGACAAACGGCTCGCCCTGAAGGTCCTCATCTTCACCCGGTGCTTCGCCGACGAACATCAGTTCCGCCTCGGGATTGCCCACGCCGAAGACGACCTGCGTGCGCGACTTCACGAGGTGCGGACACTTCGTGCAGGCCAGCACCGGCTCGCGCATCGCGTCGAGGCGCTCGGCTTTCGTGCCTTCGCTCGGGGCAAGCTGGGACGCGACTCCCGCAGGCGCGGTCACGAGCACGGGCGAGGACGCGGGTTTGCGGGCAGGCGCGGCGGTCGGTTCCTTGGCGAGCAACCCGCGCTGGGTCGGCGCCTCGTCTTTCCGCGGAGCCAGGCGCGACGACGGCGCGTCGCCCTCCACGGAACGAGCCCGCGGCTCGGGCGGAAGGCTGGCGAGTTGCTCGAGCACGGCCTCGGACGCACGCAGATCGATGCCGCGGTCCTGGTATTCGCGCAGCGTGGTCTCGACGAGTTCGACGGCTTTCTGAAATTCGCTCATGGCAATTGGGAAGGGACCCCAGCTTCCACGAAGTCGGGCGGGATCGGCGACTCGAAATTAAGCCGCTCGCCGGTGCGCGGGTGCGCAAAGCCGAGCCGCCACGCGTGGAGCATCTGGCGGGAAAAACCGGCGCGCTTGCCATACACCTCGTCGCCGAGCAAGGGATGCCCGAGGTGCTTGAGATGCACGCGGATCTGATGCGTGCGGCCGGTGTGCAGCGTGCACTCCACGAGCGTGCCGGCGGGTAGTGCCTGCACCACGCGATAGCCCGTCCGCGCCTCGCGCCCACCGCCTTCCTTGAGCACGGTCATCTTCTTCCGCTGCACGGGATGCCGCCCGATCGGGGCGTCGATCGTGCCGGTCAGGTAACGGATTTTCCCGGCGACGATCGCGAGGTAAATCTTGCTCACTTCGCGCCCGGCGAATTGCCGCGCGAGCGACTGATGCGCGAGGTCGCTCTTCGCGGCGACGAGACAGCCGCTGGTGTCCTTGTCGAGCCGATGGACGATGCCGGGGCGCTGTTCGCCGCCGATGCCGGAAAGCTCGCGACAATGATGGAGCAGCGCGTTCACCACCGTGCCGCTCCAATTACCCGCGGCCGGATGCACGACGAGCCCGGCAGGTTTGTTGAGCACGATGAGGTCGTCGTCCTCGAAGAGCACCTCGAGCGCGATATCCTCGGCCACGGTCTCGGTCGCTACGGGCGGCGGCTCGCTGATCGTGAGCGCATCGCCCACGCGGAGCCGCGCACTCGCTTTCGCGGCAGCGCCGTTCAGCGTCACGTGGCCAGCCTTGATCAAATCCTGGACGCGCGCCCGCGAAAGCTCCGGCACGCTGCTCGCGAGGAATTGATCGAGGCGCGCACCCGCCGCGCTGGCTTCCACGAGGAAGGCGGAGGTTTTCATGACCGTCGGAACATGCCGCAGCAAAGTCGGGAACGCGCGCCACTGTCAAACGCGCTTCCCAAAATGCGGTCATTCTGAGCGAAGCGAAGGATGACTGCGTGGAGGAGGAGCGCCGCGCCTACTTTTTCTCCACGATCCAGACGTTGCGGTAGAAGACGGGGTTGCCGTGGCCTTGGAGTTGGATCGGGCCGGGCGTCGCTTTCTCTGGCTGTCCGCCGCCGGTCGGCTTCGGAATCTCCACGGCGTTCTGCACGATCACGCCATTGAGGCGCACGGTCGCTTTGGCATTCGCAGTCTTTTTCCCCTCGGCGTCCAAACGCGCGGCGGTGAAATCAATGTCGTAGGTCTGCCACGAGAGCGGCGGGAAGCACATGTTCAGCCGCGGCTTGGAGATCGTGTAGATGCCGCCCGCTTCGTTGTTTTCGCCTTTCAGCCCGAAGGAATCGAGGACCTGGCACTCATAGCGATCCTGCAGATACACGCCGCTGTTGCCGCGGCCCTGCCCGCGCGCGGTCGGCTTGAACGGCGTGCGGAACTCGAGATGCAGCGTGAAGTCGCCAAAGGCCTGCTTCGTTTTGGTGCCGGCCTGGAGGAGCTTGCGCTCATCGACGTGGCCGTTCACCCACGCGTCGGCATTGCTACCGTCGAAAAGGACGATCGCCCCGGCGGGCGGCTTGGCGCCGAGCGTCGGCGACTCGCGCACGATGCGCTTCAGTTCCCAGGAGTTGCCCTCCTTGTCGGTGCCGCGCAGTTGGCCGCTCGTGATCTCACCCTTCCAGCCCTCGCCATCGAATGTCACCCGGTCGCCCACGCGCTCCGCCGCGACTTGCACCGTCTTCTCGGCATCTTCGGCCGCGCCCGGCAGCCCTTTGCTCCAGCCGACGATCTGAAACTTCCCGCCACCGAGCGCGATGACCTGCGCCGCACAATCCTTCCCGACGTATTCCCCCTGCACCACAAAGTCCGGCCCGGCGGCATCGGGCTCGAGATAAGTTTCCTCCGGCGCCTTGTCGGCGGCGAAAGTGGGCATCGAGAAAGCGAGAAGGCCGAACAGAGCGAAGAGCGTGCGGGGAGACATGGCGATGGACATTGCGGGTGGGATGGTTCTCCGCAACAACCCGCGAACCAGCCAAGTCATTAGCCCGCACCCGATCGCCCGCCAAAGCTCATCCACACTGATTTCCCCATTGACACCGCGAAACGGGCTCGCTCTCATGCCCCGCGCTTCGCCCGAACCCAGCGGCTCGCAGCATCCACCCAACCCATCTCCCCGAACCAACCCAACCCAACCAACCAACTCATGTCCGCAAAAACTGAAGGCATCGCACCCAACGCCAGCCGCCTCCTCTGGGCCGGATTCATGGCCATCCTCGCCGCTGGCGTCGGCTTCGCCATCCGCGGCGGCATTTTCGACAACTGGGCGAAAGAGTTCGGCTTCACCGGCGCTCAGCTCGGCGCGATCGGCGGCGCGGGTTTCTCCGGCTTCTGCTTCGGCATCATCCTCGGCGGCGTCATCGTGGATAAAATCGGCTACGGCAAACTCGTGGCCCTCGCCCTCATCAGCCACGTGCTCTCCGCGTTCGTCACCTTCGGCGCGAGCACCCCGGAGAATGCCTACACCTTCCTCTTCTGGGGTATGTTTATCTTCGCGTTTGCCAATGGCACTCTCGAAGCCGTGGCCAATCCGCTGGTCGCCACACTTTACCCAAAAAACCGCACGCACTACCTGAACATCCTGCACGCCTCGTGGCCCGCAGGCATGATCATCGGCGCCGCCGCCGGTTGGGTTCTCGACGACAAGATGGCGCTCAACTGGAAGCTCCAGCTCGCCCTCTACCTCGTGCCCACGGTACTCTACGGCATCATGTTCATGGGCCAGAAATTCCCGAAATCGGAAGCCGCCGAAAAGGGCGCCAGCTTCGCGGAAATGTTCAAGGCCGTCGGTATCCTCGGCGCGGCCGTCGCGTGCTTCCTCCTCTCCAAGTTCTTTGCGGACATCTTCAAGGCCACGGGCCATGGCGATATGATCGGCTA
>JBBQYR010000059.1:0-27020 GCA_038208565.1 Chthoniobacterales bacterium
GCCGTCTTCCTGTTCGAGGATGTTTTCTGGCAGCCAACTCACTCTTCGTAAGTCATCCCGAATACCGTGTCCGTTAGCCAATGGCGGAAGGATTCGTTGTCCTGGAACTGCTTGAAGAGTTGCGCGTCGTCTTTGAACATCATTGGACGCCACGCGATGCGGTGAAGCTCATGGCCAGCCTCATGTTCCTGCCCGTGGCGGACAAGATCGAGTCCGGCACCTACCTGCTCTACGACTGCGCCTGCGGCACTGGCGGTATGCTCACCGTCGCGGAGGAAACGCTCCAGCAGACCGCCAAGGACCACGGCAAGCAGGTCGCCACGCACCTTTACGGACAGGAGATCAACCCCGCTGGCGAACTGGGTGAGGAAGTATTGATTCGCGCCTCCGCGCTCACCCTTCGAGCTGCTGTTCGCAGTCTGTCTCGCTCGGCTCGGCTCCGCCGCGTCCATGTTGTTGCGGAGCTTGTCGGCGGAGAGCCAGAGCTTGGCTTCGAAGCCGAGGTGGGCGGTGGTGTCTTTGAGGTCTGAAGTCTTCGAGCGGGCCATGGGGTGTGGGGAAAAACGGGGCAGGGGTGGGGCGAAAGGGCTGTCCCGAGGCGTGTCCTCCATGGCCGGCCGGCTCTCGCCGGGTGTCTGCGGTGCTGGTCGTCTGGCGTGGAGTGGATAGCGGAGGGGCGCGGGTGGGTCGATGTCTTTTCCACGGAAACGAGGCGCTGGTGCAGGCTCTGCCGGGCGACCGGGCGGGGGTCGTGCGGGAGGGCGCCATGGCTTTCGGGGCGCTGAGTGGACGGGGCAAAACGTGCGCGCCGATGGAGGCGAAAACCAGTATGGACCCTTTGACCGGAGCCGCCGGCGCTCGGCAGGGAGACCGCCCGCTTCAGAGCGGTGCGATCTTCATGTGGCGATACTCCACCTTCATCTCGACGGCACCGTGGATCTGCAGTCCGAGCGGGGCCGCGCCGGAGAATTTCGCATCGGTATATTCCGAGGCTTTCTGGCCATTGATCCAGCAACTGAAGGTGTCGCCCTTGGCCTGGATGCGGAAGGTGTTCCACTCGCCCTCGCGGTTGAGGAGTTTCTTCGCTTCCTTGGCCTGGCCAGCCTCGGGATACGCGGGTTTGCCGCCGGTGTAGAAGGAGCCTGTCATGTCCACTTTCAAGCTGCCCGAGACGCCGAGCTGGAGCTGGATCTTGGGCTTGCGCATTTCGATGCCGGTATCGACGCCGCGCTCCGTGGTCGCTTTCCACCGCACGTCAAACTCGATGACGAAGTCGCCGTATTCCTTTTCGGTCCAGAGGTAGTGACCTTTCTTCTCGGCATTGTTTTCGCCGATGAGCACGCCGTTCTCCACGCGCCAAAATTCCGCAGCACCCTCAGCCTTGAAGCCGGTGAGGTCCCGGCCATTGAAGAGCGGCTCGAGCGTGGGCTCGGCGGCCGAGCAGGCGAAAGTGGCGAGGAGGGAGAGGGCGAAGATGGGGAGTTTCATGGGGAGTGAAACTAGGCGGCTCCGGCGGTAGAAAGAAAGCGTGTTTCTCGCTCTCGCGGGGGCCGCTGACTGGTCGTTCGGGATTCAACCGATGCTCGCTCAGGGGAGAGGGGCATGTGCGTGAGCCATCCGAGTGGGTGGTCGGTGCGCCTGGCGGGATGGCTCCTGAGGCTGGGATCGAACCAGCGACCGATCGATTAACAGTCGATTGCTCTACCGCTGAGCTACTCAGGATTTGGGAAAGCGGGCTGCATGAATGCCCCACCTCCGCCGGGGCGGCAACACTTTTTTTCCGCGAAGTCGTGCCGGTGAATGATGGGCCGGCGAGGGGATGGAAACTTCCGAGTGTTCACTGGCGGGTGCGCTGGAAGTGAGGGATGTTCCGGCCAACTCGATCGGCGGCAATTCAGCCGCCTTCAGCCAATGCAAATTATGAAATTAAAAACCCTGCTCAGTTTGTCGGTTTTCGCCTTGCTCGGCTCAGTCGCGCTGGCGGAAGACGCGAAAGTCACTGGAGAAGCGACGTGCGCCAAATGCACGCTGAACGTAACCACCTCCTGCCAGGCCGCGATCACGGTCACCGGCGCGGATGGGAAAAAGGAAGTGATCCTCGCCGACAAGAACGATGTGGCGAAGGCGTTTCACAGCACGATCTGCCAGGACACGGTGAAGGTGAACGCCGAGGGCGCGATCACCGAGAAAGACGGCAAGAAGACGATCGCGCTGACGAAGATCGCCGAGGTGAAGTAGTCGCCCTCGCGCTGAAAACAAAAAGCGGGTGCGCCTGGTCGGGGCACCCGCTTTCTTCGTTCTATGCGACGCTGCTTATTTGGCGAAGCCCTGTTCTTTCAGCCAGTAGAGGCAATCCGCCGCCCACGGGTGATGCGGGCCGCCTTCGCGACCGCCGCCGAGTCCGAGCCCGTGGCGACCTTTCTGATAGACGTGAAGGTCGAAGGGCACGGCGGCTTTGCGCAGGGCGTCGGCGAAATCGAGAGAGTTCTCCACTTTCACCGCGTTATCTTCCCAGGTGTGCCAGAGGAAGGTCGGCGGCGTGTCTTTGGTGACCTGCTTTTCGTTGGAGAGGAGTTCGATGAGCTCGGGCGCGGGGTTTTCGCCGAGCAGGTTTTTCTTGGAACCGCCGTGCGTGTGGGCGCCCATGGTGATCACCGGGTAGCAGAGGATGCCGAGGTCGGGGCGCGAGCTGAGGCGCTCGATCGGGTCGGTGGCGTCGGCTTTCCCGGCGTCGAAGTGCGTGAGCAGCGTGGAGGCGAGATGACCGCCAGCGCTTGAGCCCATGATGCCGACGCGCTTCACGTCGATCTTCCACTCGCCGGCTTTGGAGCGCGTGAGGCGCACGGCGCGCGCGGCGTCGTGGAGCATGGCGGGGTGGCGGTAGCCTTTTGAGCCGAGGCGGTATTTCAAGACGATGCCGACGATGCCATTCTCCGCGAGCCACTCGGCGTAGCCGGCGCCTTCGTGCGGTGCGAGTCCACCGTAACCGCCGCCGGGGCAGATGACGATTGCCGCGCCGGTGGCCTTTTCGGGCGCGGGCAGGAAGGCGGTGAGCGTGGGTACGTCTGGCTCGGCGGTGCCGAGCGCGCCGGGGGCACCGTTGGGCCAGAGCGGGATGGGTTCGAGCGGCGCGGCTTGGAGCGACGCGACGGAGGCGAGGGTGAGGAGCAGGGCAGGGAGGCGCATGTTATTTGGCGAAGGGTTCGGTGGTTTTGGTTTCGATGGCGGGCGACCAGACTTTGATGCCGGTGATCTTGCCGGTGTCGTCGAACGACCCGAAGCCGATGGCGCCGGCGCCGAAGGTCTTGTCGTTGCCGGTCATGATCGGCTTCGCCATGTCGTCGAAGAAAATGCGCACGGTGCCGACGCTCGCTTTGCGTTCGATGCGGATGTGATGCCACTCACCGAGGCCCCAGTTCGCGCCCGTCGTCACGTCGCTGGCAAACTTCGCCCGCGGCGCGTCATTGACCACGAAGCAGTTATGCGCGTGGTCGTCGCCCTTCGTCGCGATGTGCGTGTAGTAATACTTCGCCGGGCTTTGGAAGCCGTAGACGAAGATCATGTCGCGGTGACCGTATTCCTTGCCGGTCTGCTGGCAGTCGGCCTCGATGATCACGTCGCCGAAGACTTTGTTAGCCAGCAGCGCGATGTTCACCGGCGAACGCACCGGCGGCTGGTAGCTGCTCTGTTTGGTTAGCTCGAGGGCGGCTTGGCCATCGGCGGTGGAGACGGTCCACGCTGCCGGATCGGTGAAGGTGAAATCCTTCACCGCATCCGGCGTCGAGAAGTCCTGCGAGTAGACGAGCTGGTAGTCGGCGGGAATTCCGGGCGGGTTCTCGGCACGCGCGAGCAGCGTGACCGCGAAGAGCGCGGCGAGGGTGCAGCGGATCATGGAAGAGCGCGCTTAGACCTTTTCCGGCACGATGTAAGGCTTGCGGTAAACGCGGGTCAGCAGCTTGTCGGCGGCAGGGTTCTTGATGAACTTCTCCGTCTTCGGATCCATCTTCAGGAACTGCCCGAGCGTTAGCTTCTCCAGATTCAAATCCACGCCGTTCGCTTCGAGGTGCGTCGCGAGACGGTTGAGCGAATCGAGCGCTTCCTTGTTGGTCGTCAGGTCCTCCCGCAGCTCCGCAGGCGTCGCTTTCTTGCCGAGCAAATACGAGATGTTGCCGGTGTGGCAGAGCGCGCTCGAGATGTGGCCGTCGAGGATCTTGCCGTTGAGGTCTTCCGACTTCCTACTGCGGACGCAACTGATGAAGTTGTCGAAGTGCCCTTCGTCTTTGGGCGCGGCACCGCCTTCGGCGGGTTTCTCCGCGGCGGGCAGGGGATTCGATTCCACCATGTCCTTGGCCATCGGCGGCTTGCCATAGCGGCGGATGAGCTTGTCCTCGTTATCGAAGACCGCAGCGTTTTGGTAGTCCGGCGCGACGACATAGCCGTTCTCGTACTGCGCCACGACGCCGACGCTGGCACCGCGATACTTGTCCATTTCCTTGGAATCGGTTTTGTCGGGCAATCCGCGCACTTCGAAGATCAGCGGCGCGGCCGCGTAGTCCTGGAAAACGATCTGCGAGTTCGGCGTCTCGCCGTCGTCCTTGTAGCCGAGGCGTCCGCCGAGCGACCACACCTTAGGCGCGAGCGCCATCTCGCCGGTGAAGCGGCGGGCGATGTCCATTTGATGGATGCCCTGGTTGCCGAGGTCGCCATTGCCGTAGTTCCAGATCCAGTGCCAGGCGTAGTGCAGAGTGCCGTATTTTGGATCGTTGCGGTGCGAGGGTACGAGCGGCGCGGGACCGGACCAGAGATCGTAATCGACGGTCTCGGGCACGGGTTGATCGCCGCTGACGAGGCCGATGCTCGGGCGGCGCTTGTAGCAGAGGCCGCGCACCCACTTCAGCTTGCCGAGCGGCTGATCTTTTTTCATCCAGTCGATGACCTCGGCGATGCCTTTGGCCGAACGGCTCTGCACGCCCATCTGGACGATCTTCTTATACTTCTCCGTCGCCTTCACGAGCTGGCGACCTTCCCACACATTGTGCGAGATGGGTTTCTCGACATACACATCCTTGCCGGCCTGCAGCGCCCAGATCGCGCCGAGCGAATGCCAGTGGTTGGGCGTGGCGATCGAGATCGCGTCCACCTCGCCGCTGTCGAGCAGCTTGCGGATGTCCTTGTAAGGCGTCACCACCTGGTTCTTCGCCGCGAGTTGCGCGACGCCCTTGTCGAGCACCGCCTGGTCCACATCGCAGAGCGCCACGATGCGCACGCCCTTCATGCCGAGATACGCGCTGATGTGCGACTGGCCGCGACCATTGAAGCCGACGACGGCCACGCGGATGTCGCCGTTGGCGCCTTCGGCTTGTGAATAAACGCGCGCGGGCAGCGAGAGCGCCGCGCCGGCGAGCGCGGTGCGGGTGAGGAAGGAACGGCGGGTGAGTTGACTGGACATGTGGTTCTTTGGGGTTGGGGGTTTGGAGTGGAATAGGGGTTACTTCACCGTGGCGATGAAGTCGCGGTATTGCTCGGCGACTTTGCCCTGCTGCTCGTCGCCTTCGTGGAAATAAATGCGGTAGCGGAAAGTCGCGCTCTGGCCGGGAGCGATCTTGTAGTCGCCCGCGTTTTTATCCGGCAGCTTTTCAAACTGCGCCTGTCCGAAAGGGTTCGCTGCGAAGAGCCCATACGTGCGCACGTGCCACCATGTCGGGTAGCGCGGATTGCTCGGGTGATCGAACATCGCCACGCCGACGGTCTTGCCTTCCACCGGCCCGAAATAGTCGCACCACGGCGCGCGGGTGCCCCACGCATCCTTGTCGCGCTTGCCCTCGCTCGTCACGATGTGGCCTTCGCCCGCTGGAGTAGGCACTGGGGTCGCTCCCGGCGCGAGCTTCTCGCCTTTCGGCTTCGCCTTCTCGACGCGCATCGATTCCGCCACGCGGATCGCCATCGTGCCATCCTTGTCGTCGCCGAAGACCACTTCCTTTTCCCCGGCCTTGATCGTCACGGTGAAATCGATCACACGTCCCGCCTTCATCTGGGTAAAGCGCAGCGTCGTCTCATCCGTGCAGATCACCTCGCCGCCTTCATCCAGCACCCACTTGTTTTTCACGCGCACCACGCCCGCGTCCTTGCCGCCCTTCACTTCCGAGAAACCATCGTGAACGATCTTCCCGAGCTTCGTCCCCACTTTCGCCGAGTCTTCCCAGAAGCCCGCGCCGTTCACGTGCCGATGGCCAAACCATAGGCCCTTGTGATGCGGATGATCCGCTTCTTCGCCCGGCACCCCTTCCTTCATCGGGTAGTTGCGCGTCATGCCGGCGCCCGTCGGGCCATACACCGGATAGAGGTAAGGGCGGCGCGCCCCGGTGAAATGATACTCGGTGAAAAGCTGGCCATCGATCGACACACTCACCTTGTCCGCCTCCTGTTTCAGCGTTACGTCCGCGAACGCGAGCGAGCTGAGGGCGATGGTCGAGCAGAGGATGGCGGGCAGGCGGGAGAAGCAGGGAATCATGAGGAGGGGGAGGGGGATTAAACTAGGTTGCACGGACAACCAGCGCGGCGGGTCTTTTGTTTGGCGGGAACTGCGCCCGCTGGCAACTCCGATCACGCGCCCGGCGGAGTTGACGCTGTGCTCCCGACTCCGGACACTCGCCGCTCCGCCATGATTCCCCGCTCCCTCCGCGTCCCTCTCCTCCTTCTCTGCGCCTCTGCGGCGCATCTCCTCGCCCAAGCCCCCGCCGCACCGAAGCCGCCGATCGTCAACGACCCCGCGCTCCGCATCGAACTCGTCGCCAGCTCTCCCGATGTCGAAGCCTGCACCACCGTCTGCGGCGCGCCCGATGGCTCCATCTACGTCGGCAATGACCCGCGCGACGGCCGCCTCAGCACCAGCCAGCCGGTCAATCAAATCATCCGCTTCTCGAGCATGGGCGCGGATAAAAAGCGCACCGTCTTCGCCGACAAAATCTACTCGCCCGCCGGCAGCGCCTGGCACGACGGCTACCTCTACGTCCTCCACGATCCGTTGCTCACCCGCTTCCGGGACACCGACGGCGACGGCATCGCCGACGTGCGCGAAGACCTCGTCACCAATCTCGGCATCCCGCCCAATGAAAGCCTCAACGACCACGTCGTCAGCGGCTTCACCCTCGGCATGGACGGCTTCTTCTACATCAGCGTCGGCGACCGCGGCATCTTCCAGGCGAAGAGCGTGAAGGACGGCAGCACCATCTCCATGCGCGGCGGCGGCATCGCCCGCTGCCGCACCGATGGCACCCAGCTCGAAGTCTTCTCCACCGGCACGCGCAATCACTTGCAGGTCAATCTCGACGCCGAAGACAACGCCTTCACCCGCGACAACACCGACGACGGCAACGGCTGGTGGACCCGCCTCACCCACCACATCGAAGGCGGCTACTACGGCTACCCGTACGACTACCGCAGCGCCCCTAACTATGGCGTGGTGCAGCCCAGCGAGCAGACGCTCGCCGCGATCAAACAACACGGCGGCAATGACCAATGGAAAATGGCCAATGACCAAGCCAGTGGTGTCGCGCGGCCCGCTTCCTCCATTGGTCATTCTCCATTGGTCATTGGTCATTTTCTCCCCGCCATGGCCGACTTTGGCGGCGGCTCACCCACCGGCGGGCTCTGCTACCTGAGCGACGGCTTGCCGGAAAAATATCGCGGCAAACATTTCTTCAGCGAGTGGGGCAAGGCCGGCGTCTTCGTCACCGAAGTCGCGCGCGACGGCGCCACCTTCAAACTGGTCAGCGATACTAAACTCATCGAGCCCGAGAAAGGCGCCGACTTCCGCCCGATGCAGCTCAGCGTCGCCGCCGACGGCTCCCTGCTCATCGCCGACTGGGGCTACGGCGGCTGGAAAAGCCCGCGCGTCGCCGGCGCCATCTGGCGTCTGAGCTGGCCCGAGGCGAAGATCGCCCCTCGCCTCAAAGACGAAAGCAAAGCCACCATCGAAGAACTCCTCACCGCCCTTGGACACCCCGACCGCGACCAGCGCCTGCGGGCGGAGGCGGCATTGGTGATGAAAGGTGAAGGCGTGGTGAAGAAATTAGCCGCTGCCGCCAAAAACGAACGCGCCCCGACCTTGCAGCGCATCCACGCGCTCTGGACGCTCGCGCGCCTCGCGCCCGCCACGCCATCTCTCCAGCCCTCCGGGCTGGCGGATATTAGCCGGGGGTCGAGCGCAGCGACCACCCCCGGAATCACGTCCCCCAGCATCCGCCCCGGAGGGGCGGCGGAAGCAAACGCAACGGCTCTCAGTTCCCCCGCCCCTGCCGGGGCGGACTCCGCTGCGCACGGGAAACCCCGGGTTTCACCCGGGGCTAATGTCCCTCAGCCCTCCGGGCTGGCTGCGAAGTCCGATGCGCGGTCCGCAGTCATCGCCGTGCTCGCGAGTGCGCTGGAATCAAAGACGCCTGCGGTCCGCGCACAAGCGGCGCGTGCCTTGGGGGAGCTTCACGCTCCTGCTTTGGATATGCTTGTCGAGCGGTTCCGTGATTCCACCAGCGAGGTCCGCCTCGCCATCGTGACCGCGCTCACCCGTCTCGGGTCCATTCCCGGAGCCGGGCTGAACGTCGCGGAAGGACTCAACGATCCCGATGCGTGGGTGCGGTTCAGTGTTCGTCGGATGATTCGAGAGCATGGCGAGTGGGGACTCATCGCGGTCGCTTTAGCGGATCCGACTGATCCGCTTTACGAAGCTGCCTGGCTGACCGCGACCCACGGCTTCGATTCGATGTGGATTGATCCCTTCCCGTATTTTCGCAATGCCAGTCCACCCACCCGCGCTCGAGTTACAGCCGCCCTCGGCGGCATCGCCTTCCGCCCAAAGCCCTACGACGGCCACTGGTGGGGGACGCAACCCGTGAAGAACCCGCCGCCACTGAACAGCGTCCCGTGGGCGGGCACCCCGCCGGCGCTCGTGGCGCTCACCGCGGCCCTTTCCGATCCCGATGCGGGGGTGCGGATGGCCGCCGCTTTGGCCTTTTCGCAATTCATTCTCAGCAATCCGGAGCCGGAAAGGCCGCCGATGGCTAAAAATGCTCAGCCGACGAGCGGCAATCCGGATTCCAGTGTCCGGGGGGTGGATAAAAAGAGCCTGGAGGGCGTCCAGACAGCAACCGGAGCCTCGCCGACGGCATCCGGTGGCCTGCCGACGAGCCCCGGCAACCCGCCGACACCCACCGGCGGGGCCCCCACGGTCACCGGGACCATCCCGACGGCTCCCGGTGGCACGCCGACGACTCCCGGAGGGGTGCCGCCGATCCCCGGCGGTAGCCCGTCGATCTCCGGCGCCCTGCCGACCTCGTCGGGAGCCTCCCGGGGTTCATTGGGAGCTTCCCCGGCTCCGTCGGGAGCGGCCCCGGTTGCGCCGACACTGTCCCCGGCAGCGTCAGGGGCTTTCCGGTCTGTGCCGGAAGCCTCCCGGCGAGCGTCGGGAGATTCCCCGCTGGCGCCGGGGACTTCCCTGGGAACGTCGGGAGCTTCCCCCGCGGCGGTGTCCGCCCCCCCATCCTTGTCGGACGCCGTCCAGGCGAGTCGGGCGGCGCTCCGGGGGCGTCTGACCGCGGAGCCGGACCGTGGCGTGCGGCGCCAGATCATCGAAGCGCTCGGGGTGCAGAAGGATCCGCAGGCGATGGAGGTCTTCCGCCAGATCGCGCTCGACGATCCCGACATGGCCTTCCGCGAGACGGCGATCGGCGCGGTGGTGAATATCGGGACCGGCGGCGATGCCGCGACGCAGGCGGCGGCGAAGGCGACCATCGCGCAGCTCGCGAGTGCGGAACTTTCTCCGGCGGCGACTTTGAAAGTGATCGAGGCGGTTGGTTCGCTGAAAGTGATCGAGGCGGCCGGCAGCTTGATCGTGCGCCTGCAAAGTGCGGATGCTGCTGTTCGCGTCGCGACGGTCAAAGCGGCGGCGGCGCTCGGGAGGGCGGCGCTGGCGCAGGATGCCCTCTATACGGCGGTCGCGCAGCACGCGCTGGTGGCAGCGCTTTCCGACCAGGACAGCAAGGTGCAGCAAGCCGCGATCGAGGCCGTCGGCACGCTGCGGATGAAGGTGGCGCTGCCGCTGCTGATCGCGTTTGCGGAGAAGAAGCGTGCGATGAAGGAGACGATCGGCGCGCTGGCCAATATGCCGGATGAGAGCGCGATCCCGGTGCTCGTGGAGACGTTGCGCGAAAAGAATACGGGGGTGCGGCGGAACGCGATCAAGGCCCTGAAGACGATGCGCGAGAAGGCGTGGCCGCAGGTCGAGGCGCTGCTCGCCAGCGGGCGCGTGCCGGAGGAGCTGGTGCCGGAGATCAGGAACGCCTTCGACAGCGGGGCGATCGTGAAATGGAAGATGGTCGGGGTGTTTGAAAACGTGTGGGAGGCGGTGCATCCGCCGGAAAAGGAGATGCTGAGTTTAGCCACGGATGAACACGGATTAAACACGGATGGGAGGAGGGCGGAGGCGGCGGCATCCGTGACTCATCCGTGGAAATCCGTGGCCGAAATTCTGGCGCGGAAATATCACAACGCCGAGGGCAAGGACGTGGGCTGGATCGACGTGACCGCCGATGCCACGGAGGGCCGTGTGGACTTGGGAAAAGTCTTTCAGACGACCGCGATGGTCTGCGCTTACGCCTTCGCCGAAATCGACGCGCCCGAAGCCGCCGCCGCGAAGCTTTTCACCAGCGCCGATGACGAGATCGGCGTATGGCTCAACGGCCAACGGATCGTGAACCAACCGGGCAATCACGGCTACGAGCCGGACAAAAACGAAACGCCGATCCAGCTCAAGGCGGGGAAGAATGCGCTCCTCGTGAAGATCGGCAACAAGGGCGGTTCGTGGGTCTTTCACGCGCGGATTCCGGGCTTTGAGAATGGGAAGTTCATTCCGTCCAAGGAACCGACGCCGGAGGAAAAGCAGAAGGCTTTCGCGCTCGCGGCGAAGCCCGATGGTTCGTTGGTGAATGCCGGTGATGCGAAGCGCGGCGAGAAGCTGTTCTTCGACCCGGCCGGCGCGCTGGGCGGCATCTGCGCGACGTGTCACGCGGTCGGTGCGAAGGGCGGCCAGATCGGCCCGGCGCTGACGACCGTGGGGGCGAACTACAAACGCGCGGATCTGATCACCTCGCTGCACGAACCGTCGAAGACCATCGCGCTCGGCTTCGAGCAGGTGATGCTGGAGACGAACGGCGGCGAGACCATCGCGGGTTCGTTGCGCGCGGAAAGCGCGGACGCCTTCACGATCGTGGACGCCGCCGGGCAATCGCGCGCGGTGAAAAAGGCCGAGGTTAAAAAGAAGACCGACCTGCACGTCTCGCTGATGCCGCCGGGCCTCACGCTCTCGCTGAAGCCGGAAGACTTCGCCGACCTGCTCGCCTATCTCGAATCGCTGAAGGGCCAGTAGCGCTTTCCGCCGCGCGGCATTTTTGCTTGGCCGTACGGCGTTTGCCGCTCAGCCTCCCGCCCCATGTCCGCTCCCTCCCTTACCGCTCCCGCCGAAGACCACGCCCCGTGGTGGAAAGACCTGACGCCGTATCACTGGTTCGTCTTCGCGATGGCCTCGCTCGCGTGGCTCTTCGACTGCCTCGACCAGCAACTCTTCATCCTGGCGCGCAACTTCGCCATGCAGAGCCTGCTGCCGCCGGGCATGGACCCCGGCAAGTACGGCACCTACGCCACGGCGATCTTCGTCGCGGGCTGGGCGACGGGCGGCCTGATCTTCGGCGCGATGGGCGACCGCATCGGTCGGGCGAAAACGCTCACGCTCACGGTCTTGCTCTACTCGCTTTTCACCGGCCTCTCCGCGCTCTCGCAAGGCTGGATCGACTTCGCGATCTACCGCTTCATCACCGGCCTCGGGGTCGGTGGCGTCTTCGGCCTCGCGGTCGCGCTGATCGCCGATGGCCTGCCCGATCGCAGCCGCGCCGGGGCGCTCGGCACCCTGCAAGCGCTTTCGGCGGTGGGAAATATCACGGCGGGCTTGATCAGCATGTGGGTCGGCGGGCTGGTCGCGTCCAAGACCATCCCGCTGGATTGGTCGTGGAAGATCATGTTCCTCATCGGGGCGCTCCCGGCATTTCTGTGCGTCTTCCTGCAAATGCGGCTGAAGGAGCCGGAGAAATGGGTGAAGGCGCGCGAGGCGGGGCGCATTTCCGGGGCGAAATTTGGCTCGTATATGTCGCTCTTTGGCGACGCGCGTTGGCGGGGTCCGGCGATCTGGGGGATGGTCCTTTCGATCTCCGGGGTGATCGGATTGTGGGGCATCGGCTTCTTCTCCCCGGAGCTCGTCGGGCCGGTGATCGAGAATTCGCTCCGCGCGCAAAATCTCCCGGTCGAGGAAATCGCCGGCGCCAAGGCGCGCTGGATCGGCATCAACTCCATCGTGCAAAACCTCGGCGCCTTCGTGGGCATGCTGCTCATGTCGCAGCTCGCACAGCGCGCCGGGCGGAAGAAAGCTTTCGCCATCGCTTTCGTCCTCGCGCTGCTCGCGACGGTCGGCTTCTTCCAGTTCTTTAATGGCAAGAGCGACATCTGGATGAGCGCGGTGATGGGCGGCTGCCAGCTCGCGCTGTTCGCGGGCTTCGCGATCTATCTGCCGGAGCTGTTCCCGACGCGCCTGCGCAGCACGGGCACGAGCTTTTGCTACAACGTCGGGCGGTTCGTGGCGGCGTTCGGCATCCTGCAGACGGCGTCGATCAAAGCGTGGGCCAGCGCTGGAGCGACCACGCCGGTGGAAAAGATCGACGCTTTCCGCGACGCCGCGACATACATGAGCGCGATCTTCCTGCTCGGCCTCGTGGCGCTCTTCTTCCTGCCGGAAACCAAGGGCCGCCCGATGCCCGAAGACGTGGAGCCGGTAAAGTAACCGGACCTTTCCCAGCAAAACGGCGGACACCCTTTCGGGCGTCCGCCGTTTTCTTTTAGATGCGGTAAAGCGGTTACTGCTTCGGCTTCCAGTCGCGGACGAACTCCACGCACTTCTTCACCTCGGGCAGGGAGTTGTCCCAGTTGTATTCGTATTCCACCGAGATGTTGCCTTCGAAGCCTTGGGCCTTCAGCTCGGCGAGGATGTCGCCTACCTGGCCGACGCCGGTGCCGTAGGGCACGTCGTGGCTTTTGCCGAACTCGACCTTGTCTTTCATGTGGCTGCTGATCACGCGGCCTTTAAGCGTCTTCACGGCCCAGAGCGGATTGATGCCCGTGGTCTGCCAATGGCCGGTGTCGGCGCAGGCGCCGATACGGGCGTCGCGATCCTTGGTCAGCTCGAGGATGAAATAAGGATCCCACATCCGGTAGGTGGGTTTATCCGGCCGGCGCGGATGATTGTGAAAGCCGACCTTGATGTCGTATTCCTTGACCATCTTTTCGATGGTATCGATCGCCTCAAATGATTCCGTGGTGATGGCGTAGAGACCGAGCTTTTTGCCAAACTCGAAAATCTTCCGCGCTTCCGGTTCTTCGACGGGGATGCCGACGACGCCGTAGTTCACGGCCTTGATTTTATGCTGCGCGAGCTTGGCCACGACCTTGGCGAAGACTTCGTCGGAAGCGTTGTGATCCCACTTCACGGTTGGCTCTTCCTTGCTCAGCTTTTGGCCGGGATAGAATTCGATGACCTTGGCGCCAGCCTCGGCGGCTTTCTCGATGGCCTCGAAAACGGTGAAGCGGTTGAAGGTGTAGGCTTGGACGCCGATGGCGAAGCCGTTGATTTTGGCATCATCGGGGATGGGCGCGGCGTGGGTGCCGGAGACGGCGAGGAGCGCCGCGAGTGCGGCGACGAGGAGGGGTTTCATAGACGGGCATTGGCGCGAAAGCGGCGCGGCAAGTCAAGTCGCAGGCCGCGATGTTCCGGCTTTACCTCGCCTGCCGGTTCGTGCCCTTTGGGAGTCGCATGAAAATCCGCTCGCTTGAACTTTTCACCGTCGCACCGCGCTGGCTCTTCCTGAAAATCACCACCGAATCCGGCCTCGTCGGCTGGGGTGAACCGGTCGTGGAAGGCCGCGCCGATACGGTCCGCGCGGCGGTCGAGGAACTGGCGGACTACTGCATCGGCGCCGACGCTTCGCGGATCGAAGACCTCTGGCAGGTGCTGTATCGCGGCGGTTTTTATCGCGGGGGGCCGGTGCTGATGTCGGCGATCAGCGGGATCGATCAGGCGCTCTGGGACATCAAAGGCAAGGCGCTCGGCGTGCCGGTTTACGAACTGCTCGGCGGGGCATGCCGCGAGAAGATCCGCGTGTATGCGTGGATCGGCGGCGACCGGCCGGGCGATGTGGCCCGCGAGGCGTTGGCCAAGAAGGAAGCGGGTTACACCGCGATCAAGATGAACGGCACCGAGGAAGTGGAGTGGATCGGTTCGCCGAAGAAAATCCGCGAGGCGGTCGAGCGTGCGGCGGCGATCCGCGAAGCCTGCGGGCCGGACTTTGGCATCGCCATCGACTTCCACGGCCGCGTCCACAAGGGCATGGCCAAGGTGCTGGCCAAGGAACTCGAATTCATCAAGCCGCTCTTCATCGAGGAGCCGGTGCTCGCGGAAAACAACGAAGCGCTGCTCGATCTCCGCGGCGTAACGTCGATCCCGATCGCCACCGGTGAGCGGCAGTTCACGCGCTGGGGTTTCAAGGAACTGCTGAAGAGCGGCGGTGCGGACATCATCCAGCCGGACTGTTCGCACACCGGCGGGATCAGTGAGTTGAAGAAGATCGCCACGATGGCGGAAGCTTTCGACGTGGCGGTCGCGCCGCATTGCCCGCTCGGCCCGATCTGCCTCGCGGCGAGTTTACAGGTCGATTTCTGCACGCCGAATGCCTTCATCCAGGAGCAGTCGCTCGGCATTCACTACAATCAGGGCAGCGATCTGCTCGACTACCTCGTCGATCCCTCGGTCTTCCACTACGCCGACGGTTTCGTGCATCGCCTGACCGGGCCGGGGCTCGGGATCGAGATCGACGAAGCGAAAGTCCGCAAAGCTGCGGAGACCGGCCATCGCTGGCGCAACCCGATCTGGCGCACGCCGGATGGCGTGGTCGCCGAGTGGTGACCTCCGGGGTCTAGAGGAGCATCTTCTCCAACTCCTGAGAGTTGAAGCCGGTCATCTTCTTGTCGCCGACTGTGATGAGCGGGACGCCGCGCCCGCCGAGTTTCTGATACTCGGCCATGCCCTCGCGTGAAGTCTCCACGTTGATCTCCTGATAGGGGATGCCCTTTTGGGCCATGTATTGTTTGGCCACTTTGCAGGCCGGGCAACTCGCGGTGGTATACATCACGACCTTCTTGCCACCGCCAGGCTGAGTCGCGCCGTTCCGCGTGGCGATGAGCTTGTCCAGATCGGCCTGGGTCTGGGTGATCTGCTGCTGCAGGTTGCGATGCTGGGTGTTGCGCGCCTGATACGCGGCGGCTTCTTCGTTGAACTTCGCGACGGCGACCACGTCGGTCGGCTTGAGGCCCAGTCGGCGATCTTCGAGAGCCGAGTACTGGACCTGGAGTTCGCGTCCGGTGGTGACGAATGTCCGCTGCTCATTCTCGACGGCCTCGCGTTTGTCCATGATCTGCTGGCTCAGCTCCTGGGGAGAGAGCGGCTTCGCTTTTTCCGGCGCCGCAAAACTGCTCATCGGCAGGCCGCCTTTTTGAATCGCAGCGCGGACATCGGGCATCGTGAAAACGGTACCGATGCACAGGAGGACGCCGCCGACATTCATGAGAAAACCAACCCGGGCCTCGGCCCAGTGGACACACGTGAAGACGATGTTTCCCAGCGGAACGAAAAGGGTGACAAGCCCCCAGAGGACGCTTTGGCGAAAAGCCGCGACGATGGTGATGATGCCGCCGAGCACGGCGGCGAGGACGCCGAGTCCGAGAAGGATCAGGCCGGGTAGTTGCGCATTCATAACGCGCCTTTGTTTAGCAATTCACAAGCCAACCGCCGCCGACGCGTGCGCCGCTGAGCAAGGCAGGCTTTCTTTCGCCGGAAAGCGGCGTTTGGTTTTAGGTCAGCGCCTGGCGCAGTTCGGCCGCTTTCTGCAGCGCTTCGCGGTGCGAGAGGACGCGGAGCACAGTCTGGCCATAAACCTGCACGGCAAAGCCTTCCGGCGTGGAATGCACCCGCACGCGGTCACGCGTGGGTGACGAGGTTTTGGTCATGGTACGCATACCGTCCAAATCGTAGCAAACGGCGCGCCGCGCTTATCCGGCGATGGTTTTCTCTCATAAAGATGCGGCCCAGCACCCGGTCCACCTGATCGGTAGTTCAAAATTGCGCACTGCAGTCTTCCCAATGAGAAAACCAGGCGGCACAACTCTCCCCCAACCGCGCCGCTTTCCCCGCCTATGAAATCGCCCTTGCCCGTACTCTCCCGCCGTCTCCTGGCCGTGCTCGCCCTCGTCGTCGCGCTGCCCGGATGGGCCGCCGCCCAGCAGCCTCCAACCACGCCCGCACCCGCCGAAGCGGGGCCGGTCTTGCCGGAAGGCGCACGCGTGTTTCGCGATCTGTCCTACGTGGACAGTGGGCACGGGCAGCAGAAGCTCGACCTTTACCTGCCCGCTCAGCCCAAAGGGCCGCTGCTCGTCTGGATTCACGGTGGCGGCTGGCGGGGCGGCACCAAGGCGAACCCGCCTGGACTAGCGATGCTGAAAAACGGTGTAGCTGTGGCGAGCGTGGAATACCGGTTCAGTCAGCACGCGATTTTCCCGGCGCAAATAGAGGACTGCAAGGCGGCCATCCGCTGGCTCCGGGCACACGCCGCGGAATATGGCTACCGCAAGGATCTGGTGGCGGCGTGGGGCGCGAGCGCGGGTGGGCATCTCGTGGCTCTCCTCGGCGTGACCGGGCAGGTGCGCGATTTCGACGTGGGGGCGAATCTGGACGAATCCAGCGCGGTGCAATGTGTCATCAATTGGTTCGGCCCCGCGGATTTTCCGGGCTACGACGCAAACCTGCCGACGCCGATGGTGCAGCGCGAAAATCCGAACTCCGTGCTGGCCCAGCTTTTCGGCGGCCCGGTATCGCAGAAGCTCGAACTGGCTAAACGCGCCAGCCCGGTGACGTGGGCGACGAAGGACGCGGCGCCGATGCTCATCATGCAGGGGACGAAAGATCCGCTGGTTCCGCTGGATCAAAGCGAGCGGCTTTACAAAAAACTGAAAGAAGTGGGCGCGAACGTGACGCTGGACGTGCTCGAAGGCGCCGGGCACGGCGGTCCGCAGTTTGTGACCGAGGCAAAGCTGAAAATGATCTTCGAATTCCTGAGCAAGTATTGGGCAGGCTAGCCGCCCGGAGCGCTTGTCGGTGCGAAAGGGGGAAACGATTTAGCGTCACCCTCCCGCGACGATGCGGATGAGCTCGATGCGGTCGCCGGTGGCGAGCGTGTGGGCGAGCCACTCGTCGCGGCGCAAGGCGAGGCCGTTGTGCTCCACGAGCGTGGCGGGCGCGGGCAGGCCTAGTTCTTCGATGAGTTCGGCGACGTTCGTGGCGCGGGCGATTGCGCGCGCTTCCCCATTCACCGTCAAAGTCATGCGACGACGGTGGCGGATGCGGCCCGGCTGCCCGGCGCGTCGAGGATCGCGGCGTCCCAATCCTTCCACACCGGCTCAAAACCTTGCGTGCGCAGCAGCGTTGCGACTTCCGCGGCCGAGCGTTCGTCGGCGATTTGAAACTGTCCGGTCGCACCTGCATCGGCCGCGGAATCGGCGGGCGCGAGCGCCTTGCCTCGCACCGTGAGATGGAGATCGTCGCGGCCCTGCCCGGTGTAACCGCCGGGTTCCGTGTGGCTGCCCGCGCTCATCATGGTGATGCCGAGTGGAATCAGCGCGTCGCGCAACGGCGCAGGTTCGCGCGTGCTCAGCACGATGCCGACTTGCGGAAAGCAGACGCGCAGCGCGCAGATGAGCTGCACGAACTCGCGGTCGGGCAGGGGATGCTGCGGTGCAAAATCTCCGGCGCACGGGCGGAGCCGCGGCAGGCTCACGGTGAATTGCGCGCGCCAGCAGGTGCGCAGCAGGTGATCGAGATGCGCGGCCAGCGCCTGCGCCTCGGCGCGCCAGGCCGCGAGCCCGAAGAGCGCCCCGACGCCGATCCGACGGAAGCCCGCGGCGTAGGCGCGTTCCGGGCAGGCGAGGCGCCAGTCGAAATCCTTTTTCGGTCCCGCTGTGTGCATCTCCGCGTAAGTCGCGCGGTCATACGTTTCCTGATAGACGATCAGGCCTTCCGCGCCCGCGGCCACGAGCGGCGCGTATTCGTGCGCCTCCATCGGCGCGACCTCCAGCGCGATGCTCGGGATCTCCGGCGCGAGCGCCCGGATGCAGCGTTCCATATAGCCGTTCGAGACAAATTTCGGATGCTCCCCGGCGACGAGCAGGATGTTGCGAAAACCTTCCGCCGCGAGATACCGCGCTTCCTTCACCACCGACTCGATCTCGAGCGTGACGCGCAGGATGGCGTTGTCGCGCGAGAAGCCGCAGTAGGCGCAGTTGTTGATGCACTCGTTGGAAAGGTAGAGCGGCGCGAAGAGGCGGATGGTCTTGCCGAAATGCCTGCGCGTCACCGCCGCGGATTCGCGAGCCAGCGCTTCGAGCTGCGCGTCGGACTTCGGCGCGAGCAGCGCGGCGAAACGGCGCAGCGCGGGCGTGGGAGCGGCGGTGGGATCGAAGGCGGATGGCGACATGAAAAGGCGGGGCGGGAATATGCGGGCTCGCGCGGGTCTTGTAAATAGGCCGGGCTTCGGCGCATCTATCGCCCGCGCCACCGCGCATCCTCGCCATGGATTCCCTCGTCCTCCTTTACCAAACGCTCGTGCTTTTCGGGCTGCTCTTCGCGCTCGCGGGCGTGCTGGTGAATGTGGCCAGCTTCGGCAGCCTGCGCCCCGTCGAGCCGCCTCCCGCCGCGGAGGCACCACGCGTTTCCATCCTTGTCCCCGCGCGCAACGAAGCCCGCAACATCGAGCCGTGTGTCGCTTCGCTGCTCGCGCAGGATTACCCAAACTACGAGATGATCGTGCTCGACGATCACTCCGAAGACGGCACCGGCGACCTCGTGCGCCGACTCGGGCTGGGCGAGGAAGGGGATCGCCGGATCATCTCTGGCGCGGCGCTCCCGGCGGGCTGGACGGGTAAGGGCTGGGCCTGCCACCAGCTCGCGCAGGCCGCTTCGGGCGACTTCCTTTTCTTCACCGACGCCGACACCACCCACGCGCCGGGCACGGTCTCTGCGGCTGTCGCGGCGGCGCGCGAATACCGCGCCGATCTGCTCTCCGCGTGGCCGCGGCTCATCACTCGCTCCTTGGGCGAAAAGCTCGTCGTCCCGATGATCCTGCTCCTCGGCCTCGTCATGTATCCGCACTGGCTGGTGCTGGTTCTGCAAAGGTTTCCGCGTCTCGCGGCGAAGCTGCCGCTCTCCATGCGGCGCGCGCTCGGCGCGGCCAATGGGCAATTCATCTTCTTCACCCGAGCCGGATACGACCGCATCGGCGGACACGCGGCACTGCACGATCATCTCGTCGAGGACGTCGCGCTCGGTCGCGCCGTGGCCTCGCGCATGGGCGAGGGAATGCGTCTGCTCAACTGCGACGCGCTCCGTTTTTCCACCTGCCGGATGTATCGGTCGTTCCCGGAGGTATGGGAGGGCTTCACGAAAAACATGCGCGCGGCCTTCGAGGATTCCTTCGCGGCGTTTTTCGCAGTCGGCGCGATGCAGTTCGGCGGGTTCCTGCTCCCATTTTTCCTCGTCTGGCTCCCGAGCCCGGCGCGCCCGCTCGTGCTCATGCAGGTCGGCGTGATTTATCTCATCCGCATTATCCTCACCTTGCGCTACCGCACTTCCTGGATCGGCTGCGTGCTGCACCCGTTTGGCGAAGCACTCGGCCTCGCCATCGGCCTGAATAGCTGGCGCCGACTCGGCAAAAAAGGCGTGAGCTGGAAAGGGCGCATCTATCAGGCGGGCGATGCGGCGTAGGTTGAGGGTCACGGGAGCGACCTTGCAATTTTTCCGAATTCCCGCACCGTGCCTCACGGCACCGCTTTGATCATCCTAGCGCCGCCCAACCCGACCCAACTGTGGACTTCCAAAAACTACTCACGAGTGAATTTGCCTGGGGCTTCTACCTCGGCTGCGTCTTCCTGATCATCGCCGCTTATAACTACCTGCGGCTCAAGGGCGAACTCTCCCGCTTCCGCCGCCACCTGAGCGACAAGCTGGAGATCGAGGCCGAGACGATGAAGAAGCTCAAGGCCGAGCAGGAAACGCTGCGCAAGGAAAACGAAAGCCTGCGCGTGAAGGTGAATGCACTCAACGAGATCCCCGATCGCAAGCTCCAGCGCGACCTCGAAATCTACGCCCGGGCTGAGAAACGCATGCTGCTGAATGTGCCCGGTTTTGCGCCCGCTTGGGAAACCGCGAAGACCGAGGCGCACAATGAACTTTCCGAGGAGGAAGCTGGCCGGGCCGCGCCCAAGCGGATCTTCGCGCGGCTCTTCGGTGGCGGCTCGACTTCCACTCCGGCCTTGCAGAACCGCGACTCCGGCAATCACGGCAGCGATTCCGAAACGGCCAAGAACGGCGCCGAGCACTGACGGAAGTCAGCGGGGCGGCGTGGCAATCGCGCAGCCGCTTTTCGCGGAAAGCCTGCTCCGATCCGGTGATATTCGCTGACCGCTTCACCCGCCCGCCGAGCGGCTCCGGTGCTGCATCCCGCGGATGATCATCTCCATATTCCACGGCACACGCAGGGGCCGAACCTCTACCTTAGCGGATTAGCGGCTTCCCGACCCGGGCGACACGCGGCGGGTGAGCGTCGATGTCCTTTTTCTTTTCTTCCAGTTCGAGGATACGCAGGGCCTTGGTCTTGGCGGCCTCGATCTTTTTCTTTCCGGCCAGCTCCTCCTGCTCGTGACGCTCGGCGCGGCGGGCGCCCACAGTGTCTTCTTCGTGGCGGAGTTTATCGACGTGACGGGTTTTGCGGGACATGGCTCGGGTGCGCGGAAAAGGGTCCTGATCTTTAGCAAAGAAAGGTCACGCGGAAACTGGTTTTCTCGGCGCCGCTCAGGCGAGCTTCACCTTGAAGTCATCGCCCTCGGTGACGGATTCGACGAACGCCGTGAGCAGCACGATCGTTTTCTCCACGTCGCGCAGGTCGGCCATTTCCACGACGCTGTGCATGTAGCGCAGCGGGAAGGAGACGAGCGCACTCGGGATGCCTTCGCGGACATTGAAGATGACGTCGGTGTCCGTGCCGCTGTAGCGGCTGCTGCTCTCGTGCTGGATCGGGATCTTGGCGTCGGCGGCGACTTTGAGCAGGCGCTTGATGACGCGCGGGTGGTTGCAGGTGCCGTGGGTAATCGTCGGGCCGGCGCCGAGCTTGATGTCGCCATGCACGGCGTGGTCGATGCCGGGCGTGTCGGTCGCGTGGGTCACGTCGAGCACGATGGCCACATCGGGGTTCAGCCGGTAAGCCGCCATGCGCGCGCCGTGGCCACCGATCTCCTCCTGCACCGCGTTCACCGCGATGACCGTGGAGCGCAGCTTCTTCCGGCGCTTGGCGAGTCGGGCGAGGACTTGGGCGAGGATGAATCCGCCGAGCCGGTTATCGAGCGCGCGGCCGACCAGTCGCTCCTTGCCAAATTCCTGAGCGCTATCGGCATAGACCGCGGGAATGCCGACCCGCAGGCCGAGCTTCGCCACTTCCGCCGCGCTCGTCGCGCCGACATCCACATAGAGCTCGTGAATCTTCGGCGCCTTCTCGTCGCCGAGGCTGTCCTTGCGCAGATGGATCGCGGTGTTGCCGATGATGCCGAGCACCGAGCCCTTTTCGCCGAGGAACAGAATCCGCCGTCCGCGCGCCGTCGCCGTGTCGCTGCCGCCCACGCGGTCGAGCCGGAGGAAGCCGTCGGACGTGACCTGCTTCACGATGAACCCGATCTCGTCGGCGTGCGCCTCGAGCATGATCCGGCGCGGCGTGTCGCCCTGGCCTTCGAGCGTCGCCCAGGCCGTGCCGTAGGCGTCGTGCTCCACGCGATCCGCGTGGCCGCGCACGTAATCCATCCACACTTTCTGCCCGCCGGTTTCCCAGCCCGTGGGGCTCGGCGTGTTGAGGAGATCGAGGAGGAAAGTTTTCGTCGGGGCGTCCATAGGTCCGCGCAGCTTCCACGATGCGCGCCGGATTGTGGAGCGATTTAGAAAAAGGGGGTTCAGCGGCGATACGGGACGACTCGGAAATGGGCGGGCGTGAGCGGCTTCGGCGGGTGAACCGCGACGACATCTTCGGGGAATTCCCAATGGCCAGCCTGCGCTGGTGCGGCGGCGACGATCACCCATTTGTTGCGGTATTCTAAAAACTCGATCGCGACGCCGAGGTGATCGCCCTTGATTGGTTGCCACGTCACGCGGACAAGACCGGACGACAGAGTCAGCGCTCCACGGAGTGGGCGATCGCGTAGTGCCAGTCGTCGGCGCGAGCTTCGCCGAAAAGCTTCACCGTCCATTCGTGGCGGCGGACGAGACCGATGACTGTGAGGCTCGTGACCAGCGCTAGGACCACGAAAAAAGCGAGCATGATAATCGCGGGCCAAAGGCGCCGAGCTGAGTGGGGGAGCGCCTCGGGCATGACGCAGAGGAGGAGTGGATCGCGGAAGGGCGGTGCGATAATGGCCGGTCATTACCGACCGTGACACGCCGCCGCCGGGCGACTATCAGCTTTGCATCACGCGATGAACTCCAACCCTCCGCCGCTTCCCTCCACTGGCTCGTCGTTCCCCTGGCGCTTCGGCTGCATCGCCGTCCTCGTCCTCTTTGTTTGCCTGATCATCGCGGCGGTGCTCGGGGCGCGCCACGCGATCATGAAGACGGCGCTGCCCTTCAAGGGTTTCGCGGCCTTTATCGAGAAGGCGAACCCGAACGTGAAGATCACCGGCATCTCGGGTGATCTCTCCACGGGGCCGAGCGTCGCGTCGATCACCTGGGGCGACGATCCGAAGAAGCGCTCGGAGATTCTCGACCTGCGGGTCAAATACAACGGCTTCAGCGACGCGCGCGCGAAGAACCAGGTGATCATCGAGGATGTCGGCGTGCGCAAGGCCCACATCGACATCGCGGATTTCGGGACCTTGACGAAGACGACCACGACTTCGTCCACGAGCGGGACGAGCACCGGGACTAGTGCCAGCAACACTTCGCCACTCTCGACCACGCTCGATCGATTCGAGATCAAGCGCGTGCTCATCGAGGACGTGCTCATCACCAATCGCAACACCGACTTCCGCCTCTCCATCCCGAAGATTTCGTGGACCGGATTTGTCGCCACGCCGAAGACCATCGAGCCTGGCGAAGTCATCATCGAAAGCGACCGTCTCACCTTGCGCAGCGGCGCGGGCCAAACGCTGCCCATCGCCGATGCGAGCGTCACCTTCCAGAAAGCGGTCACTGGCACCGCGCAGCCGCTGCTCCACAGCGCGATCCGCCAGCCGCTTTCCTTCGCGCTGAATTTCACGATCGTGCCCGAGGTGAAGGTGCCCGCGTTTCACTTCAGCGCCGCGGATTCAAAGCTGGAGATCGCCACGACGGCGGATGGCGGCCAGGCGCTGCATATCCGCGGGCTCGACCTTCCCTCGTGGATCGATGCGACGAAGATCTACGGCGCGCAGGCTGCCGACCTGCCGACGGAACTCGTGCTCGAAGCGGTCGCCGCGCCGGAAGACGGCCCGTTGAAGATCGTCGGTGGGATGTTCCGATTGGGCACCGCGCTCTTCGAAATCGAGCCGGCGGAATTTACCAAGGACCAGCAGGCGACCGCGAAACTGCAAGCCGTCTGGCGTTCGCCGGGTGGAGAGATTCGCTGGAGTCTGCCGCTGGAAACGGCCTTTACGGAATTCCGCCCGCGCCTCACTTCCACCGCCGACCTACCGCCGACGGAAATCCTCGCGCGCGTCTTTGCCGGCAAGCCTTACGCCGAACTCAGCACCGAAGAGCGCCGCGGCATCGATCTGCGCATCCCGATCTATTTTTCATCGGAAGCGCCGTAGCTTCGTTACGGCGCCGGGTCCCAGATCACCCGCTCGGTCGCAAAGCCCGCGGCCTTCGCCTTGGCGAGCAGCGCATCGGTCGTCGCGCGGTCGAGCTTTGGCGAGCGGCTGAGAAGCCACAGGTAATCCCGGTCCGGCGTTCCGACCAGCGCGTGCCGATACTCGCGGTCGAGCGCGATGATCCAGTAGTTGCCTTGCGCGCTCACCGGCACGAGCCCCGCGATGCCCTTGAACCGCACCTTCAGCCGCGCGTTGTTGCTCCCGGCCACCGGCTCGGCGCTGCCTTCGATCGAGCGTTTTTTTCCGTCGCGGGCGATCGCCGTATTCTTCACCGAGACGAGCCCGTCGGGTCGCACCCCATATTCTGCCACCGCCCGTTCCTCGGCCTTTTGGAAAGGATTTGGCAGGCGCGCGATCTCATACCAAGTGCCGGCGTATTTGCTCAGCTCCACGCGGGGCACGGTGGCGAGCGGTGGATGTTTGCCGCCGCCGCATCCGGCGAGCAGCAGGGACCCGAGGAGGGCAGGGAGGAGGGCGAATTTCATTTCGCCGCTGAATCGGGCACCGTGGCACTCGTGGCCGGGACGACCATCACCGGGCACCTGGCTTTCTTCAGGACCTCGCCGGTGAAGCTGCCGACGAAAAGATGGTAGAGCGTGCTGTGATGATGCGAGCCGCCGATGATCAGATCGGTGCCCAGATTCGCGCAGGCCTCGACGACCTTGGCCGGGTTGCCGCGGTCGATCTGGTGGAGCGAGACGGCCAGCCCTTCACCGCTCAGCGAATCCCGCAAGCTCACGAGTTGCTCGTAGTCGGCCTCGATGCGGCGTTCCGAAGGCGGCTGCATCAGCGTCGGCGAAGCGAGTCCGAGCTCCACCACGGATGGTTCCTCGGGCACCACGTGCATGAGGATGAGACGCGTGCCAAAGGCGTGGGCCATCTTGGTCGCCTGCGCGATGACGGCAGCGGTGACATCGGAAAAATCAACAAGGGCGACGATGGTCTTCATGGGGACAGGGTTCTATGGGGTGAATCGGCTCAGGTGGGGAAGAGAGCCGGGCAGAAGTTGCTCAGGCCGGTTCCGAAAAGTCCACCGCCGATGCCTCGGCGGTTGGGATTTGCCACGGATGTCATCTCCCATCCGTGTTTCATCCGTGAATATCCGTGGCTAAATATTCGCCCTCCGCCGGGTCAAGGCGTCCGCGCCACGCCAGTCTTCAGCTCGCGATAGGCTTCGATCAGGTGCTTCTCGATGTGCGCCCAATCCTCCTCCGTCATCCCGCCGCCCCGCCGATCATCGCGGTAGCGCATCATCACCGCGCGCTGGATGCCCGACTTCGTCACATGCTCGTTCTGCGCATTGAAGACCACCTCCGCCACCTCGGCCACGACCTCGCCATACTGCTGCGGGGTCACGTTTTCCCGCCGGAGCTGCCACCAGTCCAGCTCCAGCTTCGCCGCCTTCTCCACGTCGAAAAACTCCCCGCTCTTGTCGCGGAGCAGCGTGTAGTAGCTGATGAGAAAGGGGAGAGCCACCTGCGCCTCGGCACGGCTCCCCGTGGGCTGGAAAACCTTCGCCGCCTGCCCGGCGTTGTAGGCGAGCCGCGCGCTGTCCGCGGGCGAGAAGTGGTAGATGTCGCGATACATCGTGTAGAGCCGCTGGGCGAGGTTCTTGTAATCCTTCGCGTAATAGTCGCGCCACATCCCGGTCTCGAGACGCGCCACCGCATCCACGTCGAACCCGCGCAAATCGCCCGTCCGCGGCCAGAGCGCATAGGTGGCCCCGGCGATCACCAGGATGAGGACGACGAGAAAGAGGCGGCGGAGAAAGCGAAACATAGGGCGCGACGTGTAACGACATCACCTGCCAAAGACCAGCCCGAGTGGTGGCCGGGGAAGTGAGGGTCTAGCCGCGGACAGCCGCGAAGAGATCGGGAGGACGGCAGACTCTTCGCAAGCATCCCGCGAGTCGGCTTCTTGAAAACGCCACGCCTTTCGTATCCTTCCGCAAGACGTGATGAACGGCCGTTGTGCGGCGCGATTGGGGTGGTGACAGTGCTCCGGGGCGTTTTGCCCCGCCTCAGGCAGGCAGCAGGCGCGCGCCGAGGTGAAAGAGGCGCTGGAGATTGCCGGCCAGGGTGACCAGCGTCCATTCGGTGCGCACATGGCCCAAGCCGCGCAAGCTGAACTGCCGGAACCCCAGCGCCGCTTTGATGATCCCGAACACGGGCTGGGTGGTCTGTTTGCGCAGCGCGTAGAGTTCGCGTCCGGCTTTGGTCGAGAGCCGGTGTGCCATCACGGCCCCGGCACGGTGCCGTTGATCGCTACCGCCGGGAACTGCTTTCCTCCGACATCGAACGCCAGCTTGCCGATCGTCAGGTCGATCGGTCCATCACTCGCACGGCTTTTCCTCCGCGGTCTCGCGTAAGCTGGGACCAGGCCTTCAAAGCCGGCCAGCAAACCGGCGGATGCGGTGCAGCGGATGAAGTGACGGCGTGCGGAGCCACTGCAAGCGCATCATACAGTCTCTCAAATCGCCCCTCCGCGGCTGCGTATCTCTTCCGAATTACTCGGCGTTTCTTCGGATCGTAGGAGCATCGCCCCGTTGCCGGATGAGCTTCACGGCTTCCAACGCGAGCAGCGGGATGGTCGAGATGGCGAGCAGCATGAGGCAGTCGCTGAAGGGGATGAGCGACGTTTTGAGGAGCTTCGCCAGGAGGGCGTTGTGATGGCTCCAGACCTGGATGCCGAATGACGCGGCGACGACGAGGAGCAGGTTGAGGTTCGAGAGGAAGTTCATCCGCCAGACGGGGCGCGTCTCGCTGCGGGCGCCGAAGGAGCGGAGCAGTTCGGCGAAGACGAGCGTGGCGAAAGCGTAGGTGCGCGCCAGCTCGGGCGCGAATTTCAGCGCGTAGAGATAGACGGCGAAGGACACTCCGGCGGTCAACGCGCCGGTCAGGAACATGGTGCGCAGGAAGCCGCCATCGGTGATGCGCTCG
>JBBQYR010000060.1:0-26209 GCA_038208565.1 Chthoniobacterales bacterium
ATCTACATTCAGCCCCGCGCCCGGCTTGAGCACATTCACCACCACCAGCCCGATGAGCAGCGCGACCGTCGACACGATCTCGAAGTAAAGGATCGCCTTGCCCCCCACGCGCCCAAACTTCTTCACATCCGACATCGCCGCCAGCCCATGCGTCACCGTGCAAAAGATGATCGGCGCGATGATCATCTTGATCAGCTTGATGAAGCCATCGCCCAGCGGCTTAAATGTCTGGTCCACCGTCGGCCACGCCTGCCCGAAGACCAACTCGCCCGGCTTCGGCCAGTAGTGCCCCACGAAAATGCCCAGCGCCACGGCGATGAGCACCTGAATGTAGAGCACGCGATACCAAGGCTTGCGGGCGGCGGTCGGGCGGAACGGGGGCGAAGACATCGCGCCCACTAAACCCCGGCACCCCGGCCCAGCGCCAGCCCGGAAAACCCCGGTCACGCCCGCCTCCGAGTTGGGAAGCTGCAGCGATCCGGCCCACTCCCTGGAAGGGGGCTCACCCATTCACCTGCCGCCGCTGGTCCTAGGCACCGCCGCCTCGGCGGAAGCGTTCCCAAAGAGCCCGACCACCCCACCCACCGCTGGCCCGGGCCAGCCCGGACGATGGGGAACCACCGAAGTGGCGGAGGGGACTCGCGGAGGCTGGAGGCCGGGTGAGCCGGTTCCCCAAACCCCTCCGCTGGGGGAACATCGTCCACCCCCCCTGAGCCCCGAACAAGTCTCTGGGCACTTGGAACGGACGCGGGAACTGGCGATCAGCCACGAGACGATCTACCGGCACGTCTGGCGGGATCTCAAAGCCGGCGGGACGCTGCACGCGCATCTGCGGTGCGCGCGCAAGCAGTGCCGGAAACGCTACGGGCGCTACGATAGCCGGGGCCGCCTGGCGGGGAAGCGGATGATTGGAGAGCGCCCAGTGACGGTGGAGCGGCGGAACCGGACCGGGCACTGGGAGATCGACACGATGATGGGCGAGAGCCTTGGGGAAAGCAGCGACTGCATCCTGACCTTGGTGGAGCGCAAGAGCGGCGACGTGCTCATCGGCAAGCTCAGCGCGCGGACGGCGGCCGAAGCGAACCGAGCCCTGCTGGAGCTGATGGCGCGGCATCCCGGCCGCGTGGCCACGATCACCTCGGACAACGGGACGGAGTTCCACTGGTATAGCCGGATCGAGGCGGTGAGCCGGGTGAAGTTCTATTTTGCGACACCGCATCATAGCTGGGAGCGCGGGACCAACGAGAACACCAACGGGCTCATCCGGCAGTATCTACCGAAGGGTCAAAGGATGGCCGGAGTGACCCAAAGCCAGTGCGACACCATCGCCGAACAGCTCAACAATCGACCCCGCAAAAGACATGGATACAAAACACCCAATCAATGCTTCCTTCGTAACTAACCAATGTTGCACTTCAAAGTTGAGCCTACGAGATCTACAACATCCGCACCGATCTGGATAAGTTTGCCATCCATGAGGCGGCGGATCTGGAGACGTTTGCCAACGAGTGGTTCATTGCAAAGCCAAGTGTCGAGAAGCTCCAAGGCGTGGTGAATCCGGTAGCCAAGAAGTGGCTGGCGGAAGCCGAGGACGACCAAGTGGACTACAAATCCAAGGCGCGGGATTTCGTGAAGTTGTATTCCTTTCTCATCGAAGACCTCAACACGCGGTCTGGAGCCTGTGATGGACTTTAAGGGCGTGATGTCTCTGAATCACCAACGGTGCGAACCATGCCAGCCCAGGGCAACGCCCTGGGTTTGAATTGAGAAGGGACAAAGCCCTGAAGGGGCGCGACAAGATGAGGCCGCCCTTTCAGGGCTTTAATCCTTTTGTTTGCCACGACCCAGGGCGTTGCCCTGGGCTGGCATGTTTGCGGGCCTTTGGCCCTCAGCGCATGTCCGCTTCAAAACTGCATGAAAGGCTCTAACACCTCGTTTACCGAAGACGAGATCACGGTGATCAAACAACTGGAGAAGAAGATCAGCGAAGACGAGGCGCTCCAACAACAGCTCAAGAACGGAGCAAAACACGCCGTGGAAGCCACCTTCCGGCAAGTGGCCGAAGATGCCTTTCAGGACCTGATGAACGACAACTTCAAGTTTTACAAAAAGGTCAGCGATGATCCGGAGGTCTCGAAGGAGTTCTTTACGCGGCTGTTTGAGTGGTATCTGGATGGCCGCAAGAAGGCCCCGCCGAAGAAGTAGGCTGACGGTGAACCGCGTGATGGTGCGGCGCATCCTGAGTTTCTACGGCTACCCGCCCGATCTCACGGGGGAAGCCGGGAAGACCGTGCTCGCACAGGCGGAGCTGCTGTGCGCGGAGTGGGTGTGAAGTCTGCCGCGCTGGCTTTTTTACTTTCGGGCGCAAGTTGAGGACTTGGCACGGATGCTTTGCGGGGAAACTGGGCTTGGCGGTGAGGGGTGGGATTCCGGGCGCCGTCGGGACATTCTGACCTCCACTCCCCGCGCCGCGGAGCTGCCGCCGGGAGAGGGGCGCGACCGAGGACTCACCTCGGAAGCCCGAAAAAGTGCTGCGTCTTCCGCAGCGAATGAGTCGCCCGCCGCAGCGAATGACTCGTTCGCTACGCCGGCTGAGTCATTCGCTCCACCGGTTGACTCGTCCGCTACACCGAATGAGTCGTCCGCTGCGGCTTTTGCCTCGCCCGCCACACCGGATGGGTCGCTCGCTGCGGGTCTTCCCCGAGACGCCATCCTTCCGAGGCAAGATCCGGGGCTCAACTTCATGGGCAAGCCTCGACAAGGACGGTCTTCCATTTGAAAGTCCCGGCACATGAAGAACCGCATTGAGGGCCTCATTGCTCAGGTCAGCGAAATCATCGTTGGCAAGGAAGATGCCATCCGCCTCGCGGTGGCTTGCCTGCTGGCTCGTGGGCATTTGCTGATCGAGGATCTGCCCGGCGTCGGCAAAACCACTCTCGCTCATGCGCTTGCTCGTTCGGTCGGGTTGGAGTTTCGCCGCATTCAGTTTACCAGCGACCTCCTGCCTGCGGACATCGTGGGAAATTCGATTTTTGACCGCGAAAAGCAGCGCTTCATCTTCCACTCGGGCCCGCTTTTTTCGCAAGTCGTCCTGATCGACGAGGTCAATCGTGCGACCCCGAAGACGCAGAGCGCGCTCCTCGAAGCCATGGAGGAAAACCATGTGACCATCGATGGCGTGACCCACCCGCTACCGGCGCCGTTTTTCGTGATGGCGACGCAGAACCCGCAGCATCAGATCGGCACGTTTCCGCTGCCAGAGTCCCAGCTTGATCGATTTCTCATGCGGATCGAGTTGGGCGTCCCCGGGCGCAGCGCGGAGCGGACCATGCTGCTCGGGCAGGATCGCCGCGAGCTCTTGCGGAAAGTCGAGCCGGTCATGCCGCGGGACGCCTTGATCGAGATTCAAGCGGGAGTGCGGAAGGTGCATACCTCACCCGCGTTGCTTGACTATTTGCAGGACCTGCTGGACGCCACCCGGCGGCGGCATCGGACGGGACTTTCGCCGCGGGCCGGCCTGGCCTTGCTCCACACCGCCCAGTCATGGGCACTCATGCAGGGCCGCGACATGGTTTTGCCGGAGGATCTCCAGGCGGTCGGCGTCGCCGTCATGGCCCACCGGCTCGGGCAAGATCTGGAAAGCACCGAACCCTCGGGCCGCGCTCTGGCGCAGAGCATCTTGCGGGAAGTCGCCGTGCCTTAAGTCGTGGCCGGGCGCTCCTCCCAGAGACGCGTGTGGGTGCTGCCCAACCGCATGACGCCGGCCCTCGTCGCGGTGCTGATTGCCATGTGGTACGCCGGGGCCAGTCAGGGAAATGGTGCGGCCTATCTTCTATGCTTCGTCCTACTCGCGCTCGCGCTGGTTTCGATCGCCCACACGTGGGGCAATCTGCGTGACCTGATGCTCGGCGTAGATCGGATTCCGCCTGCTTTTGCCAGCGAGGAGCAGTCCATCTCGGTGGTCATCGCCACGCGGCGACAGCGCCGGCATTTCGCCTTGGCACTCCACACGCCTCCCGACAAAACACCCACCTCCGTCGCTCGGCTGGAACCAGGCGCCGCGCAACACGTGCAGCTCTTCCGCCCAGCCCGCCAGCGCGGTTGCTTCCATGAACTGGAAGTCCGGGTGCGCAGTTCGTATCCGCTCGGTTTTTTCACCGCCCAGCAGCGTTTCATCCTCCGCGAAACATTCTGGATTTATCCCGCACCCCGCGGCAGTGCGCCGTTGCCCCATCGTCTGGCGCCGACCCGACAGCCACGCGCTGGAGCCAAGGTCGAGGGCGACGACTACGGCGGCGTCCGCACCTGGCGAGTCGGTGAGTCGCAGCGCCACATCGACTGGAAAGCCGCCGCCCGCGGCCAGCCCCTGCTCACCAAACAATGGATGGGTGAAGCGGATGACATTCTCTGCTTCGACTGGCACGCACTCGGCGCGCTCGAGACCGAGGCGAAGCTCAGCCAGTTAGCCAAGTGGGTCGTCCTCGCGGAGCGCGGCACGGCTTCATACGAGTTGCGCCTGCCGGGCCAATTCATCGCGGCCTCGCGGGGCGACGCGCATTACCACACCTGCCTGCGCGCTCTTGCCGCGTTCGATGGTGTTTCCGGGAAAACCTCCGCATGAATTTTTTCGGCACGGCTCGTCTCAGCAGCCGGATCGAAACCACGCCGCTGGTTGGCTTGATCGGCGGGCTCCTTCTCGCCCACGCGCTGCTGGCCTCGCACGTCGTCGGTTGGATTACGGTCCTGCTCGTCGTGTGCTGCGGCACCCGCCTGTTCATGAATCGGCCCGGAGCCGTGCTGCCCTCGCTCGCGGTCAAAGTCCTCGTCTTCGCGGTCGGCATGGCGGGCATCGTCCTGACTTACGGCTCCATGCTCGGCATCGATCCGGGCCTCAGCATCCTCCTGCTCCTCGTCGCTTTGAAAATCCTCGAAGCCAACGGCGACCGTGATTTTCACGTCCTCACACTCATCGGTTTTTTCCTCGCGCTGTGCGGCCTCTTCTTTTCCCAGGACCTGCTCATCTGGACATACGTCGCCGGCGTGGTGGCCCTGCTCACCGCGACCCTCGTGCGCTTTCATCGCGGGCCGAGCGCCGGCAGCTATCGCATTTCCACCGTCCTCGCGCTCAAGCTCCTCGCCCAGACGCTGCCCATCGTCGTCCTGCTCTTTCTCTTCTTCCCGCGCGTCTACGGCGGGTTTCGGTTTCAGTTCAGCCAGTCGCTCATGGGTAGCGCGGGCATGTCCGACCGCCTTTCTCCGGGAAGCTTTTCCTCGCTCGTGCTGAGCGACGAGGTCGCGTTTCGCGCGGATTTTCCGGACGGGAATGTCCCGTCCACGGCCGCGATGTACTGGCGCGGCGGAGTGCTATGGCGCGGCGAAGGCCTGACCTGGGTGCAAGGTCCCCCGCTCGCCCAGGAGCGTCGGCTCGGGCAACTAGCAGGCGCCGGAGTACGCCAGCGGGTCAGCCTCGCGCCCCACGGAGCGCGTTGGCTTTTCGCCCTCGATCGGCCCGCGAGCGATGTCCGCGGCGCGAGCTATCAGCCCGGCGGCTATCTGCAAAGCCGACGCGCCATCACCAGCCAGTTCCGCTACGAAGTCGTCTCGCGACCCGAGAATCGCGAAGCCACGCTGCCCGCCGATCAGCGCGTGGAGACGCTGCGCCAGCCGACGCACATCTCGCCGCGCGTGCAGGCGATCGTCGATCAATGGAAGAGCGATCATCCCAATCCGCGCGACCTCGTGGATGCCGCGCTCTACTATTTCCGCCGCGAGCGTTTCATCTACACGCTGAGTCCGGGAACGTATGGCGATTCGAGCGGGCTGGACGAATTTCTCTTCGAGCGCCGCCGGGGTTTTTGCGAACACTACGCCGCCACGTTCGCCACACTCATGCGCATCGCCGGCGTCCCGTCGCGCGTCGTTATCGGCTATCACGGCGGCGAGTTCAACGCGCTCGGCAAATATGTCATCGTCCGGCAAGCCGACGCCCATGCCTGGTGCGAAGTGTGGCACAAGGACGGCGGCTGGCAGCGGATCGACCCGACCGACGTGATCGCACCCGAGCGCATTTCCTCGGGCCTCCAGTCCTTTCTCGATACCCAGGCGGCCAACACCGATCCCAACGCGGCGCGCAACTCCACGGCCGCCGCCGGCTGGCGCGAATTCCAGCGCGACGTGCGGCTGCTGTGGGACAGCATCAACTACCAGTGGGATCTGCGCGTGCTCAATTTCGACGAGGACGCCCAGCGCAATTTTCTCGTGACGCTCGGCCTTGGCGCGGCCGCGTGGTCCGAGATCGTCGTCTGGGTGGCCATCGTGATTGCCATCATCCTCGTCGTCATCGGCTGGTGGGTGCGCCGGCCGAGCCGCGCCGGATTCGATGAAGTGAAACACGCCTACGCGAAGTTCTGCCGCGCGCTCGAGCGGGCAGGCGTGCCGCGTGAGTCATGGGAAGGTCCGCAGCATTTCGGCGAACGCGCCGCGGCCCAATTCGCGGCGCACGCCGACCCCATCCGGCGCATCACCACGCTCTACATTCAGCTCCGCTACAGCCCGGCGACACCCGATGCGTCCCCTTTCCTCCTGGCCGTGCGCCAGCTTCCCAAGCTCGATCGCCTCAAGAGCGGAACATGAAATACACCGCGCCGCACATGCACAGTCCGGCCCAGAGGTAGTCGAGCTTCAGCGACTGGCCCATGTAGAGGATCGCGAACGGCACAAAAACCACCAGTGTGATGACCTCCTGCAGCACCTTGAGTTGGCCGAGCGAGAGCGCGGCTACAGCCGCCGCGGGTCGTCAGGCGTTCTCGCTCCGCAGGCTGAGGAAGCGGAAGAACTCCGCACCTTCCCGCAGGCGACGCTTCATGACGTCGAAGTCGCCAAGCATCTCGCCGAGCATTCGCGCGATCGGGCGCGGGCGGAAATAGTAGGCTTTGTAGAAGCGCTCCACCGCCCGGAAAATCTCCTCCTTCGACAACCCATCATACTGCAGCGCCGCGGTCTGCTGGCCATGCGCATCGACGAGATCGAGGTCCTCGCTGAACCAGCCATTCTCCTTTGCCTGCCGATACAACTCCGTGCCCGGATACGGCGCCGCGAGGCTGACCTGGATTGAAAAGACATCGAGCGACTTCGCAAACTCGATCGTCTCGCGGATCGTCTCCGGCGTCTCGCCGGGCAGCCCGAGGATGAAGGTGCCGTGAATGGTGATGCCGAGCTTCTTGCAGTTCGCGGTGAACTCCCGCGCCTCCTCGAGGCGGATGCCTTTCTTGATGTTGTCGAGGATCCGCTGCACGCCGCTTTCGTAGCCGACGAGCAGGAGCCGCAGCCCGTTGTCGCGCATCGTCTTGAGCGTCTCGTAGTTCACATTCGCCCGCGCATTGCAGCTCCAGGTCATGCCGAGCTTGCCGAGTTCCTTCGCGATTTCCCGCGCCCGTGGCTGGTAGGCGGTGAAGGTGTCGTCGTCGAAAAAGAACTCCTTCACCTGCGGGAAAAGTTTCTGCGCGTGGGCCATCTCGCGCGCCACCCCAGCAGGAGATTTCGCGCGATACTTGTGACCGCCGACGGTTTGCGGCCACAGGCAGAAGGTGCATTGCGCCGGGCAGCCGCGACCGGTGTAGTGCGAGACGTAGGGGTGCTTGAGGTAGCCGATGAAGTAGCGCTCGATTTCCAAGTCGCGCGCATACACGTCCATCACGCTCGGCAGCGCATCGAAGTCCTGAATCGTCGCCCGCTCCGCGTTGTGGACAAACTGCCCATCCCGACGAAACGAAAGCCCGTCGATGTCCGCGAGCCCCTTGCCCAGCGCCACATCGCGGCACGTGAAGTCGAACTCCTTGCGCCCGACAAAATCAATCGCCTCACTCGCGCGCAGCGTCGCCTCCGGCAGGACCGCCGCGTGTGCTCCGACGAGGCCGATCTGGACATCGGGATTCTGCGACTTGAGCGCTTCGGCCAGTTCCGCGTCGCCGCGCAAGGTCGGCGCGCTGGTGTGGATGATCACCAGTTCGTAATCCCGCGCGATCTTCAGCACGTCGTCGCGCGATTGATCGTGCGGCGGCGCATCGAGGAGCCGCGCGCCATCGATCAAGGCCGCCGGTTGCGCGAGCCAGGTGGGAAACCAGAACGACTTCACCTCGCGCTTCGCCTGATACCGCGACCCCGCGCCGCCATCGAAGCCCTGCCACGAGGGCGGATTGACGAAAAGCGTTTTGCAGAACATGGCGAGGACTGTGGCGGGTGGTTTCGGCGGAAGCAATCGCGCGATTGCCGTATCTCGTTCCGGGGTCGCTATTTGATCTTCGGAGCGTCGAAGGTGATGCCGTTCTGTATGTGCGTCGCCTTGGTAATTTTGCCGTCCGCACCCTTCGCAAAGCGGACCTGCGCCGCCACGATTCGCCACTCGAAACTGTCCTCCGCCGTCGCGAAAATCGGAAGCGGCGGCTGGCCCGTGAGCTGCGCCAAAAGCTGGGTGCCCTCGCGTTTCACGGTGAGCACCGAGTCCAAGCCATACTGATAGCTCCCGACAAAAGCATCGAGCTGCTCCGCGGTGAGCGCGACGGCCTCTACTGCCAGACGCGGTGCGCGGAAAGTGTTCCCATTTTGCGTATGCTGGACCGCGACCACCGCCCCCTTTTCGTTGCGGATAAACGCGATCTGAGCATCCGCAATCTTGAAGAAAAATTCGTCCGCGGATCGCGGGGAAATCTCGAACCGTTTCTGGCCGGTGAGTTGTGTATAGAGCCGGTCGTTTTCGACCGTCACCGTAAGAATCGCCGCCTGGTAATCGTAGCGCCCGACAAAAGCGGGGTAGGTTTTTGGATCGACGGTTTTGTCCTCGATCGGTGGCGGGAGCTTGGCGATTTCGTCCGCCAAAAACCGACTCACCAAATCGCGTGTAATCGAGGTCGGCTCCAGCCCGGGAAGGGTCGGCATGGCGTTGGAAAGCGCCACGATCGTGAGCCGCTGCGCGGGCAGCCACATCAGATCACTCGACCACCCTTGCAGACCTCCGCTGTGGCTGATGAATGGCAGTCGCGACACCTGCGAGACAGTCAGACCGAAGGCGTAGTTGAGACCGTTGGCGCCCGGCGGCAGCGGATGGGGTGTGGTCATCGCCTGCAGTGATTCCGGCTTGAGCACGCGGCCGCCGTGCAGCGCTTCATTCCAATGCAGGAGATCGCCGACCGTGGAATACAACCCACCCGCCCCGCCCGCCCACGACATGTCCCAATCCATCGACAGCGTCGCTTTGCCGTCACCGATCGTGTAGCCGCGCGCCACTCCCGACGGCGGCGCGGCATTCATAAAGATCGCCGTGTCTTTCATGGCGAGCGGTTCAAAGAACGCGATGCGCAGATAATCTGCGAGTGATCGCCCGGAAACTTTCGCCACGATTTCACCGAGCACGAAGTAACCGGAATTACTGTAGCGAAAATTGGTGCCCGGCGGGAAATCGGGCGGGTCGGCGCGGAGCGAAGCGATCAGATTCGCAGGGGTGATCGGCTTGGTTACGCCGGCGTGGAAACCGGGCTTTTCCGTGTAACCGTGCAGGCCGGAAGTGTGCGTGAGCAGATGCCGCAACGTGATCGTCTGCGCATTGGGCAGCTCGGGAAAATACTTCGCGAGCGAATCCGTGAGCGCCAGTTTTCCCTCCTCGGCCAATCGCAAGATGGCCGCGGCGGTGAACTGTTTCGTGACCGAGCCGATGCGAAATTTCGTCTCCGGTGTGATCGGAGTCTTACCCTCCACGTCGGCCAATCCGTAGCCACCCTGAAACAGAATCCGGCCGTCGCGAGCCACGAGCACCGCGACGCCGGGCAGTTCGCTTTTCGCAGACTCTCGCAAACGGCGCTCCGCCAGCTCGGAGGGGGTCTCCGCCTGGAGTAAGACGGTGCCAAAAACGAGGAGCAGCGAGCCGACTAAAAGAGCGCGTGTGACCATGGGAGGATACGAGGCTAGCCGCTGTCATCGGCGAATCAATCTCCCTGCCGGCATCTGGAACGCTGTTGCCTGTCGCATAAAGCTAGGTCAACACTCCTGCCATGCCGCACCTGCCCACCGGGACGATCACGTTCCTCTTCTCCGATATCGAAGGCAGTTCCAAAAAATGGGAACTGGCTCCAGAGGCGATGCGCATCGCGCTGGCCGCGCACGATCACATGCTGCGCGATGCCTTCGAGCAGAGCGGAGGTTACGTTTTCAAGACGGTCGGCGATGCGTTCTGCGTGGCCTTCGATACCGCGCAGCAGGCGCTGGTGGGTGCGGTGCAGGCGCAGCGCTTGTTGCGCAATGCGGCGTGGGAGGGCATCGAGGAAATGAAAGTGCGCATGGCGCTGCACACCGGCGCAGCGGAGCAGCGCGATGGCGACTATTTCGGCCAGTCGCTCAACCGCGTGGCGCGCATCCTGGCCTCGGCCCACGGCGGACAGGTACTCCTCTCGCTGCCGACTGAGGAACTCGTGCGCGACCTACTCCCCACTGGCGTGATGCTGCGTGCGCTCGGCGAACACCGCCTGCGCGACCTCGCCCGGCCGGAGCATCTTTTCCAAGTCGTCACGCCCGATCTGCCGTCGCAGTTCCCCGCGCTGCGTTCGCTGGAAAGCGTACCGAACAATCTGCCGGTGCAGCTCACCAGTTTCGTCGGACGCGAGCGCGAGGTGGCGGAAGTGAAGCGGCTGCTCGGCAGCACGCATCTGCTCACGCTCACCGGCACAGGCGGCACGGGCAAGACGCGCCTCTCGCTGCAAGTGGGCGCCGATCTGCTCGAGCAGTTTCACGACGGCGTGTGGTTCGTGGAGTTCGCGACGATCGACGACGCGGCGCTCGTCGCGGAGACCGTCGCGGGTGCGCTGGATCTGCGGCAGGAAGCAGAACGCTCGCTCACGACCACGCTCACCAGCTTCCTCCGCAACAAGCGCCTCCTACTCATCCTCGACAACTGCGAGCACGTCGTCGCGGCCTGCGCCCGCCTCGCCGAGACGCTGCTTCGCTCCTGCCCGCAGCTCCGCATCCTCGCGAGCAGCCGCGAGCCGCTCGGCATCGCCGGCGAAAACGCCTGGCCCCTGCCCCCGCTTTCTCTGCCCGATCATTGGCGCGAGATCACCACGAGCCCGGACGCCGTGGAACGCCTCGCGCAATATGAAGCGGTCCGCCTTTTCATCGACCGCGCCACGCTCGCCCGGCCGGCCTTTCAGCCGACGAGCGACAACATCGCGACCATCGCGCAGATCTGCTGGCGGCTCGATGGCATCGCGCTCGCCATCGAACTCGCCGCCGCGCGCATCCGCGTGCTCACGCTCCAGCAGATCGTCGAGCGGCTCGACGATCGCTTTCACCTCCTGACCACCGGCAGCCGGACCGCGGTGCCACGCCAGCAGACGCTCCGCTCACTCATCGACTGGAGCCACGACCTACTCACCGAGCAGGAGCGCGTGCTCTTCCGGCGGCTCTCCGTCTTCGCCCGCGGGCGCTCGCTGGAGGCGATCGAAGCGGTCTGCTCGTGCGAACATCTCGAGCCGTGGCAAATCGTGGACCTGCTCACGCAGCTCGTGGACAAGTCGCTCGTCTATGTCGAAAAATCGCCGGAATGGGGTGCGCGTTACTACATGCTCGAATCCATCTGGGACTACGCGAGCGAGAAACTTCTCGGCGCGAATGAGGCCGAGCTCTTCCGGGTGCGCCATCTGGAATACTTCATGGGCCACGCCGAAAAAATCGCGCCGATCCTGCGCGGCCCGCAGCAGAAGGAATGGCTGAGCCGGGTGGAAATCGAGGATGTGAATTTTCGCTTCGCGATCGAGACGAGTCTCGAAGTGCCAGGCCACGTCACGAAGGGCCTGCGCCTGATGACGGCCGCACAGCGCTTCATCGAGGTGCGTGGGCTCTTCAAGGAAGCGCGCGACCATTTTGCCGCCCTGCTCGCTCATCCGGACGCCGCCGAGCGGGCGCCCGTGAGGGCCCACGCTCTGGCCGCCGCCGGCCGGCTCGCCTGGGTGGCCGATGACATGCCCGCGACGCTCACCTTTCAAACCGAGGCCCTGGCCATTTTCCGCGAGCTCGGCGACACCTGCGGCACGGCCCATGCCCTGGCCGATCTCGGATTTCACGCGCTGGACGGCCGCGACATCGACCGCGCGCGCACGCTGCTCGACGAGGCGGCGGCGCTCGCCACACCGCTCGCCGATCTCCGCGTCACTGCTCATGTTCAGCATGTCCGAAGTGTGCTCGCGGCCGCCGAAGACGATTTCGAGCAGGCGCTCGCGCTCGACGAGGAGAGCCTCGCCCTTTCCCGCCAGCTCGGTGACACTTGGCAGGCGATCATCCTCGCGTGGGCCGTGGGCGTGAATGCCACGGCTCTCGGCCGTTTCGAAGTCGCCCGCCAACATCTCGCCGAGTGCCTCGAAGTGGGGATCGATCTCGGGAATCGCTGGGGTGCTTCCTACCCGCTCGACGCCTTCGCGGTGCTCGCGGTGGCCGAGCGAAAGTATGAGCACGCGGCGCGGCTCTTCGGAGCGAGTGAAGCGGTGCGCACCCGCACCGGTCTGGTGCCGCAAGCGGCCGAACATCCCGCATTGAGCGCCGTCCTCGCGGCGGCGACCGACTTTGCCGGGCCGGCGATCGAGGCGGCTCGGGAGGAAGGGCGCTCGCTCAACTTCGATGGCGCCGTGGCTCTCGCGCTGGGCCGTTCTTGATTTAGCGCGGGCGAAGCATTCGCCCCACCCGACCACGCACACGCTTGATCGTTTGATTGACGGTCGCGGTGACCCGGCGCGAAGCACGGCCCAACATTCCTCCGCGATTTTCCCACGCCGCCTTGCGCTCCTGTGCCGCGGTCTTTTTAGTCAGGTTCCAAGGGTAACCACGAAATTCCGGATTCGGACGCACAGGCCCACGGAAGGCGAGGATGTAGGCGCGCCGCGGCATGGAGGAGTGATTTTCACCCGCGCCGTGCAACGTGCGGCAGTGGTGAATCGCGGCGCCGCCGGGCGGCAGCGGACACGGGGTGGCAGATGCCGGATCGAACGGGCCGATGCACTCGAGAGCCGTAATGCGCGGATCGTTGTTGGGTGAACGATGCTCCAAGATCGGACCGAGATGACTGCCGACGATGTAGCGCATACAGCCATTGGCGAGCGTGGCTTCCTGCAGCGGCACCCAGATGCTGACTTGCTCGTAATCGGTGCCGGGATCGTCGCGATGCGCTTCATCCTGATGCCACGGCGTGGCCGCGCCATAGTGCGCCGGCTTGAGGATGGCGTGCTCGAACCACAACTGGGTTTCCGCGCCGAGAAGCTGTCGCGCGACCGATAGTGCCTTCGCCCGGAAGCGTGCTTCGCCCAATTCCGGGGCAAACTGCGCGGGATTGAGGATCTGCGGAAGTTTAGCGGGACGTTGGTCATCGTCGGTTCCCGCGAGATCGAATTGCGCGCCTTTTTCCCAACCAGCCGCGGTTTGGAACAAACGATCGAAGACCCCGCGCAATTGCTCCACCTCGTCGGGATCGGCAATACACGGGACGGTCAGAAACCCGTCTTGGCGAAAGCGGGCGACTTCTTCATGCGAAAGCTGATCAAGCGCGGACATATCGCGTAAAACGTTAGCAAGGAATGCGCCGCCGCAGATGTTTTTGCAAGCCCGCTTTCGCCGACGATCACGCGCGCGGCAATCCCGCTTCGAAAGCGAACCACGCCGGCTGCAGGTTGGCGAGCGGAGTCCGCAGTTTGTCGAGTTCAGCCGCGGGGCCGTGAACTTCCAAGCGGATGAGGTCGGCGACCTTCAGCATTTCGCCGAGCAAGGCGCCGACATTTTCCAAGTGCGCGAGCGTGCCCTCGGCGTCGTCGTAGGCTTCACGGCAAAAGACGATGTCGCCGTTAATCGTGAATTCGTAGTAGCAGCACTTCGGCTCGGTGGATGTTTTTTTCACGAAAGCCGGCAGGAGCGCTTTGGCGGCGTCGAGTTTACCCGGGTGGACTTGGAAGTACGGGTGGAGGCTGACGGTGGGTGTGCTCATGGATTTTAGTGTTTGCTCTCCCCTGCCCCAGCGGCGGTTTTTGGGGTGATGACGTCGCCCTCGCTGAGGCGCCGCTGGTACATTTCCAGCGCGAGCGCGTAGCTCTGCTGGGCGAGGACGGGATTGTAGCGTGGGCCCTCGTCGCGGATGAAGGCGTGGGCGCCGTTGAACTCGTGCCACTGGAAGAAGGCGCCGGCGGTTTCGAGCGCGGCGTGGATTTTTAGGCGACCGTCGAGCGGGATATGCGGGTCCTGCCGGCCCCAAATCATGAGCAACTCGCCGCCGATCTCTGGAATGCGGTCGAGCGTGTTGTCATTCATGCCGGCGCCGAGGCCGCGCTTGTGAATGTCGGTCGCATAAAAGCAGGTCGTCGCGAGGACTTCGGGATTCATCGCCGCACGGAAGGCGAGATGACCACCGAGGCAGATGCCCATCACGCCGAGTTTGCCGGTGCTGTTCGGATGCTCGGTCAGATATTTCAAAACTGCCCGTGCGTCGGCGTCGTAAGCGTCGAGCGGTTTGGTCGTTTTCAACGCATTGCCGCGATCGGCGCCCGCGCTATCGTAGGCGAGCGCGGTGCCGGCGGGCTCGTATTCGTGGTAGATCTCCGGCACCGCGACGATGAAACCATGCCCCGCAAAAAAAGCGGCCGTCCGGCGGATCGGGCCGGTAACCTGGAAGATTTCCGAGAAAAGGAGAATGCCGGGATATTGACCGGGCGCGGTCGGGCGGAAAACGAAAGTGCGCATCGGCCCTGACGGCGTGGGGAGATCGATGAACTCGTGATCGGTGATGGTCATCAGAGGGCGGTTATCGGCCTTCGACTCCCAGCGCGCAATCCAAACGTGACCCGCTACCGCTGAACCTGCAGGACGATGATCAACTGCCCCTTCCCATATTGCGGCCCGCGAATGAAAAGCGGACTGCCGGGCGCGAGCTTCACCTCGGAATCAACGAGCGGACGCTTGTCCTGGAAAAGCTGGAGGCTCAGTAGGTAGCCGCCCTGTGCTTCCTTTGACAAAGCACGGCGCGCCTTGAGTCCGAGCCAGAAACTCTTGCTGGGAACGAGCCAGTTTTCCCCCTGCTCGCCGATCTCCTGCGTGTTGCTGCCCACCAGTTCAAACTGGTTGTAGCCAAACACGCGATTCATCCGCTTTTCGAACTCCCTCAACTCCAGCGGCGCAGGCTTCGGGTTTGCGGAATTTGTCGCCACGACCAGCGCGCTCCAAATCTTGTTGGCCGCGGGCGCGGGCGTTGTCGTGGTGGTCTTTGCCACCACCGTATCGGTCGCCGCAAAAGCCAGAGCCCCGCAAGCTAGGGCAAGAACAAGGGCGGCAATAATGCGGCGGGGCATGGGGCTCAATTCAGGGCGTAAGTCGCGGGGATGTAGTCGAGGCCATCGAGCCAGACGACGGTCACGTTGTTTTCGGCGCTGTAGACCGTCGTAGCGGAGATGCTCGGATCAGAAGGCCACGCTTCGACGACTTGCGCGAAGTATTTCGAATCCGAAACGACCGGCGCGACAGTCGGAATCGTGGTCCGGAATAGAGCGAAGGCGATGACCATGCTGAACGCGCCCGCCCACAGCAGGCGCGGGAGTGACCAAAAGCTGTGTCCGGTTTTTTCCGCAATGCGCGGAGTCTCGGCAGCGATGCGCTGCATCAGTTGGTGATTGAAGAAGTCCGGATTGGTCAACTTCGGCGTGGTCGGATGCGAGCGAAGGAACTGCCCGAGGCGCTGGGCGTCGCCCTTCTCCGCAGCGGCCTCCGGATGCTCGGCGAGTTGCTTCTCAAATTCGGCGAGTTCGGCACCGGTCAATTTGCCGTCCACCCACGCGGTGAATTGTTCTTCAAATGGTTTCATAGACGTCTTTGAGCAGGGCTTGGAGCTTCTTGCGGGCGTAAAAGAGGCGCGACATGACCGTGCCGATGGAACAATCCATCTGCTCGGCGATTTCTGAGTATTCCATTCCATCGATCTCGCGCATGACGATGGCGGCCCGGTGTTCGGGAGAGAGCTTGGCGATGGCGGCGTCGATCCGGGTGCGAATCTCGCCGTCGGAGATTTTCTCCGCGGGCTGCAACTCCTCTTTCGGAGCAGTCATCGCGCCCGGCGCGATGTTTCGCAGGCCGATCTGGTCGTCGAACTCCGTGCCGCTCTGGATCTGCTTCCGCCGCAGCGAATCGATCGTCACGTTCATGAGGATGCGGTAGAGCCACGTGTAAAACGACGACTGTCCGCGGAAGCGACCGATGTTCTTCCACGCCTTTACGAAGCCGTCCTGGGCGAGATCCCAAGCGTCCTGTTCGTTGCGGACCATGTTGTAGATCATGGAAAAAGCGCGGGTTCGGTAGCGGGTGACGAGTTCATTGAAAGCGGCGGTGTCGCCAGCCTGCGACCGGGCGACCAAATCGAAGTCGTCTGGCCCGGTAGCGGTATCCGGGGCCTCCGTAGGCATGGTCTTGGACGGCACGTCCATCAGTTCATTCACCTAAAATACCGCAGTTTTTGCCCGTCATTCCTCAGCCCTTATTCCGGGTCGTAGCGCCGCCGCCACTCGATCCGGAATTCTCCCATGAGTTGGATGATCCCATCGCGGATCTGGAAGAGGCGATGGTTGAGTGTGCCGAAGCGTTCGGCGTCGAGCGCGTCGTCCTTGCGGAGTTGGATCGCGGCATCGATCCCGACCATCGTCGCCTTCAGCGATCGCTTCAGGTAGGCGATGGTCATGCCGATTTCGTCCACATCATCGTCGCTCAGGGCCGCGGCAAGCTTGGCGCTGGCGATGGCCGTATGCGTCGAAAGTTTGACCGCCGCCGGGTGATTTTGCAGCTCGTTCAGCTCCTCGAAGACCTGATCGATCCACACGGTGAGCGCAAAGGACGCCTGATAAAGCGGATGCACCTCGAAGCCTTCCTCCGCGTCCTCCTTCTCGACGTCGCCTTCCTCCTCGGCCTCGTCGGCTTCGGCCAGGTCTTCATCGAAAAGCGAGTCCACGTTCTCCGCCCATTCGCGCCCGTCTTTGTCCAGCAGATGGTTCCAGACCATTTCGCGGGCGATGATCTGATCGCGGTTCGGGTCGTCGATGAAACGCTCCAGCAGCTCCATATACTTCTCCGTCTTACGGTCTTGCTGTTGGAGGAAACGCTCCCAATCGTATTCGTCCCAAATTTTCTCTGGCTCGTCGTCGGCCATATGCGGCTTAGGTATCTTGCGCCGCGGCGCCCTGCAAAGGGATTTTCTCGGAATCCGGCAGGCTTTGCCGCCGGAGTTGCCCGCAGGCGGCGGCGATGTCGTGCCCCTTTTCGCGCCGGATGGTCGCCGGAATGCGCGCCGCCTCGAGCACGGCCATGAACGCATCCTGTCGCGCCTCGCTGGGCCGTTCCCATTCGAGTCCCTCGACTTTGTTGTAAGGGATGCAGTTCACCTTGGCCTTCACCTTGCGCGCCACGCGGACCAGAGCCGAGGCATCTTCCGGGCTGTCGTTCACGCCGTCGATGAGGATGTATTCGAAGGTCAGCCACTGCTTTTTGCGCTGTGTGTAGTAGGCGCAGGCTTCGAGCAAAACCTCGATCGGGTATTTGCGGTTCACCGGCATGATCCGGTCGCGTACTTCATCCCGCGCGCCGTGGAGGGAAATGGCGAGCCGGAGCTGGAGCGGCTGGTCGGCGAGTTGCTTGATCTGCGGCGCGAGCCCGCTCGTGGAAATCGTAATGTGCCGCGCGCCGAGACCAATGCCCCACGGCGCATTGATGATCGTGATCGCCTTCATCAGGTGGGCGAAATTGGCCAGCGGCTCGCCCATGCCCATAAAGACGATGTTGCTGATCCGCTCGCCGCTGTGTTCTTCGACCCGCAGGATTTGATCGACGATCTCGCCTGCGCCGAGATTCCGGCTCCAGCCATCGAGCCCGCTCGCGCAGAACTTGCAACCATAGGCACAGCCGACCTGGGTCGAAATGCAGAGCGTCCGGCGATCGCTCGCTTCTCCATAAAGCGCGGGTGAAGCCGGAATGAGCACGGACTCGATGAGCGCGCCGTCGGCGAGCCGGAAAAGATACTTTCGCGTGGTGTCTTCGGAGCCGAGGACGCGGATCGGTTCGAGTCGGTCGAAGACAAACTCCTCGCCGAGCGTCTTGCGCAGCGCCGCCGGGAGATTGCTCATGCCGTCGAAGGCGTTCACACGCTTGCCGTAAATCCAGTCGGTGACCTGCTTGCCGCGATACGCCGGCTCTCCCGCCGCGCGGAGGCGCGCCTCGATTTCTTCGAGGCTGAGCGATTTGATAGGGGTGCGCGTTTCCGACATGCGGCTTGCATTGTCACTGCAAAGCGGGCACTCGCCAAGGAGTCTCCCCATGAAAGTGCTCATTCTCGCTGTTTTACTGCTCGGTTCGCTCACCAGCTTCGCTCAAACGACTGGCCCGGAGAACGGCGCCCTCGTCATCATCGGCGGCGGTCGCACCACGCCGGAGATCGTCGCGAAATTCCTCGAACTGGCTGGCGGCAAGGACGTGCCCTTCGTCGTCATCCCGACCGCCGAGCCCGGCGAAGACTGGGGCGCCGAGTATGTCGCGCGCCACTTCCTGACCCGCCTCGGGGCGCGCGATGTCACCGTCCTCCACACCCGGGATCGCGCCACGGCGGATTCCGCGGAATTCGTCGCTCCCCTGCTCCGCGCCCGCGCGGTGTGGTTCGATGGCGGACGCCAGTGGAGGCTCGCGGATTCCTATCTGCACACGCGGACGGAGAAGGAGCTGCACGCCGTGCTCGCTCGCGGAGGGGTGATCGGCGGCAGTTCGGCGGGCGCCACGATCCAAGGCTCCTACATGGTTCGCGGCGCGCCGGAGGGAAACCTGATCATGATGGCCAAGGGCCGCGAGGAAGGCCTCGGATTTCTAAAGGCGAGCGCGATCGATCAGCATGTGAATACCCGCAAACGCGAAGACGATCTCGCGCCGGTGGTCGACGCGCATCCCGAAGTGCTCGGCATCGGGCTGGATGAATCCACGGCGATCATCGTCCAGCGCCAGCGCTGTGAAGTCATGGGAGCCGGGCGCGCGATCTTTCACGACCAGCGCCGCGCGCCCGACGCCGATGGACGCCGCTGGTTTGCGCTCAAGTCCGGCGAGGTGCTCGATCTCACGACTCGGCAGAAAATCGAGCCGTCGCGCTAAGTTGCCATCTTGCCGCTTGCCTCGCGGGAGCGCTCCCCTAGTCTCAGCGGCCCCAAATTTATGCCGAAGCCCTACGAAATTTTCGCCGCACTTTCTCCCGCCGTTGCGGACCAGCTTTTCTCCTTCCTCATCGAGCGCGAGAAGCCGCTCTACAAAGCCACCATCGACACCCTCGCCAAGCAGCGGAAGCTGCGCCCGATCTTCCTCGAGCGGAAGCCGCGCGCTGACCGGCACGTCTGGTTGAAGGACAATCTCGGCCGCAAGCAGAACGAATCCGTCGCCGCGCACCTGCTGCAAATCTGGCTCGTCGGCGCCCACGCCAGCCTGCTCTGCGATTTCCTCGACGGCCTCGGCATCAAGCACGACGAAAACGGCACGATCGAAACGCTGCCCGACGCGCCCGCCAAAGCTGACCTGATCAAGGCCATCGACCCGCTTTTCACGAAGCACGACCCGGCGATCGTGGTCGTCTACCTCCACGCTTTCCAGGCACTCGACGAAAACGGCTGGTCCACGCTCGCCGAACTGCTCACTGAAGACCCGCGCCTCCAGCTCGCGGTCCCGACCACAGCCTGAGCCCCAGTTAAGCCGCGTTGTGCCCGCGCCACAGCCGCGGCGGGAAACGCAGGAGCGGCGTGCCGTCGAGGCGCTTCGAGAGATCGATCGGATCGCCGAGTTGCACCTCCATCGGGTCCACCTGGTAGGCCCACACTTGGAAGAGCGCGAGCGCTGCCGGGCCGTAGAGCGTGGAAAACGCACCGTCCACGGCATCGAGCCCGCCCGCGATTTTCACCCGGCCGATCCGCGGCACGTTGAAGCGCGCGTCGAAGTTGTGCCAGCGATGCCCGATGTAGACTTCCATGTAGGCGTGGAAATCCATCGGTGAACCCGGGTCCTGAAACGCCACATCGGGCACGTGCCCGGTCACGTAGCGCGCCGGGATATTAAAGCACCGGCTCAGCGCCACCGCGCAGTGTGCGAAGTCGCGACACACGCCGTAGCCTTGCGCGATGATTTCACTCGCCGAGGTGTACGGGCTGCCCGCACCCCAGCGGTATTCGATGTGGGAATGCAGCCAGTCGCAAATCGCCTGCACCCGCGGGAGCCCGTGCTGGATGTGGCCGAATTGCTGGTTGGCGAAATTCATCAGCCGATCCGAATCGCAATACCGGCTCGGCATCATGTAACGCAGCAACTCCGGCGAGAGCTCCCCCACCGGCACCGGCTGGTCATCCATCATCGCGTGGTTTTCCGGCACCGAGGGCACCGCGATCAGCGCATCGTGCCGCACTGCTGTCCGGCCAGGCGGCAGGATCAGGCGGCGGACGATATTGCCGTGAACATCGTGATAAACCTGCACCGGCACGTTCGGATAAAAGCTGAGCTGTTCCCGCTCGATCCTTTGCCAGTAATTGTTCTGCGGCTGCACGACCAGAATCATCGGCGTGTAGGCGAGCGCGTCGTAGGCGAAATCCAATCCGCAGCGGATGGTTAGTTCGGGCGAAGGTTGGGACATCGGAATTGGGTTCAGCGATTCGTGTGAAGTTGCGCGAAGAAATCCTCGAAGAGGCGCGCGTAAATCCAATCGCGCTCCGGGTGATATTGGACGCCCACGCCCCACGGATAATCCCGGAGCCGCACCTGCTCGATGGTGCCGTCGCCCGCATGCCAGGCCTCGACTGCCAGCGGGTCCGCCACCCGGTCGAGCGCCTGATGATGGGAGCTATTCACCATCTCAAAGCGATGCCGCGCACTTTGATCGAAGCGCAGCGGCTGCACGTTTTGCAGCTTCATCTCCGGCGCGTCGTGACCGCGGATGTCGAGATGCAGCGTGCCGCCGAACGCGACATTGATTACCTGCAGGCCTTTGCAGATCGCAAAGATCGGCAGCCCGCGCTCGTAGGCTGCGCGCACTGCGGCGAATTCCCACGCGTCACGCTCCGGCTCGGCGTCATGGATCAGCGTCACGTCGCTCGGCGGCTCGACGTGAAACTCGGCCGAGATGTCCGGCCCGCCGGTCACGAGCAGGCCATCGAGCGACCCGAGGTCCACGGGGCCAAGTCGGGCGTTGCTCAGCGCGATCTCTGGATGCGGAGCTAAGAACCGAGTGAAATTTTCCGTGTCGCTTTCCCTGATCCAAGAACCCAAATGCGGCATGCACCCTATTTGTGCCCCGGACGCGGCCACCGCAAGCGACTTCCCGGAATATGCGCATTTTTCAACAGCAGAGGCTTGCCACCACTAGTCACAGCCGGTAGCACTGTCGCCGCATGAAAAAAATCGAAGCCATTATCAAACCTTTTAAGATGGAGGACGTGAAAGAGGCGCTGTCCGAAATCGGGATCGAAGGCATGACCGTCAGTGAGGTGAAGGGCTTCGGTCGCCAAAAGGGGCACACGGAGATTTATCGCGGCAGCGAATACACCGTGGATTTCCTGCCCAAGGTGAAATTTGAGATCGTGCTCGCGGACGAACGCGTGGGCAAGGCTGTCGAAGCCATCGTCGGCGCGGCCAAGACTGGCAAGATCGGCGACGGCAAGGTCTTCATCCTCCCGATCGAGGACGCCATCCGCATTCGTACCGAAGAGCGCGGCGACGCCGCGATCTAAGGCCTTTTCAGGTTTCTCCGGCGCCTCTCCTGCCCGCTGGTCGTGCGGTCGGCGCCTTTTGATCCGTCATCATGACCGACTGGCTCGCCGCCATCATTCTCGGGATCATCGAGGGTATTACCGAGTTCATCCCGGTTTCCTCGACTGGTCACCTGTTGCTCGCCGAGCAATTTCTGACCCTCAACGGTCAGCCTTTGCACAAGACCTTCTTCGGCACGGAAGTCTTTAACGCCGTAATCCAGTGTGGCGCCATGCTCGCCGCGCTCCCGCTTTTCGCCGATCGCCTCGCCACGCTGAAGCGTTGGCGCGAACCGGCCACGCGCGACTACTTCCTCAAGATGTTCGTCGCCTTTCTCATTACCGCTGTCGGCGGGCTGACGATGAAGAAGGCCGGACTGGAACTACCGGAGACCGCCGTGCCCGTGGCCCTCGCGCTCCTCATCGGCGGCGTGCTTTTCCTCGTCGTCGAGCGTGTGATGCGCGGGCGGGAGGGCTCAAACGAAATCACCTGGGTGCTCGCGGTGGCCTTTGGCCTGGCCCAACTCGTCGCCATCGCCTTCCCCGGGTCGTCGCGCTCGGGTTCCACGATCATTTTCGCCCTCGCCCTCGGGCTCGGCCGGCGGCCGGCTACGGAGTTTTCCTTCCTGCTCGGCGTCCCCACGCTCTGCGCGGCCGGCGCCAAGACCATGCTCGATGCGCTCAAGGAGGACGTCGTCATCCTTTGGGGGCCGCTGATCATCGCCACCGTCGTCGCCTCGATTTGCTCGGTCTTCGCCGTCCGCTGGCTGCTCCGCTACGTGCAAAGCCACACCTTTGTCGGCTTCGGCATCTATCGGATCGTCCTGGGCATCGTCGTCCTGCTTCTCGTTCGCGAAGCCATTCCCCACTAGGGCCGCGCATCCGGCGTTGCCACACGGCAGAGTCCGGCTAGTCTTTCCGCCCCGCATGCGATCATTTCTCCTTTGCACACTAGCACTCGCCGCCACCACGGCCCTGCTTTGCGCTCAGGAAACCGGCGCGATTCGCACCGCTGATGGCTTTCAGTGTCCGGTCGGGCCAAATGGCACCGGTGAAGGGTATTACGTCGCCCGCGGGTACCGGCCCAATGGCCACCTCGGCGAAGACTGGAACGGCATCCGGGGCGGCGACACCGACCTCGGCGACCCCATTTACGCCATCGCCAACGGCCTCGTCGTCTTCGCCAAAAACTACCATGTCGGCTGGGGCAACGTCGTCATCATCCGGCACGCCTATTACGAGGGCCTCACCCTCAAATACGCCGATTCCCTCTACGGCCACCTGCTCAGCTTCAGTGTCCAGGAGGGCGAACATGTGAAGCGCGGCCAACAGATCGGGCGACTCGGCAGCAATAGCGGCATGTACGACGCGCATCTCCACCTCGAGATCCGCAAGAACCTGCAGATCGGCATGTATCGCAGCAGCTTCCCGCGCGACTTCAGCAATTACTACAGCCCGAGCAGCTTCATCGCCGCGCACCGGATCTGCGACCGCGGCAATCGCGTCGCCCGCACCCCGGTCAATACCTTCCCAGCAACAGCCCCGCCGAGCTACGCCGCTGGCCCGCAGGTCCATACGCCCGTCTATGCCCCGGGCACTGCTCCACGCAATCCGGCGATCACCTCCGAGCCCGTGCTTGCCCCGGCCCGTTCGACGCCGAATCGGGTGCCCGAGCAGGAACCCGGACCCGTGGTGAAAACCTCGATCGAGCCGCCGCCGACACCCAAGCCGGCCCCGGCGACGCCTGCGCCGGAGAAGAAGGTCGCCATCACCAAACCCACGCCGACTCCTGCGCCCGTGGAAAAGAGCACGCCGAAGCCCAAAGCCGTCGCCGCCACGGCCACCCCGGTGCCAAAGAAGACCGAGGACGACGAACCGACCACGCCGGCTCCCTCCAAGACCACCGCCAAGTCTGGCACGGGGAAAACCAAGTTCACCGCGAGCGCGACGCCCAAACCTACGGCGGCCACGGCCAGCAAATCCGCGACCCCCAAACCGACCGTGAAAGCAGAGAGCACCCCGGCGCCGAAAACCGCGGCCAAAGAGACGCCGCCGAAGTCCACCGCCAAAGCATCCAGCACCCCAGCGCCCAAGACCGCCTCCACCAAGAAGGAAACCGCCAAGCCCGCTCCGGTAGCCAAGGAACCGGCGACCGCCCCGGCCAAAACCACCGCCGCCGCAGCCACTTTCCGCAGCACCGTGAAGCCGCCAACGCCTGCTCCCCCCGTGGACATCGACCCGGTCGAACCTCCCCTCCCCACCAACGCCGCTCCTCCGATCACCACCCCCGGCTCGCCGATCCGGCGCGCCGGCAGCGGCTTCCGCGTGGACCGTTTCCCCGACATGCGCGGGAACGGCTACTAGAGCATGTCGATGTAAGGCGTCCGGGTCAGACGCCAAGGGCGAGCGAGACCTCGCCTGGGGTTCATTCTACCGCAGAGAGATGGAGCGGCGCGCAGAAGAGGCTGGTAGTTCCCCGTGACGGAAAAAAGACGTGTCATCCTGAGCGGAGCGGAGGTGGTAAGGTAGGCGCAGCGCAGTCGAAGGATGACATGTCTTTTTTCAAACTGAGGCACGCCCCCATTTTCCCGCTGCGGCTCTCTCAGATTCCTCTGCGCTCTCTGCGGTTAAAAAAGCCTCCCCGCCTCAACGCCCGAGCTTGAACTCGAACCCATCCACCAGCGCCAGCCAGCTCGCTTCGATGATGTTGTCGCTCACGCCCACCGTGCCCCAGCTCGTCACGCCGTCGTTTGAATCGATGAGCACGCGAGTCCGCGCGGCCGTGCCGAGCTGGCCGTTGATGATCCGCACCTTGTAATCGTCGAGCTGGATCGTATCGATCGCCGGATAGAAAGGCCGCAGCGCCTTGCGCAGCGCGGCGTCCAGCGCGTTCACCGGGCCGTCGCCCTCGGCCACCGTGTATTCCGCGGCGCCATTCACCTTCAGCTTCACCGTCGCCTCGCACTTGTTCCACTGCCCTTCGCCCGAGCGGCGGAAGGAGCAGTGATACTCCTGCAATTCAAACAGCGGCCGGGCCAGCCCGAGCTGACGGCGCACCAGCACCTCGAACGACCCTTCGGCCGCCTCGAACTCATAACCTTCGCTCTCCAGGCGCTTCACCTCGGCGAGGATCTTCGCCACTTCCGGCGCGCCCTTGGCAAATTTGAACCCGAGCTTCTCCGTCTTCACGATCACGTTGGCCTGCCCGGACATATCCGAGATGGAGATGTTCCGCTCGTTGCCGATGAGCGACGGATCGACGTGCTCGTAGCTGCTCGCCAGCTTTTGCACCGCATGCACATGCTGCCCGCCCTTGTGGGTGAAAGCCGCGGTTCCGACGTAGGGCGCGCGGATGTTGTGCGGCACATTCGCCAGCTCATCGACAAAGAGCGAAAGCTCCCGCAGCCGCGTGAGATCGCGCGCCACCGGTGTATTCACCTTGAGCTGAAGGATCGCCATCATCGTGATCAGGTCGCAATTCCCCACGCGCTCGCCATAGCCATTGATCGTCCCCTGCACCTGCACCGCACCGGCCTGCACCGAGGCCAGCGCATTGGCCACGCCGAGACCGCTGTCGTTGTGCGTGTGGATGCCCACCGTCCCGGCTCCGAGCGTCGCCAGCACATCGCGCGTCGCCTTGGCCACAAACTCCGGCAGCGAACCGCCATTCGTATCGCAGAGCACCACGAGATCCGCCCCCGCGCCGTGCGCCGCTCGCAGCGTCGCCAGCGAATACTCCGGGTCATCGGCATAGCTGTCGAAGAAATGCTCCGCGTCATAGAGCACCTCGCGCCCGTGCCTCTTCAAATAGGCGACCGTGTCCGCGATCATCGCGAGATTTTCCTCGCGGGTCACGCCCAGCACTTCCACCACCTGCAGCGGCCAGGTCTTGCCCACGATCGTCACCGCCGGCGTCTCCGCCTCGAGCAGGATGCGCACTTGCGGATCGTCCTCCACCTTCAGATTGCCGCGCCGCGTCGCGCCGAAAGCCGCCACCTTCGCGTGCTTCCACGTCCGGCGTTTCGCTTCCTTGAAAAACTCCGCGTCCTTGGGATTCGAGCCCGGGAAACCGCCCTCGATGTAATGCACTCCGAAGTCGTCGAGCTTCTCGGCCACGCGGATCTTATCGAGCACCGAAAACGAAATCCCCGTCCCTTGCGTGCCGTCGCGGAGGGTGGTGTCGTAGATGGTGACTCGTGGTGTGCTCATAGAAAAAGGGCGCATGTTTAGCCCGGATTCCCCGCGGGGGCAAGGCGCGTGCGCGGCGGGCGGAAAGCAGTGCCGCCTCACCCGATGTCATCCTGAGCGCAGCCGAAGGATGACAGCTTTTGGCGGGGGCGCGTTGCGCCCGTGCCCGGTGCGACTACGGCGCCGGGGCGAGGACGACGCGGAAGCCG
>JBBQYR010000061.1:0-26080 GCA_038208565.1 Chthoniobacterales bacterium
AGCAGCCAGCCATGCACCTTCCCGCACCGCCTCCGGGGTGCCTCCGGTTTCTCTCAATATCCCCGGGTTGCACCCGGGGCTAATTTCCTTTCAGCCCTCCGGGCTGCGGGAGCGTCTGATTGTTTCCTGAAGTTGGTATGATCCACTCACGTAAGGGTCGGGGCGTGGACCGTAGGGGTCTTCGTAGTAGGGATCGACCTCGTTCGATCGATAAACCGGCGTCGTGTAGCGCGCGGCGAAGTCGTCGGACGCCGCGAGCAAGGCATCGAGCACCTCGGGAGCGACGCGGGCTTTTTGCAGCCGCTGATAGTCCTCGGGGCTGAGCACGTAGTCCACACCCGCATCCTCGATCTGGCGAAGGATGTAGCTGTTCGGCACGCGCTGGCGGGTGAGTTCGATCACATCCTCTGGGGTAAGCACGCGGCCCGCTTCCATCTTGGAGACGATGCGCGGCGAGACCCCGCTGCGTTGGATGAGCGTGAGTTCGGATTCATCGAATGTCGCGCAGCCCGAGAGGGCGGCAGCGAGGAAGAGCGCGAACGCGTGGTGCTTCATCGAATAAACTCAGGGTTTCTTCAGCGAGACGAGATACTCGACGAGATCGACGAGGTCCTGCTGCGAGAGCGCCTGATTCAGCCCGCTCGGCATCAGTGATGTCGGCAGTTTCTCCCGCTTGGCGATCTCGCGTTTGCTGAACTTGTTCGTCGCACCCCCAGGCAGGGCGAGCACCACTTCGTCGTTCGTTTCGCTGCGCACGATACCGATCGCGACGGTGCCGTCCTTGGTCTGGATTTGGGCCGTCTCGAAGCCCATCGAAACGCCGGCGTTCGGGTTGATGATGGAATCGAACAACGCCTCCTTGGGCAGCTTCGAGCCGATCTCGGAAAGTGCGGGACCGAAGTCCACGCCTTTGTCGCCGACCCGGTGGCAGATCACGCAGGAACTCTCCGCGCGCTCGGCGATGGTTTTGCCACGCGCGAGGTCGCCCTTTATTTTCACGAGTTCGGCGATGGGCGCAAGCGGTTGGCCGCCGAGCGCGGACGGGGCGGGGAAGAGCGTGGCGAGGTCGGCCTTGAGCGTGGGGTATTGCACGAGATTCAGCGCGGCGGTCGCTGTGCTCTTCAAGTCCGCGGGCAGTTCATTGTTCTTCGCGAGTTGCACGATGGCTTGCGCGCCGGTCTGGCTGCGGGCGAGCGCCTGGATCGCGGCGGTGCGACTTGGAAGCGAAGCGTTCGGGCGCGTGGCGAGGTGCGTCAGGCGATTGATGATGCGCGCTTCGCTGGAGGTGCCGAGCAGGGTCACGACCTTGTCGCTCTGCGGGCCGCTGAGCGCCGCATCGAGGACCTGGGCGGCATCGGACTCGGCGAGGACGAGCTTGAGCGCTTCGCTGGCCAGCGGGTCTTGCAGATTGGCGAGCGCGGCTTCGAGCAGTTCGTTCCCTCGGCCTTTGAGCCGGAAATCGCGGACGATCTCGATGAGGCGTGGCGTGCCTTTGCTCGCGGCGATTTGTTTGTCGAGCGCGGCCTTCACCCCGCCGGTGGTGGCATCGGCGTTCTTGAGGCGCGTGAGTGCTTCGGCGGCGATGTTGTCGCTGCCGTTGCCGAGGCTGGCGAGTTCGATGAGCACCTGGGTTTTCTCCGGAGCCTCGGGCACGAAGTCGAGGGAGCGCAGGAAGCGCGGCTTCTCGGCCTCGGTGACGTTTTTGTCGGTGAGGATCTTCGCGAGGTAAGTTGCCGTCTTCGCGGAGCGCAGGCGCCAGAGGATGTCGCGCCCGCCGGGCGTGTTCCATTTGTCACCGACCGCGGCGAGCCACGCGTCGAAGCATTCGTCCTCATTGCCCGCAGCGCCGATCCCGAGCGCTTCGAGATACCAGCGATCCTGGCCGTCGTGCTGCTGCGCGAGCGTGGCCCAGAGTTGGGAGATCTTCTTGGTGCCGTGCAGGGAGAGCGCGATCTGGCGGCGGACCTGCGGATTCGGGTCGCGCATGAGCTTGGCCATGAGCGCGCGGTCTTCCTCGAGCGGAGTCGTATCGAGTGCGGCGGTGCGGGCGAGGTTCGTGCAAAGCCGGATCGCGGTGATGCGCAGATCGGCGTTCTCCGATTGCAGTCCGAGGCGCAGATGTTTGAGCCCGTCCTTGGGATGATGGGCGAGGAGGCTGAGCACCCGCGCGGCGAGGCGCGGGTTCTTCGTTTGTTCCGCGTTCCAGGCGGCGAGCAGAGCGGACTCCGCTTTCTGGCCCATCGCGCTCAGAACCTGCCACGCGCGATACTGGGTGGCGCGGTTTGGCGATTGCAGCGCGGTGATGGCGCCTTTCGCGTTGGAGAAGTCGGGTTTGGGCGCGCTGCCCTTTGCGTCCTTCGCGGCGACGCGATAGATGCGCCCGCGGATCTGGCCCTTGTCGTGATCGGCCATGTTGTGTCCGCCGACGCCGGAGTCGTACCAATCGGCGACGAAGAGCGAACCATCGGGCGCGATGGCTACGTCCGCCGGGCGATACCACGGATCTTCGCTGGTCAGCACGTCCACCATCGTGGCCTTGTAACCGGCGCCGCTGTTTTGCACCGGATAGGCGCGCACGGTGCGCGGGCCGGCGTCGCAGTGGATGAGCTGATTTTCAAAGGCCGCGCCCAGCGCCGCGCCTTCATTGATCAGGATGCCCGTCGGTGAGCCGCTGCCCGTCTGGAGCAGATTCGGGACGACGCCGGGATCGTTTTGATACCAGTGCTGGAGCGGGATCTCGGTCTCGATGTTCGTGCGTTTCGTGCGCCAGCCCGCGCCGGTCAGTTCGTCGGTGTAGCCGTAGTTGCCAAACTCCATGACGTAGTTGATGCGCACGCCTTTGTTGCCGTCGTCGTCGTTGTCGCTCTGCCACATCGTGCCAAACGAATCGACCGTGACCTCGTAGTTGTTGCGGAAGTTCGAGCCGAGCGTCTCGATGTTCTTCGGCTGGCCGTCCACGAGATCGCAGCGGAAGACGAGGCCCTGGCGGTAGGGCTTGCCCTCGGTCGTCACGCGGTTGCCGGCCACATCGGTGATCACTTTGCCCGAGCCGTCCTGCAGCTCTTTGCTCTCGTTGCCGAAGTTGAAATAGAACTTCCCATCCGTGCCGAAAACGAAGGCGTGGATCTGGTGATCGTGATCCCAGCTACCCTTCACCTTGAAAATGATCTCGGCCTTGTCCGCCTTGTCGTCGCCGTCGGAATCGGTGAGCAGCCACACATTCGGCGCGGCGCTGACGATGACCTGGGTGCCTTTCTCCTGCGGCAGCACGAGGATGCCGAGCGGGGCCTGCAATTCCTTGCTCTGCCAGAAAGTCTTTTCCTGATCGGCCACACCGTCGCCGTTCGTGTCGCTGAGAATGCTGATGCGGTCGCCGTCTTCGCGGAGTTGGCCCCATTGCTTGAATGACGAGCGATAGTTCACGGCCTCGGCCACCCACACGCGGCCCTGGGGATCGATGTCGATGTTCGTCGGGTTCTGCACCATCGGTTCGGCCGCCCAGAGCGAAACGCCAAGACCTGCGGCGGCTTGGTATTTTTCCATCCCGGCCTGCGCCGCGGCGAAGCCGATCGAGACGCCGGGGCCTTTGCTCTCATCGGCTGGCGCCACCTGCAAGACCGCGTCCTCCGGCTTGGTCGTGTAGACTTTGAAAGCGACGCTCGCGCCGATGTTTTGGTTGAAGCCACCGTCGTCGATCGCCGCCTGCGCTTCGAAGCCGACGACCCCTTCCGGCAGGTCGTAGGAAATGAGCGAGGGGGCGTGGGTGCCGATGCCGTCGGTGATCTTCTCGTCCTTCACCTTGAGCGCCTGATTCGACGTGTTGCGATTCTTCAGCGTCTTGCCGAATCCCTGACGCGCGTCCTTCCACTCGAGCGAGGTGAGGGGGATCTTCGAGCCGTCCGCCTTGATCAGCGTCGGCGCGATCCAGTCCGCCCAGTCTCCTTGAAATCCGTCGCCGGCATCCGTGATGACGAGGTGCAATTCTTTCGCGCCCTTGAGGTCAGCTTTCACCGCGACCGGCCCGCGCGTGACTTTCTCGGTCGTCGTGACCGGCTTGGTCGAGGCATCTCCGGCGCTGGCGGGCTTCGTCGGCGAGGTTGGTGCCGCGGCGGCTTTCGGTTTGCGCGGTGCCTTGGGATCGAGATTTGCCTCCAGATCCGCCGCCGTCAGTTTTGACTCCACGCCCTTCGCTGGCACCTCGACCTTTGCCGTCCAGAGGATCGCATTGAGGACCAGTTTGCGCTGCTCGTCGTTCGCCCAGCCCTTGTGGTAATGTCCGCCGGTAAACCCGAAGCCGCGGCCGCCATCCGGCCGCTCGACGGCCCACGCCACGTGCTGCGGTTTCTTTTCTTCGAGCACTTCGCGCTTCACATCGGGATTGCCGGCGTGCGGGCCTTCGCCGCGATTCATCGTCTCGGGCGGCGGCAGATCAGTGAGGATCGGTGTGACGCCCTGCATCCCACGCTTGAAGCGCATGTGGTAATACCATTCGTCGTTCGTGCTGAAGGGATTTACGCCGTTCGAGATCGGGTGCTTCGGCAGAACCTTGAAGTTGGCCGTCCAGTGCGGATTCACCGACCAGTACTGCTCGAAGTAGCCGCCGAGCCACTCGAGGAATTCCTGCGAGCCCTTGCCTTTCGATCCGCGCTCCGTCGGGATCGCCTGCTTCAGTTGCTTGCCGTCGGGGCCAGTTTGCGGCTCGGGCCAGCCGACTTTTTCATACGCGGGTTCGACCGCGTAGTGCAGGCAGATCAAGCCCGCGCCGCGCTTCGTCTCCCTCGCGAGGTCGGCAAGGCGTTCACCTTGCAGCGCCACGTGCCCGGCGCCGCCGTCGGAGTAAATGACGATCGTGTCCGCCTGCGCCAGCGCTTCCGCACTCGGCCATTCGCCGCCGAGCGTGACTTGCGTGAGCACCTGCGGCGCGCCTTGGGCGAGGCTCTTGGCCAGCAATTGCACGCCGGCATTGTGCTCGTGTTCGCCGGGACCGTGCGAAGGGCGCCCGGCAATGAGCAGGGCGAATGGTTTGCCCTCGGGCGTCTTGGCCGAGGCGGGCAGGGCGAAGCCGAGTGTGACGAGGACGGCGGCGAGAATGCGTGGTGCGGTTTTCATGGGGTGGAAGCGGGGATGGTTGCTAGGTGACGGAGATGGAGATGGCGGGAGCGTGCCCGGAGACAAGGCCGGTCCGCAGCGTTTCTTAGAGGGCTACTTTTTGGCCGGTTTCGGATCGAGATTCGCGTCCAAATCCGCCGCGCTGATCTTCGATTCCACGCCGCTCGCCGGAACCTCGCCTTTGACTACCCAGACGAGCGCGTTGAGCACCGTTTTGCGGAACTGATCGTTCGCCCAGTTGTCGTGGAAATGCCCGCCGGTGAAACCAAATCCACGACCGCCTTCCGCCCGCTCCACCGCCCACATCATCGCCTCGGCGCGACCGCTCGCCGCCACGATATGTTCGTACGGACCTTTCGGATAAACGTAGGGCCCCTTGCGCACCTCATCGCTCGGCTTGGCCACGAGGATCGGCCAGAATTTCGTCGCGCCCGCGAGGTTCGCCTTGTCGCCTTCGAAGCCATCGGCAAAGCGCATATTGAAATACCACTCGTCCTTGATCTGGAAAGGCTGCACGCCGCGCGTGATCGGATGCTCCGGGAACTGCGTGAAGTTCGGCTCCCACATGGGGTTGCACGAATACATGTTTTCGTAGTGCCCGCCGATCCAGCGCTTGAATTGATCGCCCGCCTGCGCCGCCACCACTTCCACGCCGTAGTGCATGCAGCCGATGCCGACGCCGCGTTTCACCCATTCGTCGATCTTCGCGAGCCGCACGCCGTCCTGCTGCACCGCTTCGTGTTTCGGCCCGCCGTCCATGTAGAAGACCACGCCGTCCGCGCCGGCGAACACGCTCTCGTCCATCGGCCAGCCATTCAGCACGACCTCCACCTGGAGCTGCGGCGCGCCCTGCGCGAGCGCCTTGGCGAGCAGTTGCACGCCCGCGTTGAACTCATGCATGCGCGGTGGATGCGAAGGTTTGCCCGCGACGAGCACGAGCTTCAGCTTGCCATCCGGCGTTTTGGCCGGCGAGGAAATGGGGACGAGCGCGAGCGCGAGCGCCAGAAAAGGGAGGAGGGGATTCTTCATAAGGACGATCAATCCATGGTGCATGCGCGGCGTCAAACTCTCCTGCGCAACGTTTCGACCTCGAGGCCAGGTGGCCTGACAAAGAAGGTCCGCGTTGCTGCCGACATGAAATTGAATTCACCCGTTGCCGCGGAGGCCGCGGGTGGTTTTTACTTTCGCACTCCACGCCATGAATCGTCTCACCCTTCTCCCCGCCATTTTTCTTTTTGTTTTCTGCCTCGGTCTCGGTGCGCCCGGCAGTCGCGCGGCTCTGCCGACGATCATCAATGTGTCCGCTTACGATCCGAAGGAGAGGCAACGGGCGGGGGTCGGCTACTCGGCCAACGATGTGTCGGCGCTGCGAGCCAATGGCGCGAGCGCGCTGATCGCGCGCGCCGGCAAGGGCGGAAATCTCGACGAGAAGTGCGCCAGTTTCCTCGCGTCGGCCGATCGCGTGGGAATGCTGCCGGGGGTTTATTACCGGCTGCAATGCCATGTCGATCCGGTGAAGCAGGCGGATCAATTCGTGGCGCGCGCGCAGTCGCTGGCGCGCGGGCGCTCGTGGAATGCGCCGGCGCTGCTGCTCTGCGCGGATTTCGATGCGCATTCGCGGATGTCCGACATCCTGCGCTTCATGGACCGCGTGGAAAATCGCACGGGAGTGGTGCCCGTGGCGTATCTGGAGAACAGCGCGCACCTGAAGAGCCTCCTCCGCCACGCGGATGCCGCCACGAAAGCGAGAGTCCGCCGCATGCCCTACTGGCTCGCGCTTTACTCCCACAACAACGGGGCCGAGAACCCGCGCGCGCTGTTGCAGCAGTACGGGGTCTGGTCCGACTGGACGATCTGGCAATACGGCGGGGTGGATTGGGAGCGCGGTCGCTCGCGGCCGAAGGTCTACAACCATGGCGGATCTCGGTTCCCGCTCTACTTTGGCAACATGGATCGTCCGCTGGAGCGGAATGTCTTTAACGGTTCGCTCGGATCGATGCAGGCATTCTGGCAACGCCACGGCCTGAAGCTGAAGTAGGCCCGCGCCGCTGCCCGGAAACGGTTGGGGAGATCACGGGTCAGAGAATCGGCTTCCGCGCCGGGTTCGGTTCGTGGCAGCATCGCGGCACCATGAAAACGTTCCTCTCCCTGCTCACATTCCTAGCTCTCACTTCGATGGCTTCCGCGGCCAAGGAGGGCTGGCTCGACGATTACGAAAAAGCCAAGGTGCAGGCCAAGGCGGAGAACAAAAAGATCCTCCTGGATTTCACCGGCTCGGACTGGTGCGGTTGGTGCATCAAGCTCGATAAGGAAGTCTTCAGCCAGCAGGCGTGGAAGGATTACGCCGCCAAACATCTCGTGCTCGTGGAAGTGGATTTCCCGCGCGGGACCCCACTGCCGGAAGCGACGAAGAAGCAGAACGACGCGCTGGCGAAAAAATTCCAGATCCGCGGTTATCCGACCATCGTCATCACCAGCGCGAGCGGCACCAAGAGGGGTGAACTCGGTTATGTGGAAGGTGGGCCCGAGGCGTTCATCAAGGCGCTGAAGAAGGCGGACTGAGGAAATGGCGGGCGGCGAACCGTCTGCGGCTTTGGGCGTAAAATTCGCCGGATCGCACGGGTGATTCCAGACTGGCGCGGGCGCGGGATTGGCGGAAAGATCAGCGCGTGTTTTCGCTTCGTCTCCCCCTCATCGCTCTCGCCATTTCCTCGCTCCTGCCGCTGCGCGCGGCGGAAGTGGTGCCGCCGGGGAACGCACCGGTTTTTAATCACGTGCGGTTTTTCCCCGCGCCATCGCGGGAGAAGCTGATGGTCGGTGGGCGCTTCTGCGGGTCGAACGTCTCGGAGACGGAGGGTTACGTGGTGCTCGCGGTGGTCCAGGAAGTGCCGCGCGAACAGGAGTGGACGGACTTCGTTTTCTCGAACAACAAACTCTACCGCTGGCTGCGCTACGAAGCGCCGGCGGGTTCGCATGGACATCTCGGGGAGCTGGAATTTTACGCGGGCACGCGGCGGCTCGACGGCCAGCGGTTTGCCTCGACCGGAGGTTCGCGCAATGGCCGCGGCTGGCACTTCGCCTTCGATGGCGATCCGGCGACCTGGGTGGATACCGAGGAGGCCGATGGGCAATACGCGGGCGTCGATCTGCGCGACTATGCCACGGCGCGGATTCCGCGCTTTTCCCCGCCGCCCGTGCCGGGTGTGCAGAAGCCGGAGCGTGTGACGCTGACGGGCCTGACGCCTTACGCGACGATCCGCTACACGCTGGATGGTACGATTCCCACGGCGACCACGGGCGAGCTTTTCGAGAAGCCCATCGCGATCGACAAAAACACGACGCTCATCGCGGCGTCGTTTGTGGAAGGTTGGGCGCCGAGTCCGCCGATCATCGGCACGTATCTGATCGGCGAAGCGCTGCCGGGCCTGCGCACGCTGCATCTCGGGAGCACGCAGGCGGAGATCACGGCGCAATTTGGCGCGTATGTGCGCACGGCGGGGCGGCCCCATTTTTACCGGAACTTCACCATGCCCGGCGGGAGTACGCAGCGGCTGTGGGAGTCCGGCCTGGCCCAGCGGAAGCGCGACTGGGACATCGCGCTCGGCGTGCTCGACAAGGTGGATCACGTGACGCTCCAGCCGCGGGATTTCGACGTGGCGCGCGAGGTGGATTTCGAGCGGAAATTCCTCGGGCTGGTGCGCGAAAAATCGCCGGACGTGCAGCCGTGGCTGGTCGCGGAGTGGGTGGAGCGCGAGCGGCAGCGCCCCACGGATCAAGCGCTGGTGCCGAGTCCGCAGATGGCGACGCTGGTCCCGCCGCTGACCTGGGAGGAGTCGATGGGCGCGATGCTGCTCTACGTGGAGGATGTGCAGAGCAAGCTGAGCGAGGTGGAGAAGGCGGGGAAGCGGGCGCGGGTGTTGCCGACGAATCTGGCCTTCGGCTGGATCAAAAATCAGATCGATCGCGGGGAGTTTCCCGACGCGAAGCCGGGTTCGTTTTACCAGCTCCTTTTCCGCGACAGCGTGCATCCGAATCTCAACGGCGCTTATCTCGTGAACCTGACGTGGTACGCGGCCTTTTACGGCGAATCGCCCGAGGGTAAAGTGCTGCCGATCGCCCTGAACCTCACGCCCGAGCAAGCGACGGCGATGCAGCGGCTCGCGTGGGACGTGATCAAAAACCACCCAGCGGCCGGCCTCTACGAGGAAGGTGCGGAGCCGGTGGGCAAGCCGGAGATGTCTCCTTCGCCAGCGGTGCCGCTCAAGGACATCACCGCGGTGACGCTGAACTCCACGACGCCCGGCGCGTGGTTTCGCTACACGCTCGATGGCACGCCGCCGACGCGCACCAATGGCTACGTCTATTGCGGTGTGATCAGCGTGCGGCCGGGGATGACGGTGAAGGCGGTGGCGTTCAAGAGCGGGATGAAAGACAGCGCGGCGATCGAGGCTAAATACTACACCGCGCTCGGCGCCAAGCCGCCGGTGCCGCCGAAACCTTGAACGACGATGATGCCTGAAGATTCTTCCCAAGCTGTGTGCCGCCTGCTGGATGGCGAGATCCTGAATGTGCCGTGGGGCGTGATCGGCTGGAGCGCGTCGCGTCAGATCGGCAACTCGACGACGATGACGTTTGGTCGCGCGGTGATTCGCGCGGGGCAGGGGAATCCGCGGCACCGCCATCCGAACTGCGACGAGATCCTGCACCTGCTCTCGGGCCGGCTGGAACACACGTTTGGCGACGCGCGTTTCGTCCTCGAGCCTGGCGACACCATCTCGATCCCGCAGGGCGTGTGGCATCAGGCCACGGTGCTCGGCGTGCAGGACGCGGAGATGGTGATCTGCTTCTCCTCCGCGGATCGCATCACGGAGATGGATAATGAAGCGCAACGTCCGACCGGTCTGCGGTGAGCGCGGAAAATCATGTGAGAGGGCCAAGAAAGGTCGCGCTGGCAGCTTGGCAAACGTGTCCTTAGCCTGCGCGTTCTTCTATCTCCCATGTTTCGCCCCCTCCTCGCTGCCGTCGTCTTCGCCTCCAGCCTCAGCACATTTTCCCGGGCCCAGGAAAAGCCGCAACCCCTCGCGCCACGGCTCCTGCAAATTGTCGATGATCGCGTGCTGGTGACCTCGTTCACGAAGCTGGCGGGCCAGGCTTTCGGCAAATAACGAACACGGATCGGCACGATGCTCTGGGCTCAAAATTACGATCCGCTCGGCAATCCGCTGCTCTCGACGCTCGTCGCGGCGATTCCGGTGGTGGTGCTGCTCGCGCTCATCGCGCTCTTTCATGTGCGCATTCATTTCGCCGCGCTCATCGGGCTGATCTCCTCGCTGGCGATCGCGGTCGGCGTGTATCGCATGCCCGCGGATGCGGCGGCAGCGACGACGATCTACGGCGCGGCCTTTGGGATCTTCCCGATCGGCTGGATCATCCTCAACGTCATCTTCCTCTACCAACTCACGGTGCAGCGTGGGCTCTTCGAGGTGCTGCGCGACAGCCTCGCACGGGTGGCGCCGGACGCGCGCATTCAGCTCATCCTCATCGCGTTTGCCTTCGGCGCGTTCATCGAAGGCATGGCGGGTTTCGGCACGCCAGTCGCGATCACCGCGGCGATCCTCATTCAGCTTGGCTTCAAGCCGCTCCACGCCTCCGGTCTCGCGCTCATCGCCAACACCGCGCCCGTCGCTTTTGGTTCGCTCGGCATCCCGATCACGACTCTCGAAGCGGTCGCCGGTCTTGATGCGCTCAAGGTTTCCGCGATGGTCGGTCGGCAACTCCCGTTCTTCTCGCTGATCATTCCGTTCTGGATCGTCGCGACCTTCGCCGGTTGGCGCGCGATGCTCGCCGTCTGGCCGGCGGCGCTCACCGCCGGTCTGGCCTTTGCGGTGCCGCAGTTCCTCGTCTCAAATTTTCACGGCCCGTGGCTCGTGGACATCATCTCCGGCGCGTGTTCCATCGCCGCGACGGTGCTGCTACTGCGTTTTTGGAAACCGCGCGCGGTCATGACTCTGCTCAACGGGCTTATCCAAATTTCGACGCCGGATTCTGCCGGGCCAAAACCGGACCCGACATCGATCGGCACGGCTGAGAACGCCACGAATGAAGCACTGCGATTGAAGCTGGAAGCCGCGCCGCCAGTCGTCACGCCCAGTCGCCGGGAAGTGCTGCGCGCGTGGATGCCGTGGGCGATCCTGACCGCGTTCATCCTTTGCTGGGGTCTGCCGCAGACGAAGACCGCGCTCGATAAGATCGCCTCGCCGAAGTATTCCGTACCGCACTTGCACGGCGCCATCCAGCGTATGCCACCGGTCGCGCCCGTCGGCGCCAAACCCGAAGCCGCGGAGTTCAAGCTCAACTACCTTTCCGCCACCGGCACCGGCATTCTCGCGGCCGCACTCGTCGCTGGTTTTGCCATGGGTTTTTCGCCCCTCACGATGCTCAAGACCTACGCGCAGACTTTCTGGCGCGTGCGTTTTTCCCTGCTCACCATCGCCGCCATGCTCGCGCTCGGCAACGTCACCAAATACTCCGGCACCGACGCCACGCTCGGCCTCGCGCTCGCTGGCACGGGCACGTTCTATCCATTTTTCGGGACGCTTCTCGGCTGGCTCGGCGTCGCGCTGACTGGCTCCGATACGGCATCGAATGTCCTCTTCGGGAGCCTGCAAAAAATCACCGCGGAGCAGCTTGGGATCAGCGCAATTCTCATGGGCGCGGCGAATAGCAGCGGCGGTGTGATGGGCAAAATGGTGGACGCGCAGAGCATCGTCGTCGCGAGCACCGCGACGAACTGGTACGGCCACGAGGGATCGATCCTGCGCTACGTCTTCTGGCACAGCATCGGGCTCGCCTCACTCATGGGCGTGCTCGTTTATCTCCAGGCGCGGGTCGCGCCGTTCACGGAGATGGTCGTGAAATGAAACGCCGCGACTTTCTCGGCACACTCGCGGGTGCGGCGCTGGCGGCGCGCGGCACAGCATTTTCGGCAGAGGACGTGGCTGCGCATGTGGACCGTGCGAACGCGGAGATCTGGCGCCGCTTTGTGGATCGCCGCTTCGACACCTTGCTGCACTACGCCGGACCGAAGGGGGAAGTGGTGCTGCCTACCTCCGAGGAGTGCGCCGAGAGCCAACCCAATGGCATGAGCTGGTCCACGCCGACGGAGGACGGCCCGTTCTTTGGCGGGCTGTATCTCGTCGGGCTCTGCCGGCGGTGGCAAATGCGGCGAGATGCGGAGACGGCTGATCAGGCGCGGCGAATCGCGGCCGGTCTGATGAAGCTGGCCTCACTCGGCAGCACGCCGGGGTTCATTGCGCGGGGAGTCGCCGAGGATGGCCGCTCGTACTATCGCGCGAGTTCGGAAGATCAGATGTTTCCGTGGTTCATGGGGCTGCGCGTCTATTTGCAGAACGGACTGGCGACGGAGTCCGAGCGGGCGGCGATGACGGCGCGGATGGTGGCGACCGTGGAGGCTGTCGAGCGCAACCGCTGGCGTGTGCCCTGCGATCCGGCGAGCTTCGGAGAGCGCGGTGATTTCACCAAGGCGACGGTTCACGATGCCGCGCGCCTGCTTTATTTCCTGCGCGCGATGCACGAACTGACCGGCGACGAACGCTGGCTGCGCGACTATCGCGCACGACTCGCGGAGCGCATCGGCAAGGCCAACCGCCCGCGCCTCGATCTGATCACCGACGGACTTCAATTCGGTCCCGCAGAAAAGCAGGACACCTTCATCTGGACGAACTCCATGTCGCAGGCTGCGCTGCGCGCGTTGGCCGAGGCGGAAACGGACACGACCGTGCGCGAGGCGCTCCGCCGTGGGCTGATCGCTTCCGCGCAAAGTGCCGCGGTGCATCTCGTGCGGGCGGAACACTGGGACAATGCCAACACGCTCGGCTTCGATGTGGACTGGCGCTTTCTCAAGGAGTCCTGGAAGCCGCAGGCAAACTGCGACGAAGCGATCGCGCTGGCCCGCAGTCAATTGCCGCTCTGGGCGGACCACAACCCGCGCAGCCCCTACGAGGATGACACCGTTCGCGAGCCGCTCTTTGCCGCATGGATCGTGCTGCTCGCTGGTGATCACGATCTGCGCGAAAAACATCGAGCGACAATTCAGACGATGCTCCGGCGATACGATTGGGCGCGCCTTTACACCTCTACATTTTTCGTCGCGGTGAATGTCTTCCACGAGGGGCTGTGAGCTCCGCTTCGCCAATGAATCGCCGAACCTTTCTCCAAACGACTGCAGGCGCGCTGCTGGTGGGTCGTTGCCCGGAGCTGTTTTCCGCCGGGGCGCCACCGCGCAAGGCGCCGTTCCGGGTGCTTTACAGCAACGACACGACGAACGTCACCGGCTGCACGAGCCCGTGGCATCCCAAGGGCGAGCCGTTTCGTGCGAAGTATCTCGAGGCCAGCGTGGATGAAGTGGCGGGCCTCGTGGACGCACATTTCCTCCAGCCCGGTCTGGGCGAAGTGCCGATGTGGCCGAGCAAAGTTTTGCCACTCGAAGAGCACTATCGCTGGGTGAAGGACACCTATGGGATTGGGCCGGACACCTTCGGCAAGTTTGTGCTCGGCGGCGGCGATGTGGTGAAGGTTTTCCTCGACCGCTGCCGTGCGCAAAAGCAGGCGGCGTTCATCTCCATCCGCTTGAACGACGCGCATCACAAGGAATGGGTGGAGGCCAAGCCGGGCGACAAACTCTCCAGTGCCGTCGGGATGGCGGTGACAAAATTCTATCGCGATCACCCGGAGTATCGCGTCGGCAAGAAGCTCGGTTCGGCGCAGTTCCAAGTGCTGAACTGGGCGCGCCCGGAAGTGCCGGCGCGCAAGCTGGCGTTCCTCACGGAGCTTTGTGAAAACTACGACCTCGACGGGCTGGATCTCGATTTCATGCGGTTCTACAGCTTCTTCCCGCGCGACAAATCGACGACCAGCGAGCAGCGGCAGGCGATCGTCACCGGCTTCGTCCGCGACGTGCGGGCGCTGCTCGACCGCACCGCGCGCGGGGGGCGTCGGCGCTGGTTGTGCGCGCGGGTGCCGGGCTTCGTGAACACGCTCGATGGGCTGGGGATCGACCTGCCGGCGCTGGTCGCTGTGGGGCTCGACATGGTCAATCTCTCGGCGACCTACTTCACCACCCAGCAGATGGAAGTCGCGGCAGTCCGCGCGCTCGTGCCGCAGGCCGCGCTGTATGTCGAGATGTGCCACTCGACGTGGAATGGTCCGAAGCTCATGGCTGGCGGCGATACCGCGCCGTTTCGACGAGCCACGCCCGAGCAATATCAGACGACAGCGCACCTGGCCTACGCCCGCGGCGCGGATGGCGTGAGTCTCTTCAACTTCGCCTACTACCGCGAACATGGCGGCCTCGGTCGCGGCCCGTTCAACGAACCGCCGTTCGATGTCCTACCGCGTCTCGTCGACCGCGCCGCGCTCGCGCGCCAGCCTCAGCATTGGTTCCTCGCGCCGGGCTGGGCGTATCCATTTTCCAAGGAGACGATGCTCCCTCGCGCGCTCGCCTCCGGTCAGGCAACGGCTTTCACGTTCGATCTCTCGCCACCGGAGGGCGGCTGGAAAAAGGAGGCGCGGCTGCGCGTCCAGACACTTCAGCCGATCAACGGGGCGCGCCTCACGGTGAAGTTCAACGACACGCCGCTCGCTTCGATGGACGACATCACCGAGCCGTTTCCTAATCCCTATCCGCCGATGCTTGGCACGCCCGAAACGCTCGTCGCGTGGACCGTGCCGGCGCTACTGCTGCGCGCCGGCGGGAATCGGGTTGAGATCCTGCTCGCTGCGGGTGAATCCGCGGCGGTGGCCTTCTTCGATCTGGTTGCGATTTGAGCGCCGTAAATTTCCGCTGCCAGCGCGGGCGCGAACCGCTCTAATGCGCCGTTCTCCTGCCGGTTGCCGGAGAAGCATTCTTCCATTTCCCCATGAAACTCTTGTTCATTTTCCTGCTCGCCGCCTTCACGCTGCACGCCGCCGATTTCCCCGCACCCTACGACACCGAACCGGACAAATCCGGACCGCTACCGGCGGCGGAAGCGGCGGCGAAGTTGCAACTGCCGCCGGGATTTAAGGCTACGGTTTTCGCCGCGGAACCGGCCGTGCAGAATCCCATCGCCATGGCGTGGGATGGACGCGGGCGCTTGTGGATCGCGGAGAATTTCACCTACGCCGAGGCGCCGCTGAAGTTCGACCTGAAGCTGCGGGATCGCGTTCTGATTTTTGAAGACAAGGACGGTGACGGGCGTTTCGATTCGCGCAAGGTTTTCACCGACGAAGTGCAGATGCTCACGAGTGTGGCCGTGGGTCGCGGCGGCGTGTGGGCGATGTGTCCGCCGCAGCTCTTTTTCATTCCGGACGCGAATAGTGACGATCAACCCGATGCGCCGCCGCAGACGGTGCTCGATGGTTTTAAGGTGCCTGCGGAGAGCTATCACAACTTCGCCAACGGCCTGCGCTTCGGCCCGGATGGCTGGCTTTATGGGCGTTGCGGCGGCACGGCGCCAGGCGAGATCGGTGCGCCCGGCACGCCTGATGCGGAGCGTATCCCGCTGCGCGGCGGCATGTGGCGCTATCATCCCGAGCGGAAGATTTTCGAGACGCTGAACTGCGGCACGACGAATCCGTGGGGGCACGATTGGGACGCGCACGGCGAACTCTTTTTCATCAACACGGTCAACGGTCACCTCTGGCACGGCATCACCGGCGCGCACTTCGAGCGCGGGAGCACGCTCGATCCGAACCGGCGCGTTTATTCGCTCATCGACCAGCACGCCGACCATTGGCACTTCGACAACAAGCAGCACTGGATGAAGTCGCGCGACGGCGCGGCCAATGCGCTCGGCGGTGGCCACGCGCACGTCGGCATGATGATCTATCAGGGCGACAATTGGCCGGCCGAATATCGCGGCCATTTATTCACGGTGAACATGCACGGCTACCGCGTAAATCAGGACATCCTCGAGCGGCACGGCTCGGGTTATGTCGGGCATCACGGCCCCGATTTCCTGCTGACCTCGGACAAATGGTTTCGCGGCGTGGACCTCAGCTACGGTCCGGACGGCGGGGTCTTTCTCATCGATTGGACGGACACCGGCGAGTGTCACGAGCGCAACGGCGTGAGCCGCACCAGCGGTCGGATTTTCAAGATCACACACGGCAATCCCAAGCCCGTCGCGATGCCGGATTTTGCCAGGCTCAGTGCGGGCGAGTTGGTGAAGTGGCACACGCATCCCAACGAGTGGTTCTCGCGTCAGGCGCGGTCGGAACTGGCTGATCGTGCGGCGGCTCGCGGCCATCTCGGCGATACAGCGGAGCGACTGCGCGCTCTATTTGAGCAGTCGGCGGATGCGGTGGTGAAGCTCCGCGCGCTGTGGTCGCTCTCCGTCATCGGCGCTGCGGACGACGCCTTTCTGAAGGCGCAACTCTCCAGCTCGGATGAGCACTTGCGCGCGTGGGGCATCCGCCTGCTCACCGATGCGTGGCCGCTCGACACGCTCAAATCCGACCGGCCCGCTCATCAGGCAGAAGCCGCCGAGGCGAAGAATCTCGCTCCCGTTTTTGCCAAGCTCGCGCGCGATGATTCCTCCGCGCTGGTTCGCCTCGTGCTCGCCTCCACGCTCCAGCGTTTGCCGGTCGAGGAGCGTGCTGCGGTGGCGCATGCCTTGGTGGGGCACGCGCAGGACGCGGCTGATCACAATCTCCCGCTGATGGTCTGGTATGGACTGATCCCGGTGGCCGATCGTGATCCCACGGCGCTGGTCAAAGTCGCCGCGAGCTGTGAATTGCCACTCACGCGGAAATACATCGCCCGGCGGCTCGGTGAAGATGCCGAAAAGAATCCGCAGCCCTTGAACGATCTGCTCCAACTCGCCTCGACCCACGCATCACCGGCGTTCCAGGCCGACATCGTGACCGGCCTCGATGAAGCGCTGACCGGCTGGCGCAAAGCACCGAAGCCCGCCGCGTGGGACGCACTAACCGCAAAGCTGGAAGGCTCGACCGATGCGAAGCTGCGGGACCGCGTGCGGGGACTCAGTGTGGTCTTCGGCGATGGCCGTGCGCTCGACGAAGTGAAGAAAGTCGCGCTCAATACCACCGCCGACCTCGAGCAGCGCAAAGCCGCTCTGCAAACGCTGATCGACAGCCGCGCGCCGGACTTGCGCACGATCTGTGAGCAGTTGCTCGACGTGCGTTTCCTCAACCCCCTGGCCGCGCGTGGACTTTCCGCTTTCGACGATCCTGCGATCGGCGTGAAGCTCGTCGCGGCCTACAAGCAGTTCCATCAATCGGAGCGTCCGCAGCTTCTCGCTACGCTCGTCTCGCGTCCCGCTTTTGCCCGGCCACTGCTCGAGGCCATTGGCACCGGCAAGATCCCGCGCAGCGATCTCACGCCTTTCGATGCCCGACAGATCCTCAGTTTCAAAAACCCTGCGCTCGACAAGCGACTCGCCGAGGTCTGGGGCGAACTGCGCGAGACGGCCGCGGACAAAAAGCAATTCATGGCGAAGCTCAAAGAACAGCTCACTCCCGCCGTGCTCGCGTTGGCCGATAAGAGCGCGGGCCGTGCAATCTTTGCGGCGGCATGTGCTGCCTGTCATCGGCTGTATGGCGAAGGTGGGCAGGTCGGTCCCGACCTCACCGGAGCAGGCCGCGCGAATCTCGATTACCTGCTCGAAAACATCGTCGATCCCAGCGCAGCGGTGAGTGCGGATTTTCGCATGACGGTCTTGAGCCTCAAGGACGGTCGCGTGCTCAACGGATTCATCACCACGAAGACGGATCGCACACTCACGTTGCGGACGATGACCGAGCAACTGACGGTCGAGCGCAGCGAAATCAGCGGTCAGCAGGAACTCCCGCAATCGCTTATGCCGGAAGGATTGCTCGGGGCGATGAGCGCCGCGCAAGTGCGCGATCTTTTCGCCTACCTCATGCACCCCAGTCAGGTGGCGCTTCCCGCTGCCGGAGCGTCTGCCAAGTGAGCGCGCGACACCTGCTGCTGTGCTTGCTGGGCGCGCTGCCGTTGCCTGCCGCTGAGATTGCGGTGAATGATTCTGCGGAAATCGCCCGGGCCATGGCGAAGGCGGCGCCTGGCGATACGCTGGTCATGCGCGATGGAGCGTGGACGGATCAGGCGATCGTTTTTAAAGGCGAGGGTCAGCCGGGGCAGCCCATCACCTTGCGCGCAGCCACGCCGGGGACCGTGGTGCTCGATGGGCGTTCGCGATTGCAGATGGCGGGACGGCATTTGGTCGTGGATGGGCTTTGGTTCAAGGGAGCCCAACCCGCAGCGGACGTGGTGGAATTTCGCGTCGGTTCCAAGGCCGTGGCGGTGGATTGCGTGCTGCGGAATACGGCGATCACTGGATGCAATCCGGCCGATCTGAAAACGACGCAGCGCTGGCTCTCACTTTACGGCAGGAACAACACCGTCGAGTCGTGCTACCTCGCGGACAAGCGCAACGCCGGGACGACGCTGGTCGTCTGGGTCGATCCGGCGACGCCCAATGGGCACGTCATCCGCCGAAATCATTTTGGTCCGCGTCCGCGTTTGGGCACGAACGGTGGCGAGACGATCCGCGTGGGCGATAGCAATACCTCGCCCTTCAACTCGCGCACGCTCGTCGAGGGCAACCTTTTCGGGCGCTGCAACGGCGAAGCCGAGATCATCTCGAACAAGTCATGCGAGAACATCTATCGCGGCAACACCTTCAGCGCGTGTGAGGGTGCGCTGACGCTCCGCCACGGCAAGCGCTCTCTGGTGGAGGGAAATTTTTTCCTCGGCCAGAACCAGGCTAAAACCGGCGGCGTGCGCGTCATCGATGCGGGCCACACCGTCGTGAACAACTACTTCGCCGATCTCACCGGCGACGGCCCGCGCTCGGCGCTCACGATGATGAATGGCCGCGTGAATTCGCCGCTCAATGGTTACTTCCAGGTGCGCGACGCGCTGGTGGCCTTCAACACCTTCGTCAATTGCCGCCACAATTTTCTGATCGGCCAGCCCGATGGGCGCGAGACGCTGGCGCCAGAGCATTGCGTGATCGCCAACAATCTCGTGCGCGCCACGCACGGCCCCATCGTCGAGATCGTCACGCCGCCGCGCGAGTTCACTTGGCGCGGCAATCTCTTCGCCGGTGCCGCCGCGGGTCTCGAAACGGAGGGCATCGCGTCAGTGGATCCGCGCTTGGTAGCGGATGCCGAAGGTCTGTGGCGGCCCGCTGCTGACAGCCCGGCGCGCGATGTGGCGGTCAGCGAGGATGCGGTGGCGGCTTTCGACATGGATGGCCAGCCGCGTCCTCCCACGAAGCGCGACATCGGGGCGGATGAAGCCAGCGACGCGCCGCGCACTCGCCGCCCGCTCCAACCGCGTGAGGTCGGTCCGGCGTGGCTGCCGCTGGTGATGCGGGCTACTTCGCGTTGAGCGTTTCGCTCAGGAAAGCGTAGGCCTGCTCCCGCGTGTCATCGGGGAAGTCGTGCGGACTTTCTGGATGCACCACGATCGGAGAGGTGGCGTCGCCGTAAAGCGCGAACACCCCGCGAGCCGCTGCGGCCACGCGGTCCACGCTCTGCCATTGGAAATTGCTGTCCTGCAGCGGTGCGCTGATGAAGACGCGGCGGGGCGCGATGGCCGCGAGCATTTCGTCGAAATCGAAGGGGAGTTCATCGAGCCGGCCCGAATATTTGGCCAGCCGCGGCATGTAGCGATCCTGGCACCAGCCCTGTCCATGCACCCAGCGTTTGGCCTCGCCACCGTAGTAGTCGCGATACGAATCGAGGCCGCAGCTCGAGACCACGGCTTTGATCCGTTCATCGAAGACGGCGGTGTAGACTGAGTTGTGTCCGCCGAGCGAATGGCCGATCGCGCCGAAGTTGCCGGGCTTCACGAAGGGTAATGTCTCGAGCAGGTCGAGCCCGCGGATGTTATCCCAGATCGCCTTCATCGTGCCGCTCGCGTAACCGAGAGCGAAGATGTCGGGCTGGTAATCAGCGAGCAGGGGATAGGGCGGAGCCAGCGTGACGAAACCGCGCTCGGCCAACTCCGCCGCGTATTGCCGGTTTGCTTTGCCGCCGAGTCCAACGACCACACCTCGCCCGACGACGTTGTCGGTCGGGTGGAGGCAGACGATGGCGGATGCCTGCGCGCCTTTCTCGCTGAGCAGGCGCTTCGGGATGAGGAGGTAAGCTGGGACGCGCGCACCGGGTTCGCTCGCGTAGGTGACGGCGCGGCGCACGTAGCTGCCGCAGTCCACTTCCTCCAGCACCTGCGGGTCGAGCGGGCAGCGCTTCTCGGCTCCGGGAAGTGCTCCCATGATTTCCTGTGCTGCTACAAGAATCTGGCGGCGGCGGCGCTGCCAGTCGGCAACCGTTTTCACGGGCACCCACGTGCCGGATTCGTCGCGAAAGCTGAGCAGGGCCGGGCGCGTTTGGCCATTAGCCGCAACGAGTGTGCTGCCACATGCGGCGGAGACGAGTTGGAGAAAAGTGCGGCGGTTCATTGGCGGGTCAGGCTTGGAGCACTTCGCGGATGCCGCGGGTGAGGATCTCGTCCACGGCGTCGGAGCAATTCGCGACGCTCACCTCGTAACCGCCCTGGAGATAGGCGTCCTTGATCGGGATATACCACGGGCCGCCGTCGCCGTAGGCGGCAGTGGCGACGAAGCGGCCGGGCTGCATCTGCTGGGCGCGGAGTTGGTATTCGAGAAACGATTCTGCGGGAAGGTGCAGCAGCGAGATTCCGTTCATGTGCAAGGCGCTGAGCACGATCGGTGTCCTGTTGGCCATGCGCTGCATCCAAGCCAGCACCATCGCGGGGCGGATGCGATTGGCTGGGACGTTCTTCTTGTTAGCCAGCATTTCGAGGAGCTTGCCGGCGTCCCACACGGGATTGGTCGGGGGGAGAATCTCGTGGGTTTTCCACGAGACCTTGCCGATCGGTTCGGGCTTTAGCGATTGCTCCGCGGCGACGATGCCGCGGTAGATGCGCTCGGTGAGTTGCACGCGGGCCTCGGGAGAGCCGTCGTTGTATTTGCCGGCGGCGATGTTGCCCGCGGCTCCGGTGAAGTAGAGGTGGGTGCAGCCGGGTTCCTCCTTCTGCCGCTGCTTGCGCGCGAGGCCCACGAAGTCACTGCTCACATGGCCCTTGCCGTAATGGCTCATCGGGTGGGTGGCGTAGTAATGGCAGGCCGCGATTTTCTCGTCGCCGTCATAGAAGGCGACGGTCTTCAGAAGGGGATCGATCAGCCCCTCGGGCATCGCGACTAGCTCGGCATCGCGGCACGCACTGCCGCGCATCTTCGCCACCTTGCCGTCGGGCCCGATCGCGACGCGGCGGTTGCCCGCTACTTTTTCGACGCGACCTTCTCCACGAGCGACATGCGTGACGGAGCGCGCTTTCGGCAAGGCGGTCTTCACCGCGGCGCGGGCGCGATCGAGGCACTGCTGGAAGAACTCGATTTCTACGACGCGCAGCCCGTCCTGTTGTTCCGCGACAAGGCGCTCCGCATGCAGGCAGACGAAAGGCGCATCGTGCTGATGCACGCATTGCACGGCCACGCGATCCGGCGTGGTCCCGGCGGCTTCGGCGAGTGCGGTGCGCCAGGCGAGATGCGCTTCATTGAGAATGCCAGTCCAGTCCACCGCGCAGATGACGATGGGGCTGCCGGCGCCGAGCAGGACAAAGCCGATGGCTTCGAGCGGATCGGCGCAATCGACCATCGGGGTGATCCATCCGCCGCAGAGGGGATGGCCGATGGGTGGGGTGACGTCGAAGCGAAATGGCGCGAGCCGCAGGGCGGAGGCGCCATCGGCTCCGAGAGCGAACGGCGCAAAAGCGGCAGCGCTAGCGGAGAGCGACGAAGCGAGGAAACGACGGCGGGTGATGGCGTTCATGGGGAAAATGGAACGTGAATCGCGGTGCGGAATTTTACTTCTGACCTTCGAGGAAGGACAGCAGGTCGGCCATATCCTGTGGCGTGAGGCCGGCTTCGATGCCTTCGGGCATCAGCGAGCGGGCGGAACGGTCAACCTTCGCGACTTCGGCCCGCGCGAGATTGCGCACGAGGCCTCCCGGCAGGCGCAACGTCAGCGCACCGTCGGTTTCCGCAGCGACGACGCCCGCAATGGTTTCGCCGGACTTTGTCTCGACGACCCCCGAGCCGAAGCCGGCGGTGATTTCGCGCGAGGGTTCGAGGATGTTGCCGAGCAGCTTCTCGCGCCCGGCCGCAGCAGAGGCATCGAGATCGGGACCCACGTTCTGCCCTTCGCCCCGGAATCGATGGCAGATGACGCAGCGGGCCTGGAAAGTGGCGTGACCTTTTTCCGGCGTACCTTTGAGCGCGAGTGCCGGTTGGAAGGTGGCGATGACCTGAGCGCGGGCGGCGGCCTCGCCGAGCAGCGCGCTGGCCCGCTCTTTGATCTTGGCGTCTTTGCTCTCGCGTAGCGCGGAAAGATCCTCCGCGGACAAGTCGGTTTTGGCGACGACATCGGCCGCGATGGCATCGAGCAGAGATGGCAGTTGGGCGGGGCGGGAACGCCAGATGCGGAGCGCGGTGGTTCGAGTTTCGGGGGAAAGTTTCGGCCAGATGCGGGTGAGGAGTTGGCCGAGGTTTGTGGGATTCAGCCGGGTCAGTGCGTCGAGTGCCGCCGCGGTTTGTTTGGTCCCGGCTTCGAGAGCAGCGGTGATCGCGGTGGCAGAATCTGCCGAGCCCGCGAGGCCAAGGAGCACGAAGTCCCCCGCTTTCGCCGCTCCGCTGCGGACTCGCGATTCGGCGCCGGCGACCAATGGTTGCAGCTTTTTGTCGGGGTCCGCTTTGGTGAGCGACGAACCGGCCCGCGCCAATCCATCGGCCAGCGGCGTGAGCCATCCCACGGGATCCGGCGCCGCGATTGCCTGAGTGATGACGGCGTCCAACTCCGCCTCGTGCTTGCGGGACCCGATCAAGCTGGCCAGTGCGCGTGCGAAGGCGGCGTCGGATTGATTATCGCTGCGGATGCTGGCGCGAAAGAGTTCGCCGGCTTGTTCGCCAGCGGAGGCGAGCAGCGCGGTGCGCGGCCACATTTCACCTGCGTCGCGGCGCGCGAGCTTGAGGAGCAACTCGGTTTTATCGGGCAGCGCAAGTCCACCGAGCGCCCACGCAAATTCATAACGGACGAACGGCGATGGATCGTCGGCCAGGCGGCTGAGCGCGGCCCCGAGGGCACGCGAAGGGGATTGCCCCTGCTGACGCTCGACCGTCGAGCGCACGGCTTGGACGCGCACGCTGGCATCCGCATCGGCCAGCGCTTTCATGAGCACGTCGTCGTTGAACCCGCGGATCGGCCCGAGCACACGCAGGGCCGTCAGGCGCCCGAGTGGGGTCGCGCCTTTCTGTGCGAGGTCTCGCAGCAGTGCCGAGGCGCTCTTATCCTGCCGTTGATGCAGCAGGCGCGCGGCGGTGTCGCGGTGCCAGCCGTTCGGATGCGTGAGCAGGGCGACGAGTTCCGCGGTGGAGAGCGCGCCGAGCTTGGGGAGCGGACGCGGCTTCACGCCATCGGGCACGAGGCGCCAGAGACGGCCTCGGTCGTTACCGGCGTTGAGGTCGAGGTTCGACTTGAGCGGCTCGGGGAGCGACCACGGATGCTCGATGGTCTCGCGCTGCATGTCGCAAAACCAGAGCGTGCCGTCGGGGGTATTGGCGAAGGAAACCGGCCGGCACCAGTTGTCGCGGCTGCTGGCAAATTCGATCTTCTGTTCAGTTGCCGCACGCTCGGCTTTGAGCTGCACTTCGCCGCTGAGAATCTTGCGATGGATGAGATTGCTGCCCGCATCGGCGATGAAAGCATTGCCGGAAAACTCCGCCGGGAAGGCGTCACCGCGATAGATCATGCCGCCCGCGGCGCCTGTGAAATAGCCGGTCGAGCGCCCACCGCCTTCGACCGCACCGCGCACCGTGCCACTCACCCGCCACTGCGTGCGGATGACCCGCCACGGTTCTTCCGGGCTGGTGCGATAGACTTCGGCTTGCGGCCCATCGACCGGAATATCAACCGCCGCGGGAGGGAGCGGCACACCCGCGGCCAAGGCGGTCGCGCCGTAGAGGTACTGCATGAGGTGGCGGCTGTTCGCGCAGGCAAATTTGCGCCCCGCGTTATCAAAGCTCATGCCCCACTGGCCACCGCCGATCTCGGCGCGCAAGTGCAGGTCGCGCGGATCAAAGGAGAAATCGCGCCCGCGCAATTCCAGCGGCGGGTCGCTGCGCCGGGCGAAGTTGCTCAGCTTGCTGGGGTTGGTGCCGTTCGCGCCGTGAATGCGCTGGTCCGGGCCCCACTGGAGATAGTTCGGCAGGCCCTGGACGTTGAGCTTTTCTTGCAGGCTGCCGAAGCCCGTGGCGACGAGCGCATGCACGTCCGCGCGGCCATCACCGTCGGTGTCCTTGAAATAGATCAAGTCGGGCGTGGCGATGACGAAGACCCCGCCATCCCAGCAAGTCACCGCCGTGGCCCACGGCAGGCCTTCGGCGAAGACGCTCGCCTTGTCGTAGCGCCCGTCGCCGTCGGTATCGGTGAGCAGCTTCACCCGGCTGAGCTTCTCCTCGCGTCGTTCGGAATAGTCGATCATCTCGACGACGTAGAGCCGGCCGTCTTCGTCGAAAGACATCGCCACCGGACTGACGATGAGCGGCTCCGCCACCATCAGCTCGACATGAAAGCCGGGCCGCACCGTGAAAGTCGCCGCGGCTTTTTCGGGGGGAGTTGGTGGGACCCGCGGCAAGTCGCTGGGCTTGACGGTGGGCTCGGCGGCGAGAGCCAGGCAGGGGAGCAGCGCGAGAAACGGCCAGGGGGAGATGGGACGCATAAGGATTTACTGTCAAATAGACCCGCAGCCGGAAAGATACTTTGTCGGCATCCTCTTAACCACTTCCCCCCCCATGCGCCCCATCCCTCGCCGCGATTTTCTCCTCACCACCGCTGCGGCTGCTGCTGCTGTCTGCGCCCGCGCGCAGACAGCGGCTGCTGAGCCGATCATCGATATCCACCAGCACACCGACTATGTGGGCCGGACGGATGAGCAGATGATCGCGCATCAGCGCAAGATGGGCGTGACGCACACCATCCTGCTCCCCGCTGGGCGCTTCTACGGACTCGAAGCCGGTGCGAGTGGTAATGACCGCGTGCAGGAAGTCGCGCGCCGGTTGCCGCAGGAGTATTCCTTCTTCGCGAATGAAGTGCCGTATCTGAGCGATGCGCGTGAGGTCATTGCCGCGGGATTAAAAGCAGGCGGGCGGGGGATCGGGGAGCAGAAGTTCATGGTCGATGCCGATTCGCGCGCGGTGCAGATCGTCGCCGAAATCGCGCAGGAGTTTGGTGTCGCGGTGCTGCTGCATTTCCAGTCGAACCGCTACAACACGAGCTTCGAGCGCTTTCACAAAATCGTGGAGAAATACCCGACGGTAAGTTTCATCGGCCACGCGCAGACGTGGTGGGCAAACATCGACGCGAAAGCCGATCAGGCGGTACTTTATCCGAAAGGTCCGGTGACCGCCGGCGGGATCACCGACCGACTGCTCAGCGACTATCCGAACGTCTTCGCCGACCTGAGCGCGGGCTCCGGCCTCAACGCCATGCTGCGCGACGAAGAACACACGCGCGGTTTTCTCGCGCGGCATCAGGACAAGCTGCTCTACGGCAGCGATTGCAACGACTCGATCGGCGAGGGCCCGAAGTGCAGCGGCTCGCAAATGCTGGCGACCATCCGCCGCCTCGCGCCGGACAAAGCCGCCGAGCGAAAGATCCTTTTTGGCAATGCGAAGCGGGTGCTGAAGCTGGCCGTTTGAGCGGGGGAGATATTGGCTTGCCTCTAGCGTGGGCGATTGGCTAAGCACGTCCCCAGCATTGATTGAGGAAATGACGACGCCCTGACATTTCGATTTTCCTGCACCTTCTCACTCGGAGCGTCGGAGCGTCGGAGCGTCGGAGC
>JBBQYR010000062.1:0-25465 GCA_038208565.1 Chthoniobacterales bacterium
AGGTGCATGGCTGGCTGCTTCCGGCACACCCTCCGGGGTGCATCGGATGGTGGTCCGAAACTCCGGGTTTCACCCGGAGCTAATTTCCTTCAGCCCTCCGGGCTGGGCAGGTGTCTGATCATTTCACCAATTTGGTATTACTCAAGCTCAGGACTCCAGACTTCCGTGGATCTGCTACGAGGTGGGCTATGCCCGAGGCCGAGGTTTACTCCCCAAGATTTTCGTATTCGGTGGCATAGAGCCGAGGAATCTCAGTTTTCCGATTGCAGGTATCCATCTCGTCGGCACCTGGGACACAAACAGATGGACTTCCGAGCTTTTAGCTATGGGGGTAGTACATGACATCCAAGGAGTCTGAGTTTGCGGCCCTCTTCAAACAATGAAGTGTCATCTTCGCGCCCCCCGCCGCTAGTACAGCAGCGCGTACGTGAACACGTTCACGTTCACGAGCACCGCTTCCACGATCATGTTGCCGCCGCAGCAGCAGCAGCCTTTGGCGTTCGAGACGTCGTTCAGGCCGTCCTTGGAATAGACCATGACCAGCCGCCCGTTCACTTCCATGCCTTCGATCGCGGCGGGCGCGCCTTTTTTGTCGGTGAGCCGGGTGATCTGATTCACGGTCGAGAAAACCGGGTGCGACATCGGCAGCTTGACCATCTTGTATTCGGGAAAGACGAGCTTCAGCTCGCGGCGCAGCGCGGTGTCCCATTTCGGATCGGAGCAGCCGGGGCTGGAGAGGAGGAAGCCGCCATTGAGCACGTAGCGCCGCAGGTTTTCGCGCTCCTTTTTCGTGAGGGTGAAGTCTTCCTCGCCCGACCACACGCAGAACGGGAAGTTGAAGAAGGTGTCGGCGTCGAGCCGGACGGGGATGAAGTTTTTGCCGACGTTGAGATTGGTCTGGCTGGCGATGTCGCCGAGGAATTTATCGGCGAAGCAGATGGAACTCTTGCCGCCGGCATAAACGAGATTGCCGCACTGGAGTTTGGTCAGGTCGGCATTGGGTGCCTCGGCGGCTTTGACGACCGCAGCTTCCATTTCCTTCTGCTTCTTTTCCGCGGTGCCTCCGGCGCCAGCGCCGCGCGCCAGGGGCAGCGGGAGGGTCAGGGTGGCGGCGAGCGCGGCGATCGTGAGGAGATGGGAAACGCGGGAGATCATGGATTGGTCGGCGGGGTCTTCTTCAGGTCCTTGGTCAGCGCCTTGAAGTATTTCTCCACGAGATCGCTGTACTGCTCGAGCGAGGTCTCGCCCTGCACGGCTTCGGATTCGCGGTTCACGGCGTTCACGCCTTTGACCACGTCGGCCTTGTCGAGCGCGACCTCGGGGTTGGCGCCGTCGGGCGTGGCTTTGTTGCGGCCATTGCCGCTGACGTCGGCCTTGTCGCTCTCGCTGATGTTCGGCTCGTTGCCCATCACGTTCGGGTTTGGCCCGGTGGTCACGGCATAACCATCGCTGCCGCCATTGCCCTGGCCGTTGAAGCCGGGCTTCGAGCCGCTGCCAAACTTCCGCGTCTGCATCATCTGTTTGAAGTTCGAGCCTGGCGCCATCGAGCGCTGGATGCTCAGGTATTGGTCGAGCTCGTTGCCCATCTCGCCTTCCTTGCCGTTGCATTGGGAAAAGAGCTTTTCCATTTCGCTGCGGAGGTTTTCGGCGAGTTGCGCGCCTTTGTCGCCCTGCCCGGCGAGCATCTCGCGCGTGCTTTGATTGGCGAGCGTCTGGAGCTTGCGGTCGCCCATCTGCCGGGCGAGTTCCTGCGCGCTTCCGCCGGCCTTGGGAAATTTCTCCTGCGCCGCCTTGCCGTCTTCCCAGAGCTTTTGCTCCACAGCATCGAGCTGGTCGCCGATCATCTTTTGCTGCGCGGCGAGATCCTTCAGCGCGAGCTGATCTTCACGGGTCAGCGGCGTCGCGCGGTCGTAGGCCTTGGCTTGTTTCGCGAGTTCTTCCTGCGCGGCGTAGAGCTCCTTGAAGCGGTTGATGTCCTTGATGATCTCGTGCATCAGGCTCAGGTCTTCGAGCGGCTTGGTCACTTCCTCCTGCGTCGATTTTTCGGTCGCGCCGAGGCGGGCGAGCTGCTCGTCGGCGGCCTTCTTGAAATCGTCGAGCATCTTCTGGCTCGGCGGCGTTTGTCCGGCGGGCGAAGGCTGGCTGCTGGGTGATTGGCTGTCCTTTGCCTGGCCGGATTGCTCGGCGAGTTTTTGCAGCGCTTCTTCGTTGGCCTTGGTCGAGTCGCGAATCTCCTGCGCCTTCTCCGCGAGCGTCTCCTTCAGCTCTCCCTCGATGTCGTAGAGCGGCTGGTCGCGGACGAAGTTCTCCATCTTGTCGGCGAGCTGATTGAGCTTCGCGTCGAGCGCCTTCTGCTGGGCGAGCAGGTCGTCCAGCTTTTTTTGCGCGGCGGCTTTCTCCGCGTCGGTCTGCGCCTTGGCGAGCTGCTCTTTCAGCGCGGCGATTTCTTCGCTCAGCTTTTTCTGCTGCTCCACGAGGTCGTGCAGGTCGCGGACGAGCGTCGAGTATTTCGCCTCGATGTCGGAGAGGTCGGTGCGCTCGCGGAGGAAGGCGTTGTATTCCTCGGTGCTGATGACGGTAAGCGTCACAGTCTTGCTGCGCGTGAGGTGCGGCTCCGGCGCAGTGTCGATGGCCTCGGCGAAGATCGCGATGGTGTCGCCGGAGATGAGGCCCATTTCGTGGAAGTTGAACGTGAGTCCTTCGCGGGCGTGCGTGGCGTTGCGCTCGGGCGTGACGACGCGCGGTTCGCCGAACTTGCCATTGTGTCCGACGTGAATGCGCAGGGTCTTCACACCGTAGTCGTCGCTCGCCTCGACGACTGGCGCGGCCTTGAAGTCCATGGCGACAAAGGTGTCGCTGCTCGGATTCGTGACCTGCACCTCGGGCGGCAGATCGTGGGTGACGGTGAGCGCGCATTCCCAAGTCTCGGCGGAAGCGTAGCCGTCGGCATCGAGCAGCGAGAACTTGAGCTGCGCCGGCTCCTTCGCCACGAAGCTGCCGGCGACTTCCTTCTCGGTGGTGGGCTGGAGCTTGAGTTGTTCAACGGCGCTGGTCGCGTTGATCAGGACGTTGCCGCTGGCCAGCGGGCGATTCGAGGCGAGGCGGAATTCGATGGTGCTGCCTTGCAGCGCCTTGATGCCCTTGAAGTTGAACGGTCGCTCGTCCGGCGCGAGGCCGGTATACGCGGGCGGCGTGATTTTCACCCAGGCCTTTTCGAGGCGCGGCGTGAAGATGACGCCGACACGGCGCTGGCGGCTGAGCGCGTGCTGGTTTTTGGTGTGCGCGAAGACGATCAGCTCGGTGCGGTTATTCTCGATCTGCTGGGTGAAGCCGCGCTCGCCCTTGTCGAACATCGGCACGGTCGTGGTCTGCTCCGGTTGCCCGACGGGATGGTAGCTGAGGAACAGCTCGCTCGGCCGATGGCCCGCGGCTTTGGCGGTGACGAGCAGGCCTTCATTGTAAACGACCAGCGCGCCCTCGGCCGGCTCGCTGATCTCCAGCCGAGTGAACGAATACGGCGGGTGATCGCCGAACGGATCGAGGAAGCGCGGGATCTCGGTGCGGGTGATGTCGAAGAGTGCTCCGAGCAGGGCGACGCAGCCGAGCAGGCCGAGGCCGGTGCGTTTGGCCTCCGAGCGCAGCAGATCGGTGCGGGCGAGTTGCTCGATCGGTTCGTGGCGGAGTTCCTCGGCGTAACCCGTGATAGCCAGGCCGGCGAGGTCGCGGGTGAGCGGGGCGAGCGCGGGGTCGTGGGCCTGCGCGCGGAGTTGGAGGAGATTGATGAGCTTCGAGCCGAGCCGCGGATGCCGCGCTTCCAACACACGCGCGGTGTGCTCGAACGTGTTCCGTTTGCCGAAGGCGATCCACGCGCACCACGCCGCGCCCGCGAGGAGCAGCAGGGAGAAGCCCGCGGTGATGCCGAGGCGGATGCCGGCGCCGAGATGGAGCACGACATCGAGGGTGAAGGCGGCGAAGACGTAACCCGCGACCCAAGGCCAGGCGCGCAGGAGCAGCTTGCCGCCGCGTTCTTTTTGCAAAGTGCGATCGGCGGTCGCGAGACGGGCGGCGAGGGGGCCGAGCGGTTCGACGACAGTGGACCGCTCGTGCGAGGTGAGGGGTGCGGCCGCGCTCATGGCGGGAAGACTAGAGCGCCGCGCCGGGGCGGCAAGCGGAGTTTGCGAGGCGGGCGAGGGGCGAAAATCGGGACGTCATTCGGAGCGGGGTGAAGCACCTCTGGCTTCGCTCTTCTCTGGCTGCGGGTCGGGTGAGGAAAGGCAGAGATCAGAGGTCCTTCGCAAGCTCAGGATGACGGGGGAGGGAGGCGCCTGGCGCCTAGTCGCCTAGTCGCCTAGTCGCCGAAGCTGATGCCGACGGCGCGGGCCGTCTGGACCATCTGGCTGTCGGGCTGCACGAGCTTGATGCGATGCACAGCGTCGGCGATCGGCACGCTCAGTGTCTGGTAGTTTTGGTAGCTGACCATCTGGCCGAGCTTTCCCTCGGCGATCAGTTCCACGGCTTTCACGCCGAAGCGTGTGCCGAGGATGCGGTCGAGCGTGGTCGGGGCGCCGCCGCGTTGGAGATGGCCGAGGACGCAGGTCCGCGTTTCCTTGCCGGTGCGTTCGGTGATTTCGCGGGAGACGGCTTCGCCGATGCCGCCGAGCTTCACCTCGCCGCACTCATTGGCGCGGGCACGCAGGTGCCCGTCTTTTTCTTTCGCACCCTCGGCGACGACGATGAGCGTGCTCAGGCAACCGTCGGCGTCCCGCTTGCGCACAGCTTCGGCGACCTTTTCGTAGTCGAACGCAATCTCGGGGATGAGGATGATGTCGGCGCCGCCCGCGAGCCCGCCGTAGAGCGCGATCCAGCCAGCGTGGCGGCCCATCACTTCGATGACCATGGCGCGCTTGTGGCTCGAGGCCGTGGTGTGCAGGCGGTCGAGCGCGTCGGCCACGCAGGCCACGGCGCTGTCGAAGCCGAAAGTCGTGGCCGTGGCTTCGAGGTCATTGTCGATCGTCTTGGGCACGCCGATGATCGGGATGCCTTCCTCGTGAAGCTGGAGCGCGGTGGTGAGCGAGCCGTCGCCGCCGATGGCGATGATCGCATCGATTTGCAGCCGGCGGAGCGTTTCGCGGGTCTGCTCGATGACTTCCTTGGGAATTTCTGTGCGCGTGCCGTCGCCGACCTTGGCGACGAAGTGGCCGCGGTTGGTGGTGCCGATGATCGTGCCGCCGAGTTGCATGATGCCGGCGGTGCGCGCGGTGGTCAGCGGGATGAAATCACCCGGCGGGAGCAGCCCCTCGAAGCCGTCGATGAAGCCGAAGACCTTCCAGTTGAGGTTGGAAGCGGCGCGCACGACGCCGCGCAAAACCGCATTCAATCCGGGACAATCGCCGCCGCTGGTCAGGACTCCGATGCGTTTCGAAGGCGTCATAAAATAGGAGGGGTTTAGCGCGCTGGTTTCCAGCCCTTGGCGGGCCGTCCGGCAGCCGCCCAGCTATCGTAAAGCTGCCAGCCGCGATCCATGAGCGACTTGGCGAGCGGGAAGCGATTGTTCGAGCCGAGGATCACGACATTCAAGCGCCGCGGGGTGATGAAATGTTTGCCGTTTTCCTCCCGGCTGTCCGGCGGCTTGGCCGCGGAGATGACGAGACACTGCCCGGCGCGCGAGGTGGTGCCGGTCTTCACGCCGTCGATCGAACTATTGCCGAGCAACTCGTTGGTGTTGCGCAGCAGGTAGCTCGAAGGTTCGCCGTTGGCCGTCGTGAAATTGATCCGGCGCTCCTGCTGCGAGACGTAGAAGCGGAAGGCGGAGTTGCCCATCGCGTAGCGCGTGAGCCGGGCCACATCCTCAGCGGTGGAGACCGGGACGCTGCGCTCGAGATTGTCGAGGCCGTGCGGGTTGAGGAACTTGGTTTTCAGCATGCCCTTGGCGCGGGCGAGGGCATTCATCTGCACGACGAAGGTATCGACCGGGCTGCCGTCGCCGGTGTGTAGCGCGCGGCCGACGTGATCGGCGAGCGTCTCGGCGGAGACGTTGTCCGACTGCATGAGCGCGGCGTAAAGCAGGTCGCGCAGCGAGACGCGGTCGCCCTGCTGGAGGCCCACGCCTTGGGCCGAAGCGAGACGCGCGGCGCTGGGCGGGACGGTGGCGAGTTGATTGAGTTCGGCCTTGGTCGAGTCCGCCCAATCAAGCACGACCATCGCCGTGGCGACCTTGGTCAGGCTGGCGATCGGGAGCTTTTTCTGGCCGTTCGACGAGTCGAGGATGAAGCCGGTGGTGTTATCCGCGATCACCCAAGCGGCGGCTTCTTGCGCGCGAGCGGAGAAGACGGACGCGGCGAGGCAAAGAGCGGTCAGGACAGACGCAAATTTCGGTAGAACCATGAGAACGGGGCGCATGTTAGCCCGGAGGCGGCGCTTGGCAAGCCGCGCTTGCCCTGATGCGGCAGGCGCTAGCGCGGCGGGCCGGCGACTTCGATTTGGGTGTAGGCTCTGCGCGCCGGGCGGCCGGGACGCCGGGCCTTCGATTCGCCGAGCGCGAGCGCCATGAACTCGGCCTGGCTGCTCCGCGGTTTGCTGTCCTTGCGGACCGTCGGACGCGCGTAGGCGCCTTCGCTGTTCAGCAGGCTGGCCTTGGCATTGTCGGCAAGCTGGGCGCCGAGGATCTGGTTCACGATGCGATCGCGCAGGGCCGGTTCCTCGACGGGGAAGACGACTTCGATCCGGCGAAAGAAATTGCGCGGCATCCAATCGGCACTGCCTACGAAGACTTTGGCCGCCCCGCCATTCTCGAAATAGAAGACGCGCGAGTGTTCGAGGAAACGCCCGACGATGGAACGCACGGCGATGTTTTCGCTCACGCCCGGGATGCCCGGTCGCAGGCAGCAGATACCGCGGATGATGAGGTCGATTTTCACCCCGGCCTGCGAGGCGACGTAAAGGGCTTCGATGACCTCGCGGTCCACGAGCGAGTTCATCTTGGCGATGATCCGCGCGGGCTTTTTTGCCGCGGCGGCTTCGGTCTCCTTTTTGATGAGCGCCATCATCGTCTCGTGCGTGGTGAAGGGCGAGATGATGAGCTTCTTCGCTCCCTGGAAGTGGCTGATGCCGGTGAGCAGGTTGAAGAAGTTCGTCGCGTCTTCGCCGAAGTCCGGGTGCGCGGTGAAGAGCGAGAGGTCGGTGTAAAGGCGCGCGGTGCTCGGGTTGTAGTTGCCGGTGCCGAGATGCACGTAGCGGCGCAGGCCGTCTTCGTCGCGCCGCACGACGAGCGCGATCTTGCTGTGCACTTTGTGATGCACGATGCCATAGACGACGTGGACGCCGGCTTCCTCGAGACGGCGCGCCCAGAGGATGTTGTTCGCTTCGTCGAAGCGCGCCTTGAGCTCGGTGACGGCGGTGACCTGCTTGCCGTTTTTTACCGCGTCCATGAGCGCCCCGACGATGCGCGGATCGCCACCCGTGCGATAGAGCGTTTGTTTGATCGCGAGCACGTTCGGATCGCACGCCGCTTGCTCGAGGAAATCGACGACGCTGCCGAAACTCTCGTACGGGTGATGCAGCAACACGTCGCGCTGGCGGATGACGGTGAAGAGGTCGTTGGCGCCGCGGAAGGCGGGCGCGGTCGGGGCGACGAAGGGCTTGTCGCGCAGCTCGGGCGAATGATCGCCGGCATAGATGGCCATGAGCCGCGTGGGATTGAGCGGGCCGTCGATGAGGTAGAGATCCTCCTCGGTGAGTTCGAGGGTTTCGAGGAGGTACTGGTAAACCTCGGACGGGCAGGCGGCATCGACTTCGAGCCGGACGGCGGCGCCTTTGCGGCGATTGTGGAGCTCGTTTTCGACGGCCTTGAGCAGGTTGCCGATGTCTTCCTCGTCGATGTAGAGCTCGCTGTTGCGGGTGACGCGGAAATGCCAGAAACCGAGAATTTTCGTCCCCGGAAAAAGGTCGGCAAGGTAGTGGCCGATAAGGTGCCCAAGGTAGATGAAGTCCGGCTTTTCGTCCTCGCGCGGCAGCTTCACGAGGCGCGGCAGGACGCGCGGCACCTGCACCACGGCGAGCCGGCGCTCGACCTCGCCGTGCTGCTCGATCTCGAGTTGCACGACGATGTTCAGGGATTTGTTGAGGAGCTGCGGAAAGGGGTGCGACGGATCGATGCCGAGCGGCGTGAGGACGGGGCGGACATTGGCCCGGTAGTAGTGCTCGACCCACACGCGATCGGTCTCGCTCAGTTGCGGGTAGTCGAGCAGGTCGATGCCGTTTTTCGCCAGGGCGGGGACGAGCTCCTCGCGCCAGCAGCGATACTGCTGTTCGATCATCTCGCGGACGCGCTTGCGGATGAAGCGCAGGGTTTCGCTGGCGGTGCGCCCGTCGATCGAACGCTCCACGACATCGCTCTCGATCTGCTGCTTCAGCCCGGCCACGCGGACCTCGAAAAATTCATCGAGATTCGAACTCGTGATCGTGAAGAACTTCACGCGTTCGAGCAGCGGATTCGACACGTCGAGCGCCTCGTCGAGGACGCGTTGATTAAAGGCGAGCCAGGAGATTTCCCGGCTCAGGAAGTGGGCGGTGGTAAACGTCTTTGCGGCCATGGCAGCGATTGAGCGGGGAGGCTAGGCGCTCGGCGCTGGCGTCGCCAAGTGCCAAACGTGTGAACTCCACCTCGCGGCCTACTGCGCGGCGGGCGCTGGAGCTTTGATCTTTTCCACGGACGGCTCGCTCTTGGGTGGCAGCGGCACTTTGCCCTTCAGCTCCGGGAAAAGGCCGTAGAGCTGCGTTTCATTGAGCGGGCCGACATCGATGAACTTCCACGTCTTGCCATTATCGCTGGAGATGCCGAAGAGGTGCGAAGCCTGCGTCACTTTGTTGTCCCGGACTTCGAGCACGACGGTCTGCGGCACGACCGAGACCAGCCAAGCGCCGACTTTCACCGGCGGTTGCGGTTCGCCGATCTTGGCGTCGAGCAGCTTCATGCCGCGGGCTTTCATGCCGGCCATGCCGAGTTCCAGGGCGTTTTGCATCTTCTCCTTGCCGCCGTTTTTCTCGATGATCCGCTCGTGGGTGTATTCGAGGATCGCCACGTAGTTGCTGGCGAGCAGCGACTGGGCGCAGCGCCGCGCCTCCTGCTGGACGAGGGCCGTCACTTCATCGGCCCGCGCGCTCAGCAGGGAGAGAACACAGCAGGCCGAAAGGAGAAAAGTTTTGGGAGTCATGGTGGGCCGGGAGGTTTCCAGCACGTTGCCGTCCGCGGGTTGGTGGAAGCAAGACGCAACCTTGGAAAAGAAAATCGGAAGGGCGGGCTTCAGCCGGGCGGTGACTCACTGGTCACCTTCGCCCGGCGGAAGTCCCGCCCTTCCGGAACCACCAACATGAAAATCGGCGCCGCCTAGTAGCGGGTCGTAAAAGAAGCGCGCTGGCCGTAGCGGTGCGGATCGACGCTCAGGGCGTAGAGCACGCGCTCGGCGGCATTTTTGTAGTCAAAGTTCGTCGCATAGCCGAGGCCCGGTGCATAGACGGAGCCGAGGAGGCCCGTGGTGCGGCTGCCGCCCTTGAGGTCAAATTCGTAGATCACATTGCCGCTGCCGCCTTTGGCGGTGTCCTTGTCCCGAGAATGGAGTCCGTTCAGGTCGGTCACGCGGACGTGGATGCGCACATTGGAGCGGCCGATGCCGCCGGGGGTGCCGACGACCGGCACGGCGCGCCACGTCGGGCTGCCTGCATGCACGTATTCGATTTCGCTTTCGACCAACCAGCCGACTTCGGCGATCTCGTCGTCCTTCAACACCATGGCCGGGGCCATTTTTTCCAACTCTTCCTTCAGCGCCTTGGAATACTCCGCCGGGGCGAGCGAGCGCCGGATCGGGCGACCGCCGCGATGGCCGTGGTTGCCTTTGAAAGGCGCGTCCTCCGCGATGTAGGAGCGGACGTAGATAGCTTCGGGATTGGTGGCCCCGGTGGCGATGTCGGTGTGGGCGACTTTGACGCCGGCACATCCGGTGAAGGCGAGCGAGGCGCTCAGGGCAAGGAGGGTGTGTTTCATAGTTGGGAAATGCTTCCCGCACCATGAATGCAGATTCCGTGCCCGCTCCGCTTATTGTCCGGGCAGGGAAATGCCGCGGACCTTCTTATACAGTGAAACCGCGTAGCTGTCGGTCATGCCGGAAACGAAATCGATCATCCGCAGGAGGCGTTGATACGGGCTGGTATCCGGCTCACGGTTGGGGCCGAGGCTTTGCTCCGGGATGAGCCGCAGGAGCTTGCGGCTGCGGGGGCTGGCGTGCTTGCCACGCCGGGCGACATCGGAAACAGCGGCCACGAAATCATCGAGCAATCCACCGAGCACGGCGAACCCGGCGGCTTCGATCTCCACACCACGGGTCGTGGAGTAAATCGTCTCCACGGAGCGCTGCTTGATCGCCTCCAATTCTGCGCCCGCCGGAATGGCATCGATCAACGACTGGTCGAACTCGCCCGCGAGAATCTCATTCTCTTTCGCGAGAAAAAGCTCCGCGGTCTGTTGGACGGCCACGCCGATCGCCAAGGCGCGGAGGAACTCGACGCGCTCCTTCTTCTCGTGCATGCGCTCGGCTTTGAGCCGCGCGCTGTCGTCGCCGATCACGCGCACGAAGCGGTCGCGCACTTCCTCGTATTCGAGATAACCGAGGCGGAATCCGTCCTCGAAATCCACGAGCCGGTAGCAGATGTCGTCCGCCGCTTCCACGAGGAAAGCCAGCGGATGCCGCGCCCACCAGGCGTGCAGCGCCAGGCGGCGGATCAGCCCGCAGCGATTCGCAACCTCGGTGAAGAACTCGCGCTCGCTTTGAAAGAACCCGAACTTCTTCGTGCTCGCGCCTTCGTGGGTGTGGTTTTTGTCCGGAATGAGTGCCTCGATCGGATACTTCGTGAAGGCGCCGAGCGTGGCGCAGGTCAGGCGCAGCCCGGGATTGTCGGGCATCTGCAAGCGCGTGATCAGCCGGAAGCCCTGAGCGTTGCCCTCGAAATACTGGATGTCCTGCTGCTCGTTCTTTTTCAGCGGCATGCGCGCGTCCTGCGCGACTTTTGAAGTCTCGAACCAGACGCGGATCGCATCCTCGCCGCTGTGGCCGAAGGGCGGATTGCCGAGATCGTGCGCCAGTGCCGCGGCGGAGACGATCGCGCCGAAATCCGACGCGTGAAAACCGGGCAGCTCGCCGCGCTCACAGATCGCCGAGCCGACGATCGTGCCGAGCGAACGCCCGACGCTCGCCACTTCCAAGGAATGCGTGAGCCGCGTGCGGACGTAGTCGTTATCGGCCAGTGGGAAGACCTGCGTCTTGTCCTGGAGCCGCCGGAAGGCCGACGAGAAGATGATGCGGTCCGAGTCTCGCTGAAACGGGGAGCGCTGCAATTCGGCGCCCGCGGGGCGCGTGCTGCCGAGGCGATCGGCGCAGAGAAGTTTCGGCCATTGCATGCTCATGGTTGTTTGGTCGCGGCGCGCTGCAGGTAGAATTGGAAGGCCAGTTCGACGACGAGCAGGGCGAGCGCGCCGAAGATGAACCAGTGAAAGATCGGTTTGCCAAGGATGAGGTCCGCAAAATCGTCGCGGCCCTCGACGAAGAACCCCTGCTGGCCCTTCTCGCCGAGCTGCTCGGGCAGGAGCGCGCGGTCGATCGGGCGCAGGTCGCTTTCGTCCGGCGGCGGATTGACCGCGTAGGCGTGGAGCAGCTTGCCGCCGCGCATCGTGTAGAAGCCGAGTTCGTCGGGGACAAAGGAAATGCCCACGCGCTCGCCGAGCGCTTCCGCTTTCACCTCCTGCGGTTCGCCGGAGGGCTTGCGCAGCGGCGTCTTCTCGACCTCGTTTTTCCAAACCTCGTCGCTCACCGCCTCGCCGAGCAGGGACGACGACGGCAGCGGCTCCTCGCTGGTGATGTTCTTTACGAGCTCCTGCATCCACGCCGGGAAGATGCGCTGCCGCGCGAGGTTCGAGGAAAACTCGCTGACGGAGAAATTCATGAGGAGCAGCGTGCCGAGGCCGTGGTTGAGGCTGGCCATCGCGGGCGTGTCGTCGGCGTAGGTCAGGAGCACGTGGCCCGCGCCAGTCGAACCGGCGTCGTAGAGGTCGTAGAATTCGAGCAGCGCGAGGTTCTGCCGATTCGCGCCGCGGAAGAGCCGCAGGTAGCGCGACTTGAAGTCGCCCTTGATGATCTGCTGCGCGCTCGTCCCGACATTCTTCGCCACGCGCCGCGCGCCGAGCTTGAGCGGAAGCGGCGCGCCCATCGCCTTTTCGAGCGTCGCCAGATTGGCCGCGTCGTGCTCGCCATCGAGGAACCACATCACGCCGCCGCCGTGGAAAATGAACTCCGCGATCAGCTTGGCCGCCGCTTCGTTCATCCGCCCGGCGCGGGTGAAGAAAATCTTCTTCACGACTGCGAGCTTCGCGCTGGTCACGCCCGATGCGGTGACGTGCTCGGGCAGGAGCGAACCGGCGAAGTTGTCGTAGGGATTGAGCGCGGTTTGCAGGAAAAGTGTTGCGTCGCGCTGCGGATCGGGCGCGTCCGAAACGATGAGGATGCCTTCCTTTTCCATCACCGGGATCGTCAGAAAAAAGCGGTCGTCGAGCGGCAGATCATCCGGCGCGAGGCTGATTTCGCACTGGTGCAGCCCCGGCCCGCCCGGCGGCACGGGCAGCGTGATTTTCGCCGTGGACCACGGTGCGACGGCGATCTCTTTCTCAAAACTCGTCCGCGCATCCAGCACCACCTTGAGCGATTCCTGCAACGGCTGGTCGCGAAAGTTCCCGACCTCGACTTCGAGCATGACGGTGTCGCCCGCGAGCACCTGCGATTGGTTGATCGACGCGCCGAGGATCGCGCGGTTGTCGTTCCGCGGCGGCGCGACATCGACGAAGAACAGTCGGGCATTTGGCGGTAGCGCGGTGAAATCCACGTTCGCCCAATTGCGCCGCTGGAAGTCCGACAGGTAATAGATCTCCGGCCGTCCCTTGCCCGGCGCGAGCAGCCGCGCCGCGAGCGTATTGGCCTGCGTGAAATCGGCGCGGCCCAGGCCGGGCTTGAGCGCGGCGATGAATTGCCTGGCTTCCGCGTGATTGCGCGACAGCTCGAAGAAGGACGACTTCGCCGCCTGCCCGGCAGTGATGATATTGACCGTGTCGTCGGCCCCAAGCGTCCCCAGCACCTTATCCGCCTCGGCCTCCGCGCGCTGCCGACTGCTCACGCCGCCGCCCTTGTGCTCCATGCTCAGCGAATGGTCGATGACGATGAGCACCGCGCGCCCGCTCTGCTGATCCGCCGCCGAACCGAATCGCGGGAGCAGCGGTTTCAAAAACGCGAGCAGCAGGAGGATGAGGAAGATCGTCCGCAGCAGGAGCAGCAGCAGATGCCGCCAGCGAAAGATGCGCGAGCGCTGGGCGATCGTCTCGCGGATATGCTTCACCGACGAAAACTCGAAGAGTCGCGGGAACTGGAGGTTGAGCAAATGAATGAGCAACGGCAGCCCGACGAGCAGGACAAGACCGGGGAGGAGCGCGGAATTGAGGAAACTCATGGCAGCGGTAGTGCGCAGGGAATTTGTATCACGCGCGCCCCCCAACCCGTCATCCTGAGCTTGCGAAGGACCTCTGACCTCGGCCTTTCTTCACTAGCTCCAAATGGAGAAAAAGCGCGCTCAGTCATACCACCCTTCGCTCAAGTCATCCCACCGCGGGTTCTGCTCCCGGATCATCGCGTCTTTCTTCGCCCGAGTGAGTCCCTTGATCCGCTTCTCCGCCGTGATGGCCTCGCGAGAGGTCGGAAAATGCTCGCTCCAAACAAGGAGGTGCGCGCTGTAGATCGCGGCGAACGATTGCGGATTCGTCTTCTGCCGATGCTCCCAGATGCGGCGCTCGAGGTCGTTGGTCACGCCGGTGTAGAGGACGGTTTGGGTTTTGTTGGTAACCATATAAACCCAGAAATTTTCGCGCATGAGGAAAGGCAGAGATCAGAGGTCCTTCGCAAGCTCAGGATGACGGGTAAGGGGGCGCGCGAATCCTGTGTGGGTGCGTTGTCGGTCATCGGGTGCTTTCGCTTTTCCCGCGGAAGCCGAGGTAAGCCTCGATCGCGTCGAGATACGGCCGCCGGGTATCGATGAGGCGGTGCTGGATTTGCCGCAGGTCGGCTTCGCGGGCGAGATCGGCGACGAGTTTTTGCATATGCGCCTGATAGGCCGCGCGGATCTCCTCGGGATCGACCTGCACCGTCTCGGCGGTTTCGAGATCGACGAACTTCGCCACGTTGAACGCGGGCAGACTCAATTCATCGGGATCGGCGATTTGCAGCAGCAGGATCTCGAATTTCCGATGCACAAACTGCGCGAGCGCATCGAAGAGCGCGGTCGTGTCATCGAGAAAGTCGGACAGGATGACGATGCGCCCGCGCTTCTTGAACAGCGGCACGCACTCGTGGACGGCGGCAGCCATGCCGGTGCTTTGCGCAGGGCGCACGCGTTCGAGTTCCGTGACCATCCGGTGCAGGTGCCGCCGCGTGCCGCCGGGCGCGAGGAATTGCGTGACCTTGTGCGCGAAAAGCACGAGCGCGGCTTTATCGCTCTGCGCCATCATCAGGTAGGCGAGCGCGGCGGCGATCTTGGCCGCGAGGATATATTTCGAGGGCCGCTTTTCGCCCGCGTAACGCATCGAGCCGCTGATATCGACCATGAGGTAGGCGGTCATGTCCGTCTCCTCCTCAAATTGCCGCAGATAGAGCCGCTTCGTGCGCCCATAGACACGCCAGTCGAGCCGCGCGAGATCATCGCCCGGCGCGTATTCCTTGTAGTCGGCAAACTCCGCCGCGGAGCCGCGGTAGGGCGATTTGTGTTTGCCGGCGTAGTAGCCTTCGACCGTGGCTTTGGCGAAGACCATCAGGTTTTCGAAGCGCTCCAGCTCCGGCAAATTCAGCAACAGCGGCGGTGGCTGTGCGGACTGCCGCGCCTGAAGCAGGCTGGCCGCGGCGCCACTCACGCCGGTTGGTCGGGGCAAGGGCGGAGGCGGCATCGGCAGGGCGCGGGCGGCTAGTAGTTCTTCTCCTGCACTTGCGTGAGGAGGTCGGCCACGATGTCGCGGGATCGTTTTCCGGCGCCGGTTGCGCGGTAGTTGGTGATCACGCGATGTTGCAAGACCGGCGCGGCCACGGCGCGCACGTCGCTGGTTTACGCGGCGACCTTGCCTTCGAGCAAGGCGAGGGCCTTGGCACCGAGGATGAGATATTGGGAAGCGCGTGGCCCGGCGCCCCATTCGACAAAGTCCTTGGTGACTTGCGGCGCCTGCGGATTGCTCGGACGCGTCGCGGCGGCGAGGCGCACGGCGAAGTCGATGACGTGGTCGCTGACCGGCGCGGCGAGGACGAGCTTTTGCACGGCGAGGATGTCCTCGATCGTGACCACCGCCGCGAGCTGCGCGGCCATGCGCAGCGTGGTGCGGCGGACGATCTCCACCTCTTCATCGTGCGCCGGGTAGTCGAGCTGCAGCGAAAACATGAACCGGTCGAGCTGCGCCTCGGGCAGCGGATACGTGCCTTCCTGCTCGATCGGGTTTTGCGTGGCGACGACGAGGAACGGATCGGGCAGCGGTCGCGACTGGCCGCCGACCGTCACCTTGTGCTCCTGCATCGCCTCGAGCAGCGCGGACTGCGTCTTCGGCGGCGTGCGGTTCACTTCGTCGGCGAGGAGCAGATTCGCGAAGATCGGCCCGGCGAAATACTCGAACTCCAGCTTGCGATCACGCTCCTGCAGCAGCTCCGAGCCGATGATGTCGCTCGGCATGAGGTCGGGCGTGAATTGGATGCGCTTGAAGCTGAGCGTGAGCGTTTCCGCGAGGCTGCGCACGAGCAGCGTCTTCGCGAGACCCGGCACCCCGACGAGCAGGCAATGCCCGCGGGCAAAAAGACTGACAAGCAACAGCCGGATGATCGCTTCCTGACCGACCATCACCTTGCCCAACTCCGCGGTGATCCGCGAATAAACGTCTTTCACAGCCTGCGGGGAAATTTCTGTCATAGGGAAGCTCCTGCGCGCGGACGCTAGCGAAGCTCTCCGGGAATGCCAACCGTCTTCACGACCGCCGCGTTCGCACCGTGCCGAGGAACCGCAGCAGCCCGCGCAACTCCTCCGCGGCGGGCGGCAATGGCTGAAAATGCGACCACAGATCGAGCATCTGGCGCCGCTCGTCTTCGCTCACCGGGCCGAGGCGGAGAAAGACGAGCCGCGTGACCCGGATGGAGGCGAGTTGCTGCGCGGCGTCCATGTGTTCGAGGCGCAGCGTGGTGATCTGCTCGCAGAGATGCGGTGAAAGTTCCGCGGCTTGGGCGGGCGGACACGCCTCCGCGAGGGCGCGCAACGCTTCGAGTGAAGCCCACGTGCTCTTTTCCTCCAGCGCCCGCGCTTTCCACGTCTCGAACGGCTGCGCCTCAATCACCCGCCGCGCGGCCTCGCGGAGCGTGGCGTCGGGTGAATCGAGATGAGGCCATGCAAAATCCAGCGCCCCAGTGTTTGGCTGCCGCTGGTCTTCCGCGAGGCGGCGGCGGATCGATTCCGCGGGGTCCTGCGCCCGGGGCGTGAGCGGATAAAGCGCGACGAGGAGGAGGGGAATGAGCGCCGCCAGTCTCGGCGGGCGCAAAATTCTGTTCATCGCGCCGATCCTGTCTAAAAGAGGCGCCCCGCTCCATGACCAAAACGCAAATCATCCAGCGCCTCCTCGACCCCGGCATCATCGCGATCATCCGGGCCGATTCTTCCGAGCAACTCGTCGAAGCCGCCGCGGCGTTGCTCGCCGGTGGCGTGACGGCGATGGAGGTGACCATGACCACGCCAAACGCATTGGCTGTGGTCACGGCGGTCACGCAGCGTTTCGGCGACCGCATCCTCATGGGCGTGGGCAGCGTGATCGACCCGCAGACCGTGGATGCCGCCGTCGCGGCGGGTGCGGAGTTTATCGTCACGCCGGTCACGAAGCCCGAGGTCATCGCCGCCGCCAATCGACTGGAGAAGCCGATCGCCAGCGGCGCCTTCACCCCCACGGAGTGTCTGCTCGCGCACGAGAGCGGTGCCGATTTTGTGAAGCTCTTTCCCGCCGAGTGCAACGGCCCCGCCTACGTGAAGACGCTCCTCGCGCCGCTGCCGCAGCTCCGCATCGTGCCGACCGGCGGCGTCACCCCGCAGACCGCGGGCGCTTTTCTCGCCGCCGGCAGCGTGGCTCTGGGCGTCGGCTCGGCTTTGGTCTCGAAGGAGATCCTGCGCGATCGCGACTGGCCGAAGCTCACGGCGCGGGCCGCGGAGTTTCTCGCCGCCTTGCGCACCGCCAGAGCGTGAGGGTTCGCGCCTCGGAACACGCGTCGCCCTCCACCCGTCATTCTTGAGCGGAGCGAAGAACCTCTGATCTCTGCCTTTCCTCACCATCTAGGAATCCAGGGCGGACTTCGCGAAAGAGGAAGACCGAGGTCAGAGAATCTTCGCTTCGCTCAGAATGACCGTGTACGAAGGGAGCTGTGAAACCCCATCCGCTGCGCGAACGCATCCTCCAACTCCTCCGTGCGCCCGACTATCGCGCCCTCGACAAGGTCGAGCTTTCCAAGGCGCTGCGCTGGCCGAGCGAAAAGCGCGCGGAACTGCGCGACGTGCTGCGCGACATGGAGACCGCGGGAGAGATCGCCTGCATTCGCAAGTATCGCTACGTCCTGCCGCAGACCGCTGATCTCGTGACCGGCAAGCTGCAGGTCCATGCGGGCGGCAACGCACATCTGCTCAGTGAAACGGCGGGCATCAAGGACGTGTTCATCTCCGCGCCGAATATCGGCACCGCGATGAACGGCGACAAAGTCGTAGCGCGGCTCATGCACGAGGGCCGGCAGCAGCGTGGCGATGCGCAGGAAGCGCGCGTCATCAAGATCCTCGAGCGCGCCAATACGACGATCGTCGGCACGCTCCAGTCGTCGAAGAATTTCTTCTACGTCATCCCGGACGACTCGCGGTTGCAACAGAACATCTACGTGAAGCAGCCCGCGGCGAATGGGGCGCGGATCGGGGACAAGGTGGTCGTGAAATTTGAGGAGTGGGAATCGCGGCACGTGAATCCCGAGGGCGAGATCATCGAAGTGCTCGGGCCAGCCAGCGCGCCGGGCGTGGACATGCTTTCGATCATTCGGAAGCACAATCTACCGACGGAATTTCCCGACGCCGTGGAGCGTGACGCGGAACGCATTTCCGAGCAGGTCGAGCCGGCGGAAATCGCGCGGCGTATCGACCTGCGGGACGGCTTTGTCATCACCATCGATCCCGATGACGCCAAGGATTTCGACGACGCGATCGACGTGGAACGCACCGCGCATGGTTGGAAGCTCGGCGTCCACATCGCCGACGTTTCGCACTACGTCCGCCCCGGCAACGCGCTCGACAAGGAAGCGAAGAAGCGCGGCAACTCGACGTATCTTTCCGACCGCGTGATCCCGATGCTCCCCGAGCGCCTGAGCAACGGTATCTGCTCGCTCAAGCCCGGCGTCGAGCGGCTCACGATGTCGGCCTTCATCGAGTTCGACCGGCAGGGCAAAGTGCGGCACGCGACCTTCGGACGCAGCGTCATCCGCAGCGCCGCGCGGCTCACTTATCGTCAGGCTTTCGCCATTCTCGAAGGCCAGCCCGTCCCGCCGACGCCGAACTACGAGCGCGGCGGCAAGGTGCTGCTCAACGCATCGCCGACGCCGCTCGACGTAACGCCGGAGCTGCGTGACCGCGTAAAGGTCGCGTGGGAGTTGGCTTCGCTGCTGCGCAAGAACCGCTTCGCCGCCGGCTCGCTCGATCTCGATTTCCCCGAAGTGAAAGTGTGGCTCGATGACGAAGGCAAGGCGGCGCGGCTGGAGAAAGTGGAGAACGACATTTCTCATCAACTCGTCGAGGAATGCATGCTCGCGGCGAACGAAGTCGTGGCCAAGGAACTCAAGCACCGCAACACGCCCGCCGTGTATCGCATCCACGAAGATCCGGACCCGACGCGCCTCGCCGATTTCCGCGAAATGGCGGCGACCCACGGCTTCCGTGCGGGCGATCTCACGAACCGCCGCGAACTCCAAAAGCTCCTCGCCTCGACCAACGGCGCGCCGGAGGAATACGCGATCAAGCTCGCGCTGCTAAAGAGCCTGATGCGCGCCCGCTACGCGACCACGCCGCTCGGCCACTACGGCCTCGCGAAGGTCAACTACACGCACTTCACCAGCCCCATCCGCCGCTACGCCGATCTCCTCGTGCATCGTTCGCTGGCCGGGGAAAAAGTCGGATCGATCGGCGAACTGGGCGAGATCACCGAGCACATTTCTACGACCGAGCGCACGTCCTCCGACGCCGAGCGCGACTCCACGATGCTCAAGAAAATGGAGTTCTTCCTGCGCCAGATGGAGTCCCGGCGCCCGGACGAATTCCGCGCCATGGTCGTCGATGTGCGCAGCTACGGGCTCGTCGTCGAGTTACCCGACTGCCTCGTCAGCGGCCTGATCCACGTCAGCGCACTGCCCGACGATTTCTACAATTTCGACTCCACGCGCCTCGCCTTCGTCGGGCGTCGCAGCGGTCGCCGCTACGCCATTGGGGCGGAGTTGAAAGTGATCATCGCCCGCGTCGATGCTTACAAGCGCCAACTCGATTTCGCTCCCGTGGGCGAAGTGAAGCAAGCCCCGATCAAACAACCCGTCGGCCGTGCGCCGGTGGCGCGCCGGGAGGAACGACCACAGCCCACCGGACGTCGTCCGAAAGGCGGAGGCAAACCCAAGCGCGGCGGTCGCCGGCGGCGCTGAAAGAATGCGCTGGCACATCATCGCGATTGGCAAACCGAAGCTCGAATTCGCCCGGCTCGGGATCGAGGAATACGCCGCGCGGTTGAAGCCCTTCGCGCCGGTGACGCTGCACTACCTCAAGGCCGCGTCGCGCGAAGCCGAGAGCGAGGCGTTAATCGAGCGGAGTAAAGGCATGCTGCGCGTGGTGCTCGATGAACGCGGGGCGCAGGTGCCGAGCCGGGAGTTGGCGCACAAAATCAGCGCGTGGGAGATGCAGGGGCCGCGGGATTTTGCCCTGCTCGTCGGCGGCGCCGATGGACACACCGAGGAGCTGCGCAAGGCGGCGGGCTGGATGTGGGCGCTGAGCCAGCTCACGCTCCAGCACGAACTCGCTCTGACCGTGGCGCTCGAGCAGATCTACCGCGCTTACACCATCAAGGCCGGCCTGCCGTATCACCGCGACTGAACCGCGCGCTGAATCGCCTGGGCAATGTGTTCGAGGCTGGCTGGTTTCGGGAGGAGTTCGCGGATGCCGAGCTGGCGGGCGGTCTCGCGGTCCTGTGGGCGGAGATAACCCGAGGTGAGGATCACCGGGATTTTCGGATGTTCGCGGCGGATTTCCGCGGTGAAATCGAGACCGCTCAGGCCCGGCATGGCGAGGTCGGTGATGATCAGGTCGAAGTCACTCGGCTGCGCGCGGAAGGCTTCCAGCGCGAGGCGCGCATCGTTGAAGGTCGTCAGCCGATAGCCCAGTTTTTCGAGGCCGCGACGCGCGAGGAAGATGAGCTGATCTTCGTCGTCCACATAGAGCACGCGCTCGCCGTTGCCGCGCAGCGCTTCCGCGGGCGGCGGGGCCGGTTCGCTGGTCGCGCGCCCGGCGGCGGGGAGATAAAGGTGAAAGACCGTTCCCTGAGCGGGCGCGCTGTAAACGGTGATCGCGCCGCCGTGGCCTTTCACGATGCCGTGGACGACGGAGAGGCCGAGCCCGGTCCCGTGCCCGGGCTTCTTGGTGGTGAAGAACGGCTCGAAGATTCGCTCGACGGTCGCCGGCTCCATGCCGCAACCGTTGTCGCGGACGCTGAGGCGCGCGTAGCGGCCTTCGCGCAGGTGCGGCGAAGTCGCGGCGAGGCTGGCATCCACCGCGACGGGCGTGAGCTGAAACTCCAGCAACCCGCTACGGTCGCCGATGGCATGCGCGGCGTTGGCGCCGAGATTCATGATGACCTGATGGATCTGCGTCGCATCCGCGGCGATGTCGGGCGTGTCCGGTTCGGTGGTGGCGCGAATCTCGATCGTGGCCGGCAGGCTGGCGCGCAACAGGCGCAGCGCCTCCTCCGCCACGGTCTGCACTTTCACGACCTTGCGGTTGGGTTCCTGCGGCCGGCTGAAGGCGAGGATCTGCCGGACGAGATCGGCGGCGCGGTTGGTCGCCGCCTCGATCTCGGCGAGGCTGGTCCGCGCGGGGTGATCCGGCTCCAGGTCCATGAGGGCGAGCTGGGAGTTGCCGCCGATGGCCGTGAGGATGTTGTTGAAGTCGTGCGCGACGCCGCCGGCGAGCGTGCCGAGCGATTGCATTTTCTGCGACTGGCGGAGCTGGGCCTCGAGGCGCGCGCGTTCTTCCTCGGCGCGACGCCGTTCGGTCACGTCTTCGATCATGCCCATGACGAAGCGCAGCCGCCCATCGGTCTCGCGCAGGTCGGAAGCCGTCACGCGGACCCAGACGATGCTGCCGTCTTTGCGGAGGAAGCGCTTTTCGTAGCTATAGGAGTCGATGCGGCCAGCGACCAGCTCCTGAAAATTCCGCAGATCGAGATCCTCCGAGTGGGTGAATTGCGCGATCGTCATTCCGCAAACTTCCCCGCGCCCGTAGCCGAGCAACTGCTCCATGGCCGGGTTGCATTTCATGATCGTGGCGTCCGCGTCCACGAGGGTCACGCCCATGACGGTGCCTTCGAACATCGTCCGCAATTCCTCCTCGCCGCGCCGCAGCGCCGCCTCGGCGGCCTTACGCTTGGTGATGTCCGTGATCATGCCGAGTGCGCCGACGATCTGCCCGGCTTCATCGCGCACCGGGCTGGCGGCGACGATGCCCCAGAGCTCGGTGCCGTCCTTGCGGACAAAGCGAAATTCATACTGTTCGCTGATCCCGGTCCAGCGCCGCCCGAGCTTCTCCCGGGCGATGCGCCGCGAGGCATCGTCCATGAACTCGAACATGCTGCGCCCGAGGATTTCCTCCTGTGGGCAACCGAGCATCTCGGCCATGCGCTGATTCACGAAAATGGCGCGCGCTTCCGTGTCCACCTGCCAGATGCCTTCGTAGGCGGTATCGACCATCAGCCGGTAGCGCGCTTCGCTCACCTGCAGGGCCTCATCGGCGGCGACGCGGCAGATGGCGATCGCTGCGAGGTGCGTGGCCGCGTCCACCCATTCGATCTCCTGCGGTGAAGGTTCGCGCGTCTCCCGGTAGTACATCGCGAAGGTGCCCAGGACCTCTCGCGCGGGCGAAAAGATCGGCGTGGACCAGCACGCGCGCAGGCCAAGCGGGAGCGTGAAGCCCCGGAATTTTTCCCAATACGGATGCGTCGCGATGTCGGCCACGATGACGCGTTTTCCCTCGTAAGCTGCCGTCCCGCACGAGCCGACTGCCGGGCCGATCTCCAGGCCATCGATCGCGCGGTTGTAAGCCTCGGGCAGGCTCGGCGCGGCGCCGTGGCGCACGTGGCGCCGCTCGCGGTCGAGCAGCAGGATCGAGCAGGCCATGCCGGCCGCCTGGCGTTCGACGAGCCGCACGATGCCTTCGAGGACCTCGGGCAGGGGAGCGCCCGCCGCGATTCGTTCGAGCAGGACGCGCTGATCGGCATCGAAAGAATCGCCGCTCCGCGGCAGGTTGAGGTGTGAAGCGTGGGGCATCGGGAGCGGTCGTTCGCCTCGGGTGATATTCTGGACCTTACTCATGCGACGGAGCGCTCGGCGAGCGCCTTCTTTTCTGGGCGACTGCCGCAAATGGAGTGAGCGGACTAAGGCATCGCTTTTCCGATGATTCTCGCGGAGAACCAGCTCCTCCCATGAACACGCGCTTCCTTCCCCTCCTCGCCTTTTGTGCCATCGCCTGCCGCGCGCTCGCCGCGCCGGAGGCTTTTGAAGTCGGCCTCGCGCAGAAAGATCAGCTCCCCGGCGGCAAGGAAGCCGATGGGATCATCGGCGATTTCATCCTGCGCAATGACAAGGTCGAGGCCGTGATCTCCGGCAATCTCCCGCTGCGCCGCGCGAACATGAGCACGTTTTACGGCAGCGAAGGCATCACGCCCGGCTGCGTCTACGACCTCACGCGGCGCGGCGCGAACAACGACCAGCTCACCTATTTCGGGCCAGCGGCGCAGCAGGGTTCGGTGTCGTGGGTGCGCGTGTTGAAGGACGGACGCGAGGGCGAGGCGACGATCGAAGTCGCAGTCACGGGCGCGAACCGCGGCGGCATCGCGCGGTATCATCGCTACACGCTGCGTGATGGCTGGCCGGGCCTGCAGATCACCACGACGATCGTCAATGAGAGTGCCGAGCCGAAGAAACTCGACCTCGCGGGACGATTCACGAACTTTTTGCGCACGGGCAACGTGCAAGGCGTCAACTGGGCCGATGCCATCGATCCCGCGGACAAGGCGGGCTACGCCTACGGGAATCTCGTGGCGCCGGAGAATTACGGCACGGGCAAGGAATACCCGCTGGCCTCGGGCGCGAGCGTGACGGTGGTACGCTTCCTCGCGGTCGGACATTCGCCGGTCGAAGCAGTGGGCGAAGTGATGCGGCAACGCAGCGCGGTGAGTGAAGTGGCCGGCAGCGTGACCGATCCGACAGGCGCACCGGTGCCGACGGCGGAATTGCTGGTGCGAACCTCGGGCGGACGCGACGAGAACATGGGCGTGATCCATCCCGACGCGCAGGGCAGCTTCGCGCTGGCCATGCCGGCGGGCCGCTACAATCTCACGATCACCGACCGCGGGCGCGCGGATGTGGAGCAAGCGCTTGAAGTCAAAGCGGGCGAAGCCGCGAAGCTGGAAGCCAAGGTCGGCCCGGCGTCCGCGATTCAATTCCGCGTGACCGACGCCGCCGGCAAAACCATTCCGTGCAAGGCGCAATTCCTCGCCGCCGAAGGCACCGAGCCGGTCAACCTTGGGCCGCAAAACCGCGCCCACGGCTGCCTCGATCAATACCACTCCGAGCGCGGCGACTTCCGCGTCGCGCTCGCGCCGGGAAAATATCGCGTGATCGTCACGCGCGGCATTGAGTACTCGCATCTCGCGCAAGACGTGACGCTCGCCGCCGGGCAGACGTTCGAGTTTGCCGGAAAATTGCAGCGCCTCGTGGATACGACCGGCTGGGTCAGCGCCGACTACCACAACCACTCCACGCAAAGCGGCGACAACACCTGCGGCACACCGGACCGCATCATCAATCTCGTCGCCGAGCATTACGAATTCGCACCCACCACCGAGCACAACCGGCTCTACGACTGGCAGCCGATCATCGAGCAACTCGGCCTGCTCGCCGAACTCCAGACCGTCCCCGGCATGGAACTCACCGGACGCTACGCGCACTTCAATGCGTTCCCCTTCAAGCCCGTCCCGCGCACGCAGGACAACGGCGCGCCCGTCTGGAATGACGACCCGCGCATCACCGCCATCACCCTGCGCGATTGGCAGGGCGCGGAGCCGGACCGCTGGATTCAGATCAATCACCCCGACATGGTGAAGAACTTCATCGACGCCAACGAAGACGGGCGCATCGATGGCGGCTTCCACGGACTGGCCACGCTCATCGACGGCATCGAGACCGAGAACGGCGGCGGCAGCGAAATCCTCGGCGGCAAGCCCTTCACCATCGGCAAGAACAAGGATGGCAAGGACAGCGTGCAGACGCTGCGCGAATTCATCTGGCTGCAAATGCTCAACCGCGGTCATCGCTACGCCGCGATGGCGGTGAATGACGCGCACAGCGTCCACGGCAACGGCGTGGGCGGCTGGCGCATGTACCTGCCGAGCCATTCGGACAATCCTGCCGAGATCGACTGGCGCGACAACGTCCGCCACGCCAAGGCCGGCCACTCGATCCTCACCACCGGCCCCTTCCTCCAGGTCCGCACGCAGGACGGCACCGGCCCCGGCGACACCACGCGCTGCGTCGGCGGCAGCGTGAAGCTCAAGGTGCAGGTGCAATGCACCGACTGGATCGACATCGACCGCGTGCAAGTGTTGGTCAATGGCCGCGCTCGTCCCGAACTAAACTTCACCCGCGCCGCGAATGCGAAGATGTTCCAGGACGGCGTCGTGAAGTTCAGCCAGTGGATCGAAGTCCCGCTGAGCGAAGACGCCCACCTCATCGTCGTCGCCACCGGCGAGAAGAGCACCCTCGCCATCGGCTACGGCACCAGCGCGCAGGCGAAGATGCATCCCCTCGCCTACCACAACCCCATCTTCATCGACTTCGACGGCCACGGTTTCACGCCCAACGGCGACACCCTCGGCTTCCCGCTCCCCACGGCGAAGATGAGCGTGGAAGAAGCCAGGCGACAGCTTGCGGCGGCGGCGAAGTAAGCGATGCGAAGGATCAGAGTCCACGGACGGTGAAGGTCGAACCGCAGCCGACCTCGCTCGCGACTTCGATCCGGCTGCCGTGGGCTTTCG
>JBBQYR010000063.1:0-25436 GCA_038208565.1 Chthoniobacterales bacterium
GGGGGGATTTTTCATTTTGTGCAAAAAAAGTGAGGGGAGGGCAAAAAAAGTTCCGTCCAGGGGGAGGACGGAAGGGTGCGCCCTGGCGGATGGGCCGAGGGGGAGGCTGCCGGGGAACCCCGGAGCGGCTACTGAGGGGTCAGGGGTCAGGTCAGGGGTCAGGCGACATTTCTTGACTGGCAGGCGAAACGCTCGCCCCACGGGGCCACTCCCGGATCGTGCCAACGGACTTGCCGCGCGCCCGGTTACGGCGCCTCGAAGATCCCCGGGGCGCTCCACGGGCCGCGGCCTTGGGCGTTCACGCCGGCGATGCGGACCTGCCAGGTGCCCGCGGCCAGCGGGCCGAAGTTCACATCCGGGCCGGGCGCGGTGGTGTGGTCGGCAAATTCCGTCTCGCCCGGGGCGAGCAGTTGCACCTGGAAGCTGGTCGCGCCCGACGCGGCCATGCCGGCCACGTTGATGGCGTTCGAATTATCCACGGTCACGGACTCGAAGGTGGCCGCGCCTGGCACGGTCGGCGGTTCGCCCGGCGCCAGCTCGCCCCCCGGCGAACCCGTATCGATGAGCGAGAGCGCATCGTGCTCCGGGGTGCCCGGCAGATACTCCGCCTGCCAGGCCAGATACCAGCGCTTGTTATTGCGATCCACCCGGGCGGTGAGATTGCGCAGGGTGCTCCGCCCCTCATGCAGGACCAGGGTGAGTTTCGGTGGAAGTGGCCGCGCTCGGGCCCTGCGCGGCAGCTTTCGTCCGGGGCACTCGGTGGTTCACCACAGCGGGGGTGCTCATCCGGCTCGTGCCAACGGACTTGCCGCGCCCGCTGTCCGACGTAGTTTGTCCGCCGATGCGGCGTCCCAGCCTTCTCTTTTCCCTCCTCCTCGTCGCGCTCAGCGCCCACGGCCAGGCGCCGGCGTCGCCGAAGATCGTCGAGCGCTACAAGCAGATGCTGACAGCGAGTCCTGCCGAAGGCACCGCGCTCGATCGGCTGTGGAAAATTTACGCCGAGCAGGGGCAGACCGGGCAGTTGCTCGACGAATACAAAGCCGACCAGACCTTCGGTGCGCAGATGATCTTCGGGCACCTCCTGCGCCGCGCCGGCCAGCCCGACGAAGCCGCGAGCGCATTTGGAAATGCCGCCCGTCTTGACGAAAAAAGCGCGCTCCCGGCGCTGGCGATGGCCCGCCTGCAAGCTGAGCGAGGCCAGCCGCGGGAAGCGGCCGAGGCTTACGAAAAAGCGGTCGCCCTGCTCGCGCAGGACAACCCGGCTTTGCCCGAGACACTGCTCCAGCTCGGCACCGCGTGGCTGGATGCTGGCGAACTGGAGAAGGCCGCCGCCGCGTGGGAAAAAACCGTCGCCCTGAATCCCGCCGACCTCGCCTTGCGCCGGCGCCTGGCCGACACCTACGAGCGCAATTTTCTCCCCGACCGCGCGCTCACCCACCTCACCTACCTCGAGAAAAACGCGCCCGCCACCGAGCGCCCGCTCGCGCTCCAGCAGATGGCGCGCATTCACCAGGGCGCAGGCCGGCAGGACGAAGCGATCGCCGCCCTGGAAAAAGCGCTCGCGCTCACCGGGCCGGGCAATTGGCTGCGCGACGAACTCGAATCGCAGATCATCCGCCTGCACCAGCGCTACCACCGCACCACCGAGTTGGAGACGCGTTGGAAAAAGGCCGCGCTCGAAAATCCGCGCGACCTCGGCGCCTGCCTGCAGCTCGTGGAACTCTACGAGCGCCTCGGCAACCTCGACGAGCAACGCGTCTGGCTGACCAAGCTGACCACGATCGCGCCCAAGAACGCCGAATATCGGCTGAAGCTCGCGCGCCTGCTCGTGCAGATGGAGGTGCTCGACGAGGCCGTGCGCTACTACGACCAGCTCCTCACCGAGCAGCCGGCCAATGCGGACTACGTCTTCGAGCGGGCGCGGATCGACGTGCAGCGCGAGGCCACCGCCGCCGCGAAGCAACGCATCTCCGCACTCATCGTCGCGCGCAAAAACGACGAGACCATCCGCGCGCGGGCGCTGGAATTTTACACCCAGCACCGCCTCCTGGATCTCGTGGAGGAGCACCTCGTCGCCGACGCCGCGGCGGGCGGCGCCGAGCCACTCGCCGCCCTGGCCAACTACTACTTCCTCCAGCGCCGCGAGGAAGACGGACGGCGCACGCTGCAGCGGCTGGTCATTCTCACCGACCCGCCCGCGCCACAAGCCGCCGCGCGCCTGCGCATCGCGCAACTCCTCCGCGCGCAAAACGATCTCGACGCCGCTGTCACCGAGCTGCGTTCCGCGGCCACGATCCAGCCGCAAAACCGCGAAGTGCGCCTCACGCTCGGCGACCTGCTGGCCACGCGCGGTGAGTATCCGGCAGCGCAGTTTGAGTTCGAGAAGGCGGCGGTTCTCAGCACCCACGACACCGAACGCGCCGAGGCCGACCAAAAGCTTTTCGAGAGTTTCCGCGCCCAGGCCTCGGCAGCCGCACCGCGCACCGGGCGGGCGTTTACCGGTTTCGTCCCGCCGGGTGCCGACCCAAACGCGCCCGAGCCCAATCCCGAACTCGACAAGTATCTGAGCCGCTTGCAGCAGGAAGCCGTCGATCAAGTGAACGAGCAGGCCTGGCTCCGCGTGGCGCGCTGGCGGCTGTGGAATCGCGACTACCGGTCCGCCCTTGTCTCGGCGCAACGCGCGCTGGTTCTGAATCCGAAATCCATCGCCGCCTACGAGCTGATCGTGAAGATCGAATCCACGCAGGGGCAATCGCCCGCGGCCACGAAAAGCCTGCTCACTCTCGCCGCGGTCGATCCGACGAACCGCGCCAACTACGAGCGCCGCGCCGGACAGTTTGAGCTGCAAGCCGGGCGCATCGCCGAGGCCTTGGAAATCTTCCAGCGGCTGGTCGCGGAGAATCCCGGCAACGCCGACGCGCTCACCGATCTCGCGCTCACCCAGCAGCGCGCCGAGCGCTGGACCGAGGCGCTGGCCACCTGGCGGCAGGTCTATGCCGTATGCCCCGTCTCGCGGCGCAAGGAAACGCTGACCTCGCTGCTCCGCGCCCTCGACCGGATGAGCCTGCACGCGGAATCTGCGAGCCTTCAGCTCAAGTCGCTCGATACCGAACCTGGCGAGCGCGAGCGCCTCACGGCTTTCAACGAGCTGCTCGGTTTCTGCAATCAGCACGGGCGCCTCGACTGGCTGCGCGAGCAGTTTGAAAAGCGACGCCAACTTCGCGCCGACGACTATTTCACCGAGGTCGCGCTCGGCCGCATCCTCAAAGCGACCGGCAACGCCGCAGCCGCTTTTGAAGTGCTCGCCGATGCTTCCTACGCCGCGCCGAATCAAGCCGAGGCTCTGCCCGAGCTGATCCGCGAGGCCGAGGAACTGCACAAGCTCGACGCCGCCGTGAAGCTCCAGGCGCAGCTCCTGCGCATCGACCCGCAGGACACGCCCGATGGCTGGGAGAAGCTCGCGCAGTTGCAGGAAAAGAGCTTCGCCATCGATGACGCCGCGAAGACTTGGGAACGGATCGTCACGAAATTCCCGCGCGACGCCGCGGCGCTGAATCGCGCGGTTGATTTCCAGCTCTCATGGGGCACGCCGGAGCGCGCGCTGGTGCTGCTGCGCAAGGCGCGCACGCTGGAGCCCACGAATCTGCGCACGCTGACGAGCCTCGCCTCGCTCGCGCTCGAATCCGGCGCCAACGACGAAGCCGAAAGCTGCCTCGAACAAATCCTGCGCCACACCACGCCGGAGAAGCCGGGCGATCCGCTGCGTTTCCCCGCGCTCAAGCCGACCGAAGCCGGGCGCCTGCAAACGGCATACCTCGCGACCGTCGGCCAGCGGAACGGCCGACCGACGCCCGACGCGATGCGCGCGCTGCGCAGCTTCTGGGTCGCGGACGGGCCGGAAGCCAGGACCGAACGCGACACCCGGCTCAACGCGATCCGCCAGCTCGCCCAACTCCTCCAGGGCAAAGGCGGCGCCGCGCGCGACGCGTGGATCACCCGTTGGAAAGCGGACGCCACTTCACCGAGCGAAGCCCTGTGGGGGCTCTTTTACGTCGGCGCCGGCGAACTCACGCTCGATCGCGTGTCCGCGCTGCTCAAGGACAACACCCGCGATCCCAAAACCGCGCAGGCTTTCATCTGGCTCGCGCTCCAGACACAGCAATACGAGCGGCTCGGGAAGTGGCTCCAGGACAAGCACCGCACGCCGAGCGAGCGCGATTTTGTTTTCATCGCGCTCGGCCAGGCCCTCGATTCGTCGAGCGGCAAAACCGACCCCGCGCTGATCGAGTCGCTCTTCGCCGAGGGCACGCACTTGCGGCTCTGGCAGGCGGCGATGCTCTTCGCGGGGCGCAATCAGTTTCGCGAGGCGATCACACTCGGGCGGCGCGTCTTCGATCAAGCCACGACGCAGCGCGCAGCCTACGGGCAGGAGCTGGCGCACTGGCATCTCTTCCTCGGCGAAGTCGAGCCCGCGCGGGCCATCCTCCGCGAGACGATCGCCTCCGCGGCCGAGTCGCTCGATGCCCCGGCGATCAGCGCCCTCCGCGAATACTACCTACTGCTTCCGGAAGCGCAGCGCGCTGCCTTCATCGATACGCATCTTGCCCAGCTCGACGCCAAAAAACTGCCGCTCCACACCGCGCTTGCGACCGTGCTCCTGCGCGGCCTGGCCGGTCAGGATGCCGCGGCGCGCGCGGCCCTGGATCGCCTGCTCGAGATGCGCGCGCTCGCCGGAGTCGATCTCGGCGAACCCGGCACCGCGGGCACGCGGAACCTGCGCTTCGTCCTCGATACCGGCGCGCAATTGCAGACGCTGCGGCTGGAGGAACTGGCCGCCTATTTCTGGGAAAGGGCGCTGATCGACCCGGCTCTCATGCAGTTGCAAGGCGACCAGACCGCCGCGCTCGCCCGCGAGATTCAGCAGCGTTACTTCGCGCTCCGCGGCGCGCTCTCGGGCCCAGGCGAACTGCCGGAATGGATCCATGCTTTTGCCAAGGTCGCCGGCCCGGACGGGCTCGCCCCGCTCGCGGGCGCGCTCGGCAGCCTCGGGGCGCACGCCCGCTCGGTGGCGCTCTTCCGCCAGCTCTGGGAACGCTCGCCGGATGACTCCGAAGCGCTGCGCAATCTGCTCAACGCCTGTCGGACCGCCGGCGACACCGAGACCGCCGAAGCGGCGCTGCGGGAGAGTCTGCGCGGCGGTAGCAATGCGCTGCACGATGCGGCGCGGCGCGAATTTGTGCTGCAGTTTGCCGACATGCTCGAGCACAAGGGCGACCTCGACGCCTCGCGCAAAACGCTGGAAGCGGCGCTCGAAAATTCACCGAGCGATACGCGACTGCTCCTGCGCCTGGCGCAGATTCACTCCCGGGCCGGGCGCGAGAGCGAGGCGATCTCGGCCTACCAGCGCCTGCTCGTCTTCGAGCCGGGCAACGCCGCCGCCCGGCTGGCGCTCGCCGCCGCTTACGAAAAACAGGGCCGCACCGCGGACGCGCTCGGGCAGCTCAAGGGCAATGTCGGCCCCGAACTCACCGGCGGGCTCGCCGTCCTGCTCCTGAAAAGCGGCCAACCTGAAACCGCGATGGCCGCGGTGGAACGGCTCACACCGCCGCAACACATCACGCCGGCCCTGAATCTGGCCACCGCCTTTGCGGCGCAAAACGAACCGCAGAAAGCCCGCACGGTCATTCACGGCGCGCTGAGCCGGACCGACGCGCGGCTGAGCTTTCCGCTGCAGTGCAAGCTGATCGAACTGCTCATGCCCGCCGATGGCCCCGCCGCGGCGCTGCGCGAGTTGCGGCGGTTGCGGCGCTTTGCCAGTGCCGGGGAAAATCCCGCCGGATTGCTCGGAAGCTATCTCGATTTCGCCGCGCAGCAGGCCGCGCGATTGCTGGTGGCAAAGGAGTTTGCGCAGGAAGTGCGCGCGTTGTGGTCGGACGGCGCCGGGCCCGTGCTGGCCGGCGTCGCCTTGATCACGCTGCAAATCGAGTCCGGCAACGCGGAGTCGGTGAAGCCGGCGCTCGATCAACTTCTGACCCGTGACGACACCCCGGAGTCCTCGCTGCAAAGCATCGCCGAGGCGCTGGAGAAAGCGGGCCAGCGCGAATCGCTCGCCCGCGTGCAGGAACGGCTGACCCAGGTGAACCCGCTCAACGAACGAGCCGCACTGAACTACGCGCGCACGCTGCATCAACTCGGACGCACCGCTGCGGCCAAGGCGCGGCTGGAAGTGCTCGCGATGCGCGCCACCTTGAATGAAGACAGTCTCGGGCAGGTCGCGCAGGCCTTCAGCGAACTCGGCGACCGGACGCGGGCGCTCGCGCTTTACGCCCAAGCGGCGCGCCACGATCGCTTCGCCCGCAACTGGTCCACGCTGCTGCAATACGCCAAGCTGCAAGCGCAGTCCGGCGACTTCGTCGGAGCCAAGCGCACGCTGCGGACCGCCTTCACGCACCCGGCCAATCGGGGCTTCGTCGAGATCATCGACTGGCTGGTCGGCGCCGGCCGACTGGACCGCGCGGAAGCGGAGCTGGAGGATTTTCACCTCACGCTGCCGCGCCTCGCGGATTTCCGGCGCACGCTATTCGGTTACTTCGAAAAAGCGGGGCAACCGGCGAACGCGCTCGCGCTCGTCGAGCAACACCCGGAGATCCTGCAGCCCGCGATGGCCGCGCGGCTCCGACCGCTGGCGGTGGCCAGTGGCGCTTTTGAGCGAACGGCGAAGCTGCTCGAGAAATTCGCGGATGAAGAGGAAGGCGCGAGTGAATTCTCGGTCGAGCTCGCGAAGCTCCTCGGCGATTGGGCGCAGGCCGATCTGGCCGCCGGGCGGGCCGATGCGGCGCTCGCTCACCTGCGGCGCGCCCATGAGCAGCACCCGGAGTTGTTTGAGATCGCGACGCGGCTGAGCGCCCTGCAGGCCCAGCGCGGCGAGCGCAAGGCCGCGCTGGAGACGCTGGAGAGTTTCCTCGCGGTCGGGCGCAATGCCGGCGAGATCGATCAGGCCCGCGCCCAACTGGCCAGGTTGCGCGCCGGCGGTTAGCATCCCTTTACTCCACCGGCCCGGTGTGCCATCTGTCCGCTGTGCGTTTTCTCGTCCTCCCCTGCCTCCTCGCTGCGGCCTTTGCCGTGAGCGGATGCGCGTCGACGGAGAAGCGGATGGCGAAGATGGAACGTGAGCTGGTGAAGGAGAACAGCCGGCATACGGAGGAGCGGCGCATGCGGGCGATGACCCACGGCGAAGTGACCTCGCAGCGTGGCGCGGAGATTCTCGTGGTCGATCCCTACAAGCCATTCGATCCCAGCCGCTCGGGCATCGGGACCGTCCGGCCTTACGGCACCGGGGCCGCGCAGGCGAAGAATTTCAACTTCCAGCAGAAGGCGCAGCCCGAGACTTTCAGCACGCGGGACTACGCGGGCGCGAAATCGAATTCCGCCGCCGATCGTGCCTACGCCGCCGGCGAGGCGAACACCAAGGGCAAATACCAGATCCCGGATTCCAGCAAGCAAGCGGAGCAGCGAACCGCCGCGACGCGCGAGTTGCGCGATGGAAACAAGGTCGCGGCGACGCAGGGTCTGCGGGATGGCCAGCGGCCTTACCTCGGCCCGGAGAGCAAGAAGCTGAGCAATGCGATCGATCCGAAGACCATGGGCGACTGGCGAAATGCGGGCAGCGAGTCGGTCACCTATGGCGGGACTGCGGTTGAGCGCATGAGCACGTTCAAGCAGCTCTCGATCGAGGACGTGCGCGAGCTTTTAAACAAAAACAAGTAGGGTGCCCGGTGGATGGGCGCAGCGAACAGCACTCCCGCGTAACTTCGTGCTAGCGCGACGCGGCGCGGGGCGTTTATCCAATGAGGATAACGCCTTATGGAATCACCCGAAGCGCAGCTTGAGATTCTGAAAAGGGGCGCGGCGCAAGTCATCAGCGAGGCCGAGCTCCTCGCGAAGCTGCGCCTTGGCCGCCCGCTCAATATCAAGCTCGGCGTCGATCCGACCGCCCCCGATATTCACCTCGGCTTCACCGTCGCCCTCACCAAATTGCGGCAATTTCAGGATCTCGGCCATCAGGCGATCCTCATCATCGGCGACTTCACGGCGATGATCGGCGATCCTTCCGGCCGGTCAAAAGCGCGCCCGCAGCTCACGCACGATCAGGTGATGAGCAACGCGCAGAGCTTTCAGCAGCAGGCGTACAAGATCCTCGATCCCTGCCGCACGCGCACGGTCTTCAATGGGCAGTGGTTTGAGATGATGACCTTCGAGGAAGTGATCCGCCTCAACGCCCGCGTCACGCTTCAGCAGATGCTGCAGCGCGAGGATTTCAAGAATCGTGTGGACCGCGGCGAGCCGGTGCACTTGCACGAAATCCAGTATCCGATCATGCAGGGCTGGGATTCCGTGGTGGTGAAAGCCGACGTGGAAATCGGCGGGACCGATCAGCTTTTCAACATCCTCGTCGGCCGCGAACTCCAGCGGGAGCAAGGCCAGCCGCAGCAGGTCGTCTTCCTCATGCCGCTCCTCGAAGGGCTCGATGGCGTGCAGAAGATGTCAAAGAGCCTCGGCAACTATGTGGGCGTGAGCGAGCCGCCGATCGAGATGTTCGGCAAGCTCATGAGCATCAGCGACACGCTCATGGCGCGCTATTATCTGCTGCTCCTCGGAGAAGAAGTGCCCGCGACTCATCCGATGGACGCCAAGAAGGATTTGGCCCGGCGACTCGTGGAGCGTTACCACGGCAGCGAAGCGGCGCAGGTCGCGTTTGAAGACTTCAACACGCGCTTCAGCAAACGTGACCTCGCGAGCGCCGACCTGCCGACACTCTCGCTCGAAGGCGTCGCCAGCGACATCGTGTCGGTCGTCGTCGCGGGTTACGCGAATTGTTTCCAGACCACGAAATCGCGTGGCGACGCGCGCCGTCTGGTCGAGCAGGGCAGCGTGCAACTGAACGACGTGAAGGTCACCGACCCGAAGGCCACGCCGGCACTCGAAGCTGGCGCGGTGCTCAAGCTCGATAAGAAACACGCCGTCCGCATCGGTTGACGCGCGGCTAACTCTGCAAGCCGCTACCCGAGCGGCTCTTCTGCGATCAGCGCCGCGTAGGTCTCCGCCGGGCGATCCCCCGCCGGGTCCTCGACCTGCCGCGCGAGATCGCCGGGGAAGTCGATCGAGTAAAGCCCGAAGCGCGGCGTGTAGGTGCCCCATTCGTAGTTGTCGAAGAGCGACCAGTGCAGATACCCGACGAGCGGGATGCCCTCCTTCACGATCCGCTGCACCTCATGCACGTGCAGCCGCAGGAACTGGCTGCGCGTCATCCGATCGCGCCGCAAACGCCACGGCTGCCGCCCATCGGTGCGACGGCGCAAGGCCATGCCGTTTTCCGCGATGAGCACGGGCCGCTGGAAATCATCGGCGTAGTGTTTGCAAAAAAAATGCAGCCCGCGCGGCAGCACCCGCCAGTCCCACCACTTGCTCGTCACCGTCGCGAGCATCCACGAGCGGAAGGAGTGGTTCTTGAACTCGTGATCCCACAGCACTGGCAGGCGAAAGGCGTGCGCGGCGAAGGGGTCGTAGTAGTCGATGCCGATGTAGTCGAGAAAGCGGGTGCGCGGCTGGGCGTAGAGCGCGTCGAGGAAAGGCGCAAAGCTGCTCGCGTCGAAATTGCGGTGACCGATCCAGTTGCTCAGCCGCTTGAGCGCGGCGCCGAAGTAGTAGGCCACGTCCTTGTGCAACGGGATGCGCGCCGCGGTAAAGGCGGCCTCGAACGCCCCCGCGCGCTGCCGGATGTGGGCGCCGACGTTTTCCCGCGCCACGCCGTGCTCGCGCACCGAGACGAGATCGAGGAGCAGCTTGTCGGACCAATAGAGATCGCTGCAGTAGTTGTTGAACGTGACCTGCGGCGTGGCCCAGCCGCGCGCGGCGTAGAGATCGTGCACCGCGCTGTAGGCGAGAAGGTGCGCGCGCAGCAGTTGATTGTAAGCCGCCATCATCGGCCGGAAACCCGAGCGGTGGCGCGCGGGAAACTGGCGACCGAGATACGAATTGAGCACGAGCATGTTCGGCTCATTGATCGTGATGAACCAGCGGATCGGGCGCGGCAGCCGCTCGTTCACATGCGCCACGGCCACGCGCACGTATTCGGCGAAAAGCGCGGGCGTCCTCTCCTCCAGCCAAGGATCGCTCCCCAGCCACGCCGGATGCACGAAGTGATGCAACGTGACCACCGGCTCCAACCCCTGCGCCTGACAAGCGGCGATCATCGCCGCGTAGTGATCCAGCGCCGCTGTGTCGAAAAGCGGCGGCGCGGCGGGCGCATCCTCCCGCGTGGGCTGCACGCGGCTCCACTCGATCCCGAGGCGAAACGCCTTCAGCCCCAGCTCGCGGCAGCGCGCGAAATCCTCCTCGTAGCGATTCCAGAAATCTGCCGCTGCGCCGACAACCGCCACATCGCGCCGCTGCTCCGAGCGCGCCCAGTTCGTCTGTGGCTCGCCCGCGCCGTTGTAGCCGCCTTCTGCCTGATAGGCCGAGGTCGCGACGCCCCAGAGGAAGTCCTTCATCAGTCCACCGTTTTGGCCGCGGCCAGCGCGATCGCTTCGCGCTGCTCGAGTTCGAGCACGAGCGGCGGGAGATCATCGCCGAGCAAAGTATCGACCACCGTCCGCGCCGCGTGTGGCCGACCGAGCGCCGAGGCGGCGCGGCTCATCGCGGCGAGCCGCTCGGGCGAGTCCAGCACCTGATCGATCTTGAACGGCAGCGTCGTCAGCTCGTTGCATTTGATCGCGATCCCCTTCTCCAGCAGGTGATCGCTGTTCCGTTCCTCCTGCCCGGGGATCGGTGAGAAAATGACCATCGGCAGCCCACAGGCCAGCGCCTCGGAAGTCGTGAGCCCGCCCGGTTTCCCGATGAACAGATCGCTCATCCGCATCAACTCGTGCATGCGGTCGGTGTAGCCGAGCACGCGGAATTTTCCCTCCGCGCCCACCATCGCCGCCTCCACCCGCGCCCGCACTTCCTCGCTCTTCCCGCAGATCACGATCGTCTGGACGTCGTGCCGGAGATGCTTGAGCCGCTCGACGATCAGCTCCGTCGGCCCCACCCCGAGCGCGCCCGCCGACAGGAGCAGCGTGATCTTCTCGGGATCGAGCCCGTAGGCCACTCGGGTGGACGCGCGATCCACCGGCTGGGCGAAAATCGGGTCGATCGGGATGCCGGAAACCGTGATGCGTTCCGACGGCAGCCCGAGCGCTTCGAGGTGCGCCCTGGTTTCATCGAGCGCCACGAAGTAGCGATGAAAGCGCCGCGAGAGCCACATCGCGTGGCAGTCGAAATCCGTGACCACGATCGAGAGATGCGTCTCCAGCTCTCCCTTTTCCATGAGATGCCCGATGATCCCGGCGGGCATGAAGTGCGTGCAGACGGTGATGTGCGGATCGAATTTGCGGATGAACTTCACCAGCTTCTGCGTGTTCAGGCGATCGAGCTGCGTGCGCACCGCCTCGCCTTTCCACGGCTCATCGCTCGCCCGATAGACCCAGCCGAGCAGGTCGGGCGCGGCGCGGACGAGCTTGATGTAGAGCGTCGAGTAGAACTCGCGGAAGAGCTTGTTCGTGTACTGGAGCGCATCCTCGTGGAGGACCTCGCTCACCCGCGGATCGCCCGCGAACTCCTTTTCCAGCGCCTGCGCCGCCCGCACATGCCCGGTGCCGGCACTGGTCGAAATGATAAGCACGCGCTTTTTCGTCATGGGTAAAGATGGTGCCAACATATCGGATGCGGAGCGAGTCCCGCGTGTCAGAACAATCCCGCCCGCGGCCTCCAAAAACTTCCTGCGCACCGCCAGCGCGGATCTGGTGAACACTCTAAATCAGAGCAACGAAGTTATCGCGCACACCTCCGGACTCATCGAGCAGGTCCAGCGAAAGCTGATCAAGGAAAGCACTCGGTCAGCGTTTCTCGGCGCGTCGGCCCCCAAGGATTTCTGCCAGAATGGGGTTAGGAAACCGGCGTGATGGCGTGATGGCGTAAAAGCTTTCCCGGATCTGCGGGATACGGCAACGCTCGACGAGCAGGCGGCTTTGCAATTCGCCGCTGACCACGACGGGCGGCACGAGCGCGAGGCCTGCGCCTTCGCGAGCCAACAAGCGGAGCATCGCCATGTCGTCCACTTCAGCGGCGATGATCGGGCGGATGCTGTGCTGCTCGAGCAGGAGATCGAAGGCCACGCGAATGTTGCTGTCGAGGCTTGGCAGGACTACCGGCGTGTGGCGCAGATCGTCTGGAAACCGAAACCGGGTCCGCTTTTTTGTCGGCAGCCCGACGAGGCTGACGGGTTGCTCATCGAGCAGATGACTGTGCCAGGGCGTTTCGGCGTCGCGGCGCACGGGCAAGTTGGAAAACACCGCGTCGAGCGTATGCGCCCGGAGTTGCGCGAGCAGATCACGGAGGTTTCCCGAGTGCAGGATCAGTTCGACGTCGGGTCGCCCGAGGAGAGGTTTGAGGAGCGCGATTTGAAAGTTGCGGGAAAGGGTCGCGACGGCGCCGAGGCGGACCACCCGCCGCTGCCCGGCAGATTCGTTTTGCAGGACCGCCATCATTTCCTCGCCAGCGCGAAAGATGGACTCCGCATATTCCAGGGCGATGCGTCCGGCTTCGGTGAGAATGAGGGCCTTGTTCTGCCGAAGAAAGAGCGACTGGCCCAGGCTCTCCTCCAAGGTGCGGAGCTGAACGCTCAGTGCGGACTGCGAGAGATTCAGCCGCTCCGCGGCGCGGGTCAGGGTCCCTTCGTTGGCGATCGCGCGGAAATATCGCAGGTGGTGGTAGTTCAGAAACGCCATTCGATGCTTTTAGCAGAACGAACGATAACGCACAAAAGGTATAGTGGAACGAATACGGGCTGCTCACTTACAACAGCGGCCATGGAAATCACGCTGCCATTCAGCTCCGCTGCCACCGCCACGACAACCCTCCTCGCTGGCCTTGGCCCGCTCCTGCTGCTCTCCACCATTTTCGTTCCGTCACGACTGGCGGACCGCGTGGGCGCTCGCTTTGCGAAGGGAGTCGCGCTGGCAGCTTGGGGTTCGTTTGTGGCGGCACTCCTCGCGACCCTGGGGTTCTGGCTCTGGCCGCAGCCGGCTTCCCGGCAGATCGGGTTCGGTTCGTTTGCGGTCGACGTCTTCGTCGATCCGCTTTCGCTCACGATGCTCCTGCTGGTCACGTTCCTCGCGGCGGTGGTGACCCGTTACTCGGTGAATTACCTCGCCGGCGATTCGCGGCAGGGGCGCTTTTCCAAATGGCTTGCGGTGACGGCCGGCTCCGTGCTCGTGCTCATCCTTTCCGGCAATCTGCTCCTCTTCACCTGCGCGTGGATCGCCACGAGCCTCAGCCTGCACCGGCTGCTCACCTTTTACCCCGAGCGCCCCGCCGCACTGATCGCGGCACGGAAAAAATTCGTGATCAGCCGCCTCGGCGATGCCTGCATGGTCGGTGCGCTCATGCTGACGTGGCAATGCTTTGGCACGTGGGAATTCTCGGCCATCTTCGCCAAGGCCGAGGCCATGCGGGCGAGCGGAGCGCACTCTGCCTGTCTCGGTTGGACGAGCGTCCTGCTCGTCGCGGGAGCGCTGCTCAAGTCCGCGCAATTCCCCTTCCATTCGTGGCTGCCCGACACGATGGAAACCCCCACTCCCGTCTCGGCGCTGATGCACGCGGGCATCATCAATGCCGGTGGCTTCCTCATCGTGCGGCTCAGCCCTCTCGTCGCCAGTTCGCCGGCGGCTCTGAACACGCTCGCGTTGGTCGGCGCATTTACCGCGCTCTTCGCCTCCATGATGATGCTCGCACAGACGAGTGTGAAGCGGTCGCTGGCCTACTCCACGATCGCCCAGATGGGCTTCATGATGCTGCAGTGCGGCTTGGGTGCATTTGCGCTCGCCGTGCTGCACATCGTGGCGCACTCGCTTTATAAGGCGCACGCTTTTCTCTCCTCCGGCAGCATCGTGCAGATGAGCAGGTCGGCCTGGGTGCCATCCGCTCGTCCGGCCGCGCACCCGCTCATTCTTGGGGCCACGCTGACCACGGCGGTGGCGGTGACTTGGGTGGTCGGCGGTCTCTTCGGGGTCACCGTCGCAAGCGGTGCCGGAGTGCTCCTCCTCGGATCCATCTTTACCATGGCCGTCGCGTATTTGCTTTGGAACCTGTGGGCCTCATCCCACCGGGCAGGCTTGATCGGCTGGGGGCTAGCCATGGGCGCAACCGCTGCGGCCAGTTACTTTGCGCTGCACACCGTGTTTGAAAAGCTGCTCGCCTCTTCGCTGCCGCTCTACGCGCCGCCCAGGACGCCATGGGAATACGGCGTGATGCTGCTGGTCGCGCTGCTCTTCCTCGCCGTCCTCGTCTCCCAATCGCAGCTCCCGGCGTGGTCTTCGACGCGCCTCGGTCGCGCGCTCTACGTCCACGCATCGCAAGGCTTTTACCTGGGCACTCTCGCAAACCGCTGCGTCACCACTCTCAACCACAAAGTCACCACCTGACCACCAGCCATGAACACCATCGAATCACCCCCGTCCGCAGATCCTCAGGCCGCGCTTTCGCCGGCACTTCTCGAAGCCGCCCGCCAAGCTTGCGGTCGCATCGCCCCACTTTGGCCGCTCCGGGATTTCGTCGCGGTAAATCCATTCGTGGGCCTGACGGCGAGACCTTTCACTGAAATCTGCGAGATGATGAATCGCCTCGTGAGTGGCGGCATGCAGATGCCTGCGGACTACTATCGGGAGAAGCTGTCAGCCGGAGTCTTGAGCAACGCGGATCTGGCCGCGGCCCTCGCTCACGCGGTGAAAGTGCTCCCACCCGCCCAGGCGCAGCAGGTGAGTGAGTGGCCGCCGGAGCGCTTGCATGCGGAACTCCGCAACGGCAGCGCCGAAAACGAAGCGATGCTGCTAACGGTAGCAGAAGCGCTGGATCAACACGGGGGTACGGCGTGGGCCAACCATATCACCGAAGCTATCAGCCAGTTTTGCGCCGCATATTTCGACGAGGGACAGTCGGCCTGGCGGCTCCCGTGGAAAGGCTTGCCGCTGTTTCAGGCCTGGCGCGAACAGGCCTCGCTGGACGCCACTTTCGAGGTGCTCGGGATGGCGAAGTTTCGGGCGTGGGTGAAGGCCCTCCCCGATGACGCGGAGAGCGCGTTGGCCCAGTTGCTCCCCGGTTTCCGGCTAGACGAAGGACTGGACGATTTCCTGTACAAACAACTCTTCACGATCCGCGGCTGGGCGGGCTACGTTCAATACCGCGTGCGGGAAAACGGCATGCACGGGCGAGCCGACGACACACTGCTCAATCTGCTCGCCATCCGCGTCGCGCTCGATGCGGCGTTGCTCGCGAGGTTCGACACCCCGGCGTTCCGGGAATTTTGGCCGACGAACAGCGAACCGAACGCCCAGTCGATGCTGACGCTTTTTGTCTGCCAACTCGCGGATGAACACGCGTGGCAGCGGCAGTTGGTCAGCAAGCTCGCTGCCGCGCACGATGCCGGCGGCGCAGGCTCCCCGGAGCGGCCCGGAGCGCAGGCGGTCTTCTGCATCGATGTGCGTTCCGAAGTCTTCCGGCGCGCTTTGGAGTCGACATCGCCGGGCGTGCAGACGCTCGGCTTTGCGGGCTTCTTTGGTCTCCCGATTGAGTCGGTCCCGTTTGGTCAGAGGCACGCCGTCGCCCGTTGCCCGGTCTTGCTTTCACCGAAGTATCGGGTGCGCGAGACCTTGAGCGGAGCGACCGAAGAGGAGGAACAGCAGGCGCTCCGGCGTCAGCGACTCGGCAAGCGGATCACGCACTCGTGGAACTCCTTCAAGACCTCCGCCATTTCCTGCTTCTCGTTCGTCGAGACGGCTGGGCTTGCCTTTGGGGCGCAGCTCTTCCGCAGCTCTTTCCCTACCAGCCAGCCAGCCACGCCCGAGTCGCGGTGCCGTGCAAATCTCGCGCCGGATGAGCACGCCGACAGCGGCATCCCGCTGGCCGATCGAATCGCGCTCGGCCTCGGCGCCCTGCGGAACATGGGCCTCACGCAAAACTTCGCCCGACTCGTGCTGCTGTGCGGTCACGGCAGCGTGACGACGAACAATCCGTATGCCGCCGGGCTCGACTGCGGAGCCTGTGGCGGTCACGCGGGTGATATCAATGCGCTCATCGGAGCTGCGATTCTCAACGATCCCGAGGTCCGCGCGGCGCTCGCAAAGGAGGGCATCACCATTCCCGACGACACGCGGTTTCTGGCCGGCTTACACAACACCACGACGGATCAAGTCACGCTCCTCGACCTGGAACTGCTGCCCGCGTCTCACCAGAGCGATGTGGCGGAGTTGCAAGAATGGCTCGCCACCGCTGGAGCGCGGGCGCGGAGAGAACGCGCGGCCTCTCTCGGACTCGACCACGCTGACGCCGGGCTAGACTCGGCCATTGCGGCGCGGAGCCGCGACTGGTCGCAGGTGCGCCCGGAGTGGGGGCTCGCGGGCAATGCCGCCTTCATCGCGGCACCACGCTCCCGGACCCGCGGGGCCCATCTCGGGGGGCGCGTTTTCCTGCACGACTACGATCACCGCGCCGACGCCGACAACAGCACGCTCGAACTCATCATGTGCGCGCCAATGGTCGTGGCGAATTGGATCAACCTCCAGTACTTTGGCTCGACGGTGAACAATCCCGTCTTCGGCAGCGGCAACAAAGTCATCCACAACGTCGTCGGCACGCTCGGCATTTGCCTCGGCAATGGCGGCGATCTCCAGACCGGTCTGCCACTCCAATCGCTGCACGACGGCAAGCGGTGGATTCACGAACCGCTGCGGTTGCACGTCTTTCTCGAGGCGCCGCGCGACCGGATCGAGGCGGTCCTGGCGAAACATGATGGGGTGCGGCAACTCGTAGAGAACGGCTGGCTGCTGCTGTTCTCCATCGAGGACGACGGCACGACGCGGCACCGCTACCTTTTTGAAAACCAATGGGAGAAAGTAGCGTGAGCCTTCTCCCCCACGCGCATTCTGAACGGGGAACGTCACGCTACGCCGGGCGCCAAGCCGTGCTCGCCACCAAACACGAGAAACAACGTGCGCTGGCCTGGCCGTTACGGCGTGGCGCTGGACTCGCTTTGTGTGTGCCCGCCGGGCTCGACACGGATTTGCTCGGCACTTTCACGGGCGAGATCGAGCGCACCGGCACGCCGGGTGAAGTGGTCCGCCGCAAAGCCCGCCTCGGCATGACGATGGCAAACCTGCCACTCGGTCTCGCGAGCGAGGGCAGCTTTGGGCCCCACCCGTTGATGCCTTTTGTGCCGTCGGACTTTGAGTTGCTCGTGTTTGTGGACGACACCGAAGGCTTCACCGTCGCGGAAGAAGTCGTCACCGAAAAAACAAACTACGCCCGCGAAGAATGCGCGACGTTTGCCGATGCCTTGACCTTCGCCCAGCGCGCGGCGTTTCCATCCCACGGCCTCATCCTGCGGCCGGCTGGGAATGATGACCCCACGCTGATCCGCAAAGGCATCACCGAGGCCGAAGACCTCAAGCTCGGGCTCGCCGAGTTACTCGACGCCTCGCCCGACCGCAAAGTTAGCGTGGAAACCGACATGCGGGCGCACATGAATCCGACCCGGCTGAGAGTGCTCCGCCGATTGGCCGCACGACTGGTGCGCAGACTGCGAACGCACTGTCCGGCTTGTGACTGCCCAGGTTTCGGGCGCGTGGGCGGCGAATCCGGCCTGCCATGCAGCGACTGTGGCGAACCGACTTTAATGACTCGTCACGAAATTCACGGTTGCGCACGATGCTCGGCGCGCCGCCCTCACCCTCGCTCCGACGGACGCGCCTGCGCGTCCCCGCAGCACTGCCCGGCCTGCAACCCGTGACCTCTCATTTATGAACAATCCACAACGTTACAAACTCATCGACGGCTCATTCACTGCCTCCGAAGCCACGCAGATCCTGCTCTCGCTGGTGAAGAGCAAAATCGACTTCCACAATCTCGAAAAGCTCAGCAACGAAGAGCGATTCGGCCAGGACATCGCTCAGTCCGAGCGTCGCCTGACCGAACTGCGGCAGCTCCATGAAACCTTGCGATCCGCTTGCCAGTCGGCCGCGGAGAAGGGGCAGCGCGTGGAGGTAAAGGGCTGGATTGAAATGAACCTGGTTCCATCCAACCCCTCAAGTGTCGAGCCGGTCGAATGATCGGGCATTCGAGCTGTCGAGCGGGGTGAGGTGCCATTTTTGCACCGGCATGTCTGATCCATCACATGCGGCACGGACTTCCGCGCGGAGGAAATACGAATCACTGGCCAGACCGCCGCCGCTCTTGAAAACGCCTCGCCACCCAGTAGGCTCGCCGCCCCATGCTCGACATCCGCCTCATCCGCGAACAGCCCGACTTTGTGAAACAGCGCCTCGCCGCGCGCGACACCAAGCTCGTCTCCGCCGTGGACGAAATCCTTGCCTGCGACCACAAGCGCCGCACTGCGGAGACGCTCTTCCAGCAACTCCAGGCCGACCGCAAGCGGACGAGCAAGGAGATCGGCGCGAAGAAGGCCAAGGGCGAAGACACCGCAGCCACCGAGGCTCAAGTCCGCGAGCTCGGGACGGAAATCGCGCGGCTCGAAGACGAAGCCAAGCAGCTCGAAGCGGCCCAGCGCACGCTGCTGCTGAATGTCCCGAATCTTCCGCATGAGCAGTGCCCCGTCGGCCACAGCGCGGAGGAAAACCCCGTGGTGCGGACATGGGGTGAAAAGCCGGCGTACGATTTCACGCCCAAAAGCCACATCGAGCTCGGCGAAAAACTCGGGCTTTTCGACTTCGAGCGCGCCGCGAAGATCACCGGCAGCGCCTTCGCTCTCTACACCGGCCAGGGTGCGCGGCTGGAGCGGACGCTGATCAATTTCCTACTCGATCTGCACAGTCGTGAGCACGGCTACACCGAAGTGAGCCCGCCGTTGCTCGTCAACGCCGAGGCGCTGGTCGGCACAACCCAGCTCCCGAAATTCGAGGAGCAGCTCTACCGTTGCGAGCGCGACGGTCTTTATCTCGTACCAACCGCCGAGGTGCCGGTGACAAATCTGCACCGCGAAGAAATCCTGCGGCTCGACCAACTACCGATCAAGTATACCGCCTACACGCCGTGCTTCCGCCGGGAAGCGGGCTCGGCCGGGCTCGGCACTCGCGGGCTCATCCGCATGCATCAGTTCGACAAGGTGGAGCTCGTGAAGATCACGACGCCGGAGAATTCGGCCGCCGAACTCGAAGCGCTCACCGCCGACGCGGAGAAGGTGCTGCAACTGCTCGGGCTGCACTACCGCGTGATCGAACTCTGCACCGGCGACCTCGGTTTCGGATCGACGAAGACTTACGACATCGAAATCTGGGCGCCCGGCCAAAACGGCTACCTCGAAGTCTCGAGCTGCTCGAATTTCGGCGACTACCAGGCGCGCCGCATGGCGCTGCGCTACAAGGATGCGGCGGGCAAAAATCAATTCGCCCACACGCTGAACGGCTCCGGCACGGCGCTGCCGCGGCTCTTCGTGGCGCTGCTCGAGACTTACCAGCAGGCCGATGGTTCGGTGGTGATTCCCGAGGTGCTGCGCAGCTACTTCGGCGTCGATCGGATCGGGGGATGAACCACGGCTTCTCTCCGGATGAGCCCTGTCTGATCGGCGTCTCCGGAGGGCGCGATTCGGTGGCGTTGCTGCACCAGTTGTTGGCCGCGGGTTTCAAGCAACTCGTCGTCTGCCACCTCGATCACGTACTGCGCCCGGAAAGCGCGGACGATGCGCACTTCGTCGCGGACTTGGCCGCGCAGCACGGGCTTGAGGCGGTCGTCGGGCGGCAGGATATCGCGGCGCGGGCCAAGCGCCGGCGTCAGTCGCTGGAAACGGCCGGGCGTGAGGCGCGCTACGGGCTCTTCGCGCAGACCGCGCGCAACCGCGATTGCCCGCGGCTCTTCCTCGCACATCACGCGGACGACCAGGTCGAGACCTTCCTCTTCAATCTTTTTCGCGGGGCCGCGACGGGCGGCCTCGCCGGGATGCAACCACTGACCACGCGCGTGATCGAAGGCGTGACGTTGCACATTTCCCGGCCACTGCTCGGCACGTGGCGCGAGGAGATCGATGCCTACATTGCCAAACACGGCCTGACGTATCGCGAGGACTCGTCGAATGCCGAGCTTCTGCCCACGCGCAATCGGCTGCGCCACGAAATCATCCCGCAATTGGAGAAAGCGTTTGGGCGGGAGATTCGCCGCTCGATCTGGCGCACGGCAGAAATTCTGCGCGAGGAAGATGCCATCCTGCAAGGCCTGGTGGGAACCACATCGGCGGCCGAGTTGAGTGTGCCCGATTTGCGGGAGCGTCCGGTGGCGCTGCAAAGGCGGACTCTGCACGCGTGGTTGCGGCATCTCGGCGTGGCGAATATCGGCTTCGAGGAAATCGAAAAAGTGCGCGGCTTGCTTACTGGGCGCGTGGCTAAAACCAATCTCCCCGGCGGCTGGCACGCCCGCCGCCGCGAGAAGAAATTGTTTCTCGAACCTCCCGATACTGACGGGCTTTCCGTTTGATCGCGGCTTCCTTGGTTCTACTATCCATGCCCATGTTCACCGCGCTGCTCGGGGAATCCACCATCACTGTCGAGGCCATCGCCATGCCGATCGTCTTTGTCGTGGCAGTAGCGTTCGGGCGGTTGCTCAAGCGGCGCGCGGGTGTGGACTTGGGCGTCAGTTACCTTCTGCTGTGTGTCGCATTTGCCCTATGGGTCCCGTTGGAAATTGGCGGTGCGGATTTTCCCGAGCGCCTGGCCACGATGCGGGTGCTGCGCACCGCCAATGTGCTGCTCGGCACGTTCTTCATCCTCGCCCTCATCCGCCGCTACTATTGGGAGCTGTGGTTTGAGAAGCACTACAAGACGAAGGCGCCGAAATTCATCACCCAACTCTTCGGCCTCGTCGTCTTCATTATCGCCGTGTTTGTGGTCGTCGGTGGGATTTACGAGCACTCGATCGAAGGCGCGATCTTCGGTTCGACGGTCGTGGTCGGCATCATCGGCTTCGCGATGCAGGACTTGCTCGGCAACATCATCTCCGGCATCGCCCTGGAAATCGGCAAGCCTTTCAAAACCGGCGACTGGCTGAAAGTGGAAGGCCAGCACGCGGAGGTCATGGAGGTGAACTGGCGCTCCACGCGGCTGCGGACCAACGACAATATTTACCTCGATATTCCCAACAAATCGATCGTCGGCACGACCATCACCAACCTCACGTATCCGACCCGCCAGCACGCGCTCCGGCTCACCGTGGGCTTCGAATACAGCGTACCGCCCAACTTCATCAAGGACGTGATCTCACAGGCGGCCCGCGAAGCAACCGGCGTCCTCGCCAATCCAGCACCCAAGGTCTTTCTCAAGGACTTCGGCGAATCGGCGGTGATTTACGAAATCAAGTATTGGATCGAGGACGAATCTCTCTTCAACGACATCGTGGACCGTATTCGCACGAACGTCTGGTATGCCGCGCAGCGCCACGGGATCCGCATCCCCTTTCCCATCCGCACCCTCCACATCGAGCGCCGAGGCAGCCAGAATCAGGACGCGATGGCCACGGCGCGGGCCTCCATCCGCAAGCAGCCCTTCCTCCAGTTACTCGACGAAGCGCAGTTGGGAAAACTCCTCGCGGCCGCGCGCTTCGAGCGGTTTGGGCGCGGCGAAAAGGTGATCGAGCAAGGCGCGGCGGGCGAATCGATGTTCATCCTGCTGAGTGGCGAAGCGCACGTGCATGTGCAAAGCCAGGGCAGCGAGATGCGGGTCGCGACCCTGCGCTCGGGCGACTACTGCGGAGAAATGTCGCTCCTGACCGGCGAGCCGCGCAGCGCCACGGTGATCGCGGGAACCGACTGCGAAATATGGGAGATCGGGAAGGATGTGCTCGCGGAAATCCTTCAGGAAAATGAAGCGCTCGTGAAAAAGCTCAGCGAATTGCTGGCCCAGCGGCGCCTCCAGACCGAAGGAATTCTCGCATCCAAGGTCGGCAATGCCGAGCACCCCGCGATGCAAAAGGAGTACACCGCCAGCTTCCTCCGGAAGCTCTACTCGTTCTTCGATCTCTAGTCGCGCCGCGGCGTGCGTGTCACGCTTTCCACGGCTCGAACGTGGCAATAATCGAGGCGTTCTCCCGCCAGCGTTTCTTCAGCAGCAGCTCCCAAAGCGCGAGCCTTTTGCCCGACGTGTCGTAGAGATAGGGAAAGCTGCGCAGCGCATAGACGAGATTGAAATGCGCGCGCCCTTTATCGAGCAGACTCGTCGTCACCGCGGCGTAGAAGGCCGGATGTGTGGAGAGATAAACGGTCGGGCGATACTTGCGAAAAAACGGATCGAGGCTCGGCAGGATCGAGTATTCGCCGCCCTCGGTGTCGATCTTGATGAAGATCGGCGTCTCCAGTTTTTCCTGCGCAGCAAATTCATCGAGGCGGATCGCCGGCACCGTCCAGACCGTCTGCCCCGCGGAGAAAAGCAGGCTGCTCATGGTGTCGCCGCCGCCCGAGCGGCTGCCGAATTGCATCTGACCGGTCTCGGCGGCAATGCACTGGTTGAGCAGGCGCGTGTTCGTGATTTGCGGATTGGCCGCGAGGTTGCGCTCCAGCCCGGCGAACGCGACAGGATCGGGCTCGAAGCCGTAAGCCTTCTTCGCGCGCTGCCCGGCGTAGAGCAGCGTCGGCCCTTCCCACGAACCCACGTCAAGGTACGTCGTCTCCGGCGTCACGAAGCGATCGAACACCGCAAAGGTTTCCGGCTCCCAGTTGCCGGCCTCCACCTTCGACCAGAATCGTTGGTGCTGTTCGGAGCTGACCTGAAACGTGATGTCGTTCTTGCGGATGGTGCGTGTTGCCACGGCGCGAATCTAGGGGGCGGCAGACGATGGATTTGAGGATTTTCCGGCAGGGCCTAGCGCGCGATCGTCACGCTCAAGCGGCGGCCCTTGAATTTGATGCCGTTGAGCTTTTTCAACACCGCATTCGCGCTGTCTTCGCTCACGTCCACAAAGGCGGCGCGGTCGAGGATTTCGATGCGGCCGATCACTTCCTTGGGCAGGCGGGTGACGCCCGCGATCACGCCGACGAAATCGCCCGGCGTCATCTCGTGCGTGTGGCCGACATTGAAGGACAGCCGGATCATGCCGGACTCGTGCGAAACGGGCGCGGGTTGATCGCGCGACGGACGACTGACCGGCGAACGCGTGTCGCGTTTTTCGGGTCGGGCTTCACGCGTCTGAAGCGGCTCGTATTTCGGATAGTCGCGCGGCGGGCGGGACTCGTAATCGCCGCGTCCGCGCGGTTCGCGGACTTCACGCTGCGGACGCTCCTCCACGATTGGCGGCGCTGGCGGTTTGTCGCCTCCGAGCAAATGCAGCAGCGCGCTGGCAATGTCGGTCGCGGAGTAGCCGCCATCGAGCAGTTGATCGATGACCGCGTCCTGCCGCTTGTATTCGCCCTTCTCCAGCGTCTCGCGCAGCGTTTCGAGGAAGGCATTCGTGCGCTTCTCCTCGACCTCCTCGGCGCTCGGCACCTTCTCGCGGCGCACCTTGCCCTTCGTGAAGCGGATGATCTGTTGCATCTTCCAGATCTCGCGCCCAGCCACGAATGTGATCGCGCGCCCGGTCTTGCCCGCGCGGCCGGTGCGGCCGATGCGGTGCACGTAATCCTCGGCGTCCTGCGGCAGGTCGTAGTTGAAGACGACCTCGATGTCGTCCACGTCGAGCCCGCGCGCCGCGACATCCGTCGCGACGAGGAACTCGAATCCGCGCTTTTTGAATTTCGCGACCACGCGCTCGCGCATGGCCTGCGAGATGTCGCCGTGCAGCTTGTCGGAGCTATAGCCGCGCGCTTTGAGATGATCCGCGAGCTCGTCACACATCATTTTCGTTCCGCAGAAAATGATGCCGTACTTGATGTCCTGCAGATCGATGAGCCGGCAGAGCACCTCGAGTTTATTGCGTCGATCGATCTCGTAATAGACCTGATCGATCGCGGGGACGGTCATCTCCTGCGCCTGGATGCGGATGTTCACCGGATCGCGCGTGTAGCGCTTCACGAGCTGGTTGATCGCGGGCGGCATCGTGGCCGAAAAGAAAACCGTCTGCCGCTCGGGGCGGGCTTGGCTGAGGATTTTTTCGATGTCGTCGCGGAAGCCCATGTCGAGCATGCGGTCGGCTTCATCGAGGATGACCATCGCGATTTGATCGAGCTTCAGCGTGCCGCGCTCGAGGTGATCCATGATCCGGCCCGGCGTGCCGATGATGATCTGCGCACCTTCGCGCAAGCCGCGGAGCTGGCGGTCGTAGCTCTGGCCACCATAGATCGGGAGTTCGCGGATGCCGCGCTTGAAAAGTGCCAGCTTGGCGACTTCCTCGGCGACCTGCATCGCCAACTCGCGCGTGGGGCAAAGGATGAGCACCTGCGGCGCGCGCAACGTGGTGTCCACGCGCTCGATGGCCGGGATGGCAAAGGCCGCGGTTTTGCCGGAGCCGGTTTGGGAAAGGCCGACCACGTCCTTGCCTTCGAGCAAGGTCGGGATGGTCTCGGACTGGATCGGCGACGCCTCCTCGAAGCCCATCTTCGCGACGGCCTTGAGGATCTCGGGCGACAAGCCGAGCTCAGTGAAAAGTTTCTTCTGCATCCGGGCTTGTAGCCCGCCAGCATGCGGGACGCCACTGGAATTACGGGCGCACTTTTGAACCTCTTCGATTCACCGAGCGCCATTCGGCGCGTTTGGATTACTCCGCCCCGGTTGCGACTCGCCGCGCCGCGAGATAACGGCGGAAGCGCACTGTGTCGCGGCCGGTGATGGCCGCCAGTCGGCGGAGGTCCAGGTGGTCTTTGCTGTCGGCCAGCTTTACCCGGCGGGCGACCGGATGGGTCAGCGAACGGCGAATAACCTCCTCGCAGGTCGCGCACTCTCTCCGCGTCATAACCTACCAGCGCGGGGGCTGGAGCACCAAGCTCCACGCGGCCACGCTCGACGAAAACTGCGCGGTCGCCCTCCACCTGACGGCCGGCCACGCCCACGACGGTCGGCAGTTTGAAGCCCTCTACGAAAGCCTGGAGGTGGACAACGTCCTGGAGTTTGCCGCGCTCGACAAAGGCTACGATGCCGATCGCATCCGGGAACGTCTCGCGCGCGACGGCATCGAGGCCGTCATCCCCCCGATCAGCAGCCGCTCCAAAAAGCTCCCCGACGACAAGGAACTCTATCGCGGCCGCAACCGCGTCGAGCGCTTCTTCAACAAACTCCAACAATTTCGCCGCCTCGCCACCCGCTACGACAAACTGGCTAAAACCTTCTTCGCCGCGGTCTGTCTTGTCGCCGCTTTCCTCATCGCCAAGAATTCGTGAACACTGCCTAGTGCGTAGCCGCGCCGTGGCGGGGTGGCTC
>JBBQYR010000064.1:0-25180 GCA_038208565.1 Chthoniobacterales bacterium
CATCATGGCTATGCGTCTCTGCGCCTGGGCGTTTCCAACTCTTCCAGGATCGCGTCCGCCGCGCGCGGGGCCGCTCCCTGATCACCCAGCCCGGCCGCGACCGCGGCCAGTTCGGCTTGCAAGGCTTCACGTTGTTCATCATTCGTGACGAGCCGGAGCGTTTCATCCGCGAGAGCCTCCGGGGTGGCCGCGCTTTGCAAAAATTCGCGGGCGATTTCGCGTCCGGCGAGGACGTTCGGCATGCCGAGGAAGGGTACCTTCACGAGCTGTTTTCCGACGACCCAAGTGAGCCACGCGACCTTGTAAACGACGCAGAGCGGCAGGCCGAAAAACGCCGCTTCGAGCGTGGCAGTGCCGGAGCAGACCATACCGGCGATGGCGCGTTGCATCAGTTCGTGCGAGGAGCGCACGGTGACGCGGCAGAACGTCTCGTCGTGGCCGAAGAGTCGCAGCGTGGCCAGCATGCGCTCGGCGAGCGCATGCGAGGCCGCGGAGGCTTCGAAGGTCAACTCGGGGCGCTGATGTTTCATCCGGATCGCGGCCTCGACCATCGCGGGGAAAATCTTACGCACTTCCTTCTCCCGACTGCCGGGAAAAAGCCCGATGAGCCGCGGGTCGCGTGGCTGGCCGGTGCGCTTGGCCGCGAGCGAATCGAGCATCGGATGACCGACGAAAACCGCGCGCAGTCCGCTTTGCTCGTAGAGCGGTTTTTCGAACGGGAAAATACAGAGCATCAGGTCGAGGTAGCGCGCCATCTTTGGGATGCGCCCGCGGTTCCACGCCCAGACCTGCGGGCTGATGTAGTCGATGATCTTGAGCTTCGGGAAACGCCGGTGTGCTTCCCTCGCGAGGCGCAGGTTGAAGCCCGGATAGTCGATGAGGATGAGCGCGTCCGGCTGGACCTGCGCGAGGTCGGCGAGCATGCGGTTGAACTCGCCTTTGAAGTATCCGTATTTCTTCAGCACGTCCCACAGCCCGACGACCGCCTCATCCGCCCAGTCGGTGAAATGCGCGCCGCCAAATGCGCGCATCTCGCGTCCGCCCGCACCGAAAAATTCCAGCGAAGGATCGCGCTCGCGCAGTGCCTGCATGAGCTCCAGCCCCCGCGCATCGCCACTCGCTTCGCCAGCTATGAGGTAGAGTTTTTTAGCCACGGATGTTCACGGATGAAACACGGATGGAAGTCAGACGACGCGGCGCCGGTGCTCGACACGGGTGCGACCGAAGTTGATGAGCAAGCCGACGCGGATACCTGGGGCTTTTAGCTCGTTGATTAACTGCGCTTCGCCGTTGGTGTTGAGGTCGGGAGCGACTTTGAGTTCCACGAGAACGGCGTCCTCGATGAGAAGGTCAGCGAAGTATTCGCCGACCACCGCACCCTTGTAGTTCACTTTCAGCGGATGTTCGATCGCGGCGCGCAACCCTCGGCGAATCAACTCTGCTTGGAGCGCGCGCTGATCGACCTTCTCCAAAAAACCGTAGCCGAGGACGTTGTGGACTTCAAAAGCGCCAATGATCGCCTCAGTAAATTTTCGGTGGAGCAATTTGTCAGGGTGCTCGTCGGCCTCGAGTTCCCTGATCCGTGTTTTATCCGTGTCCATCCGTGGCTAATCCTTTCTTCCGTTTGCCTCAAGCTGCCGCGTGATTTCGAGCGCCAGCTCCAGTGCGGCGGTGGCTTCGCGGCCACTGACTTTCGGTTGAGAACCGGCGCGGGCGCAGGCCACGAAGTCGGCGAGTTCGCGTTTCAGCGGCTCGCCTTTGTCCACCGCGACCGGCTCGCGGACGATGCGCTTACCGGCGAACTCCGTGACGATCGTCGCGTCCGCAGCGACACCGAGGATTTTGCCGAGGAGCGAGCTTTCCTTTTCATCCTCGCGGGCGAGGCGGAGCAGATAGCCGCTTTGGTTTTGGTAGTCGAGCGAGAGATACGCGTCGCTTTGAAAAAGCCGGATCTTGCGCAGCTTGTCCTGGCTGATGCGACTCGCGGTGATGTTGGCCACGCAGCCGTTTTCGAAGCGGATCCGCACGTTGGCGATGTCCTCGCGTTTGCTCAGGATGGCGACGCCGACGGCATCGACCTGCACCCACGGCGAACGCACGAGATGCAGGATAATCTCGAGGTCGTGGATCATCACGTCGAGCACCACACCCACGTCGAGACTGCGGCCGGGGTAAGGCGAAAGGCGCGTGGCTTCGATGAAGCGTGGATTGGCGAGGCGGGCTTCGAGCGCGGAGAGCACGGGATTGAAGCGCTCGATGTGGCCGACCTGCAGGACGAGCCCGCGCTGCTGCGCGAGGCTGCAGAGTTCGCGCGCCTGTTCGGGCGTTTCCACGAAGGGCTTTTCGACGAGCACGTGTTTGCCGCGTTCGAGGAGCTGCCGGGCGATGTCGAAGTGCGTGACCGTCGGCGTGGCGATGGTCGCGGCGTCGATCTGGTCGGCAAACTCGGCGAGCGTGGTCACGGCGCGCGCGCCGTATTTCCCGGCAATCTCGGTCGCCACGTCGGCGCGCTCGTCGAGCACGGCGGTGAACTGCGCGTCGGGCAACTCACCGAAGATGCGGGCGTGGTTGCGGCCCATGCTGCCGGTGCCGATGACGCCGACGCGGATGGTGGAAGAGGAAGCGGTGGGTTGGGTCACGAGGAGGTCAGGCCGAAGATGGCGATGCGGTGTTCGGCGGCGAGGGCGGTGAGTTTTTCGCGTTCGAGCAAAAGGGTTTTACCGGCTTCGACCCCGATCGCGCGGAGTTTGGCCGCGCGGGCGGCTTCGAGGGTGAGCGGGCCGATCACCGGCACGTCGAAGCGGAAGTCCTGGTTGGGCTTCGAGACCTTCACCATGAGCGCGTCCTTGCGGCCGAGTTCGCCGCCGCGGGCGATGGCGGCGTTCGTCCCCTCGAAGGCTTCCACGGCGAGCACGGTTCCATTCTTCACGACTACGGTCTGCCCGATGTCCATGCGGCTCGATTCCTTGGCGATGTGGAAGCCGTAGTGCAGGTCCTCCTCGTCGCGCGGCTTCAGCTTCGGCCCGGCGATGAGGCCCGCGGGCGCGAGATGCTGCTCCATGTAAGTCGTCGCCGGGAGCAGCTCCACGCCGATCGTTTTCATTTCGTCAGCGATCGCGCTGAAGATCGATTCCGCATTGCGCCGCTTGAGCCGGGCGAGGACGACCAGAGCCTTCAGGTCGGGGCGCAGGTCGAAGAGGTTCTTCGGGTGGATTTGCCCGGACATCACGGCATGGGTCGCGCCGGATTTCTTGAGAATCCCGAGCAGCTTTCCGAGCTGGCCGACGCGCAGCCATTCGACTTCGTCCACGAGCGTCGCGAGCACCGGATCGGTCTCGTTTTCAAACGCCGCGACGACCAGCCGCGCTACGCCCGCGGCTCGCGCCGCCCGCGCCATGGCCTGCGGATAGACGCCGTTGCCGGCGATGATGGCGAGTGTGTGCGGGGTTTCCAAGGGGGCCGAATCTACGGGGCGCCGCGCGATCTTGTAAAGGTGGGGCGCCGCCGAAAGATTCCGTTGCGCCAAGGACCCTCGCCCGTAACCTTGCCGCCTTTATGCTCAATGAGGACGCGATCCAGTACGCGATCGAAAACACGCAAGTCATTCTCGCCCCGCAGCGCCGCATCGCCACCTTCGGCGATACGAGCTTCCGTTTCCTGCTCGTGACCGAGCTGATGGACAGCGTCGATCAGGTACGGGTGCGCGATGGGCGGCTCCACGCCGAGCGCCCGCAGATCATCACGCCCGGCCACATCCAGCACATGCTCATGGAAGGCTTCGGCGAGCGCGCCGAGGAGTTCGCCGGCTGGCTGCGCGAGCATGCGCCGCAACTCGCCGTCCTCAAATACGGCTTCCAGTTCCGCAAGACGGACGTCTCCGATGAAGTCCTCCACGCTTCCATGGAGGAGATGACCGGTCGGCTGCGCGAGCAGGTCGAAGCCTCCAACGATCCGATGAGCGCCGTGATTCAGGGCGTGGATGAAGGCTGGGAAGTCTGCCTGCTGAAGTTCGCGACCGATCTCATCCAGGAATCATCTGGCGGCAATTTCGGCGATTTCCGCAAGCGTGGCCTCCTCTAGTTCCGTGGGCGGCGGGTGCTTCTTCGTGTTTCCCATCCGGCGCGCAATCCGGTAAGGCATTGGCCTTTCCCATTCCACTTCCTCCGCGTCCTTCGTGAAAGCCCTGATCATTCTCCTCCTCGCCATCGCGGTCTTCGGCGCGTCGGGTTATTATACGTACCAGCTCTTCATCCGGCCTGAGCAGGCGCTGCGGGAGGAAAAGCTCGCGCCGGCCACGCCCGCGCCGCCAGATCCGTCGGTGCCGGAGTTTCAGAAGTGCGTGGTCATTCGCAAGAGCGGCAAGCTCCTCCCGGCGCGCGATGCCTTCTACGCCTTCGTCGAACAGAACCCCTATTCCACCAAGCTCGACGAGGCCAGGAACATGCTCGGCGACATCAATACCGAGATCTTCCTCACGCCCGTCGCCGCCCCGGAAAAGGAAGTCTATATCGTCAAGCCGGGCGACGTCATCGATCGCGTGGCGCGGCGCATGAAAACCACGGGCGAGCTGATCATGCGCGCCAATCAACTCAGCGGCACGATGCTGCGGATCGGGCAAAAGATCACCGTCCCACCCACCGACTTCAGCGTCGTCATCAGCCGCAAACAGGAAAAAGTCGTCCTCTCCAACAAAGGCCGCTTTTTTAAGCAGTATCCCATCCTCGGCTGGCCGCCGGCCCTCGAGAAAAAATCGACGGGCGGCAAAGCCGCGCCGCCGGTGCCCAAGCAGGCCGGCAAAGTCACCGACAAGATGGCCTGGCTCAATGGCGGGCGCGTCATCTTTGCCGACAAGGGCTACGCCGACTCCACGCACTGGATTCAGATCAGCATCGCCCATTGCACTTTGCACTCCGAGACCGACGAGAAATCGCAGACGCGCCCGACCGGCGGCGGCATCCTCCTTTCCCCCAAAGCTCTCGAAGAACTCGCCGTGCTCCTGAGCAAAGGCGACCCCGTCACTCTCGAATAAACTTCCGCCATGAAATTGCCTCCCCTGGATTTTGAAAAACCGATCATCGAGCTCGAGGAAAAGCTCGCCGACCTGAAGAAGCACTCCCGCGCCAACGACATCAACTTCGACCACGAAGTCCGCCGCATGGAGGGCAAGATCGAGGAAACCAAGCGCGCCATCTACGAGAACCTCACCGCCTGGCAGCGCGTGCAAATTGCCCGCCACACCGCCCGGCCCTACGCCCTCGATTACCTCCAGCTTTCCTTCACCAATTTCGTCGAACTCCACGGCGACCGGCACTTCGGTGAAGACCGCGCCATGCCGGGCGGCTTCGCCACCATCAGCAGCCGTAAGTGCGTCGTCATCGGCCACCAGAAAGGCCGCGACCTCAAGGAGAACCTCAAGCGTAACTTCGGCAGCGCCAATCCCGAGGGCTACCGCAAGGCCCTGCGCCTCATGAAGCTCGCCGAGAAATTCGGCCTCCCCTTTGTCTCCCTCATCGACACCCCCGGCGCCTATCCCGGCGTCGGCGCCGAAGAGCGCCACATCTCCGAGGCCATCGCCGTGAATCTGCGCGAGATGATGATCCTGCGCACCCCCACCGTCGCCGTCGTCATCGGTGAAGGCGGGAGCGGCGGCGCCCTCGGCATCGGCGTCGCCGACCGCGTGCTCATGCTGGAGAATGCCTATTACTCCGTGATCAGCCCCGAGGGTTGCGCGGCGATCCTCTGGAAGCACCGCAAACACGCCCCCGAAGCCGCCGCCGCGCTCAAGCTCACCGCGCGCGACCTGCTCGAACTCAAGCTCGTGGACCACGTCGTGCCCGAGCCCCTCGGCGGCGCGCATCAGGATCACACCGCGGCCATCGCGAATCTCCGCACCGCCATCCTCCGGCAACTCGACGAACTCAGCAAAATCCCCACCGACCAACTCCTCGCCGAGCGCTACGAAAAGTTCCGCCGCGCCGGCGAATTCGCCGGGGACTTCTGAGCCATCCGCCGCTCCTCCGTGGTGCGGTGGAGCGAGAGGTAAGTAACTGTGTAAAAAGTCGCCCGGTTCGCGCAGCTTCTCCCCCGCTAACACTGATCCACTAGCTGCGTGCAGTTTAGCTGGCGAAGAGCTGGTCGGTGCGCTCGGCGAGGAACTTTAGCCGGGTCGCGTCGCCGCCGGGGACTTCGAGGATGCCGTAACCCTGGTAGCCGATGTCATCGACGGCTTTCATGGTCGCGGCCCAGTCGTTGTCGCCTTCGCCGAGCTCGACTTGGAAGCCTTTGTCGGGGCCTTCGGCATCGCGCTTCTTCCGGCTGTATTCCTTGATGTGGAGATTGATCACACGTGGTCCGAGGATGCGCGTCCAGTGCTCGGGCCAGCCGTAAGTGACAAGATTGCCGAAGTCGAGGTGCCAGCCGACCCACGGGCTGCCGATCTCGTCCACGAAACGCGCCGCGCTCATCGGATCGATGATGAATTGGTTCCAGACGTTCTCGATGCCGATTTTGCACTTCGCCTTTTCGGCATACGGCACAGCTTCCTTGATCTGTGTGACCGAGCGCTTCCAGCAATCGTCGTAGCTAATGTCTTTTTTCACCACGCCTGGGACGAGCAGCAGCTTCGGGCAGCCGAGTTCACCGGCTTCGGCCAGCGCGAGGCGGAGGCCTTTGACTCCGGCGGCGACGACTTCCGGTTCATTGGCGCTCAGCGGTTTGCCCCAGTGCGTGGAGCAGATGACGCCCGCGATCTCGAGCCCCGTGGCGTCGCGTGCCTTGAGGATTTCGTCGAGCGGGATGGCGTCCGGCCGATTGAGTTCCACGCCATCGAAGCCGGCGTCCTTGATCATCTTGAATCGATCCATGACCGAGGCACCGGGCGCCTTGGCCATGCCGAGATTCACGGCCTTCTTGAGCGGGCGTTTCTTGGCTGGAGCGTTCTGCGCGGAGGCGAGGGGAGTGAGTGTGGCAGCGGCGAGCGCGGCTCCTGTGCTCTGGAGGAAGTGGCGACGATTCATGGCGCGTGATGCGGTGTGGATCAGGAGAACTTCGTCCGGCCCGGCATCGGGATCGGAGGCGTGGGCAGTTTCATGTCCCACGTCAGTGGTTCCTTCGGTGCGAGCACCTCGGTGGAGTTCAGCGCCTGTTCCCACGTGATCGTCTTGCCGGTGTAAGCCGACATGCGGCCCATGATGCCCATGAGCGTGCTGTGCGCGAGCTTGTCGCCGTAGTTGACCGGCTGGCCCTTGCGGAGCGCGGCGAACATTTCCTCGTGCTCCGTCTGATACATGTCGTTCTTCGGGCCGTCGTATTTCCAGGTGTTCTTGCCGGTGATCGTGTGGAGCTTGCGGAAGCCGTTGATTCGCGCGGTGCCATCGGCGCCGATGATCTCGTCGGCGTTCTCGTTGTCGCAGCCGGCTTGTTGGCGGCAATAGACGAAGCCGCGCGCGCCTTCGGGAAATTCATACGACACCGCGAAGTGATCGTAGATCATGCCGTACTGCTCCTCGATCCGCTGCTGGCGCCCGCCGAGCGCGGTGGCGCTGATGGGGTCCACGTCCTTGAAGGCCCACGCCATTTTATCAACGGTGTGGATGGCCTGCTCGACGAGGTGATCGCCGGAAAGCCAGGTGAAGTAGAGCCAGTTGCGGAGCTGCCATTCGAGATCGGTCCACTCGGGCTTGCGCTCCTTCACCCACGGGGAGTTTGCGAGATAGGTGCCGTAGTAGGAACGCACGTCGCCGATCGCGCCGCCGTGGATTTTCTCGAACATCGCGCGCTCCGCGTAGTTGGCCCGCCAGCAAAAGCCCGACTGAATGCTCAGCCCCTTCTTCTTCGCCTCGGCGGCGGTGGCGATGACATCGCGCACGCCGGGCGAGTCTACGGCCACGGGCTTTTCGCAAAAGGTGTGTTTCCCGGCGGCGACGGCCTTCTTCAGATGCGCGGGGCGGAAGCCGGGAGGCGTGGTGAGAATGACGACATCGATGTCCGAGGACAGCACTTGGTCGATCGCGTCGAGCCCCACGAACTTCTTCCCTTCCTCGACCTTCACCTGATCCGGCTTGGTTTTGCTGATGTTGTCGAAGCTCGTGTAGATGCGCTCGCGGACGACATCGCCCATCGCGGTGAGGACGACGTTTTTGTCGGCGGAAAGGGCGTTGCTGAGCGCGCCGGTGCCGCGACCGCCGCAGCCGACGATCCCGAGCTTGAGGATCTTTTCGTTGTCCGCGCGGACGATGGCGGGGAAGCCGACGACCGAGGTGGCGGCCAGCGCGGCGGCAGAGCGGGTGAGGAAAGTGCGGCGGTTCAGCGGGTTGTCAGATGTGTTGCTCATGATGGAGGAGTTGTCAGAAGTGGGGTCGCAGTTCGCGGACGCTAGCAGACGATGCATTGTTGTCCAGCGCTCCTCTTAAAGTGCATCCGCCGATTCAAGAAAGAGGCTCAGCGACTCGCGATATTCCTCTTTCGCCTGGCTGGCTTGGACGAGCAATTGCTGTCCCTCCGGCAGGCGCCCCGCTTGCATCGCATAGACGCCGAGCAGCCACTGGCGATCGGCGAGCGTCTCCGGCGGGAGTTCCGGGCGGAGGAATGATTTGCCCATGGCGAGGATGCTTTCCGGCGGCAGTTCCGTCCACGCGGTCGGCAGCGAACCGAAGGGCGTGACGGTTTCGATCTGTGCCTCGTTCGCCTTGCGAATCGGCCCTGGCACCTGCGTGCCGGACTTCTTCGTCACGGCCGAGGGATAGCCCGCCGCGTTGAGGTCGCCGATGAGCGTGGCTTTGAATTTCGCCAGCCACTCAAAGCGCTTCACCATCGCGGCCTGCTCGCGCTGACCTTTTTCGCCGGCAACCTGCACCGCGCGAACCATCGCGAGCGCTTCGGTAGGGCGAAACTGCGAACGCAGCGGCGCGATCTTCGTGCGAGCCTCGGCGAGCGCTTTGGCGTCGGCGGCGTCGGTCGCGGACATCTGCCGCGCGGCTTCTTCTTCCTCAGCGGTGATCTTTTGCTGCAGCTTTTTCGCGACCTCATCGAGTTCTGCGGGAAAGCTGCTCGCGAGCCGCAATTGTGCGCGCGTGTCCTGCACGATTTGCAGCGCGCGGCGCCGCGCCTCCAGCGTGGTCGCCGCGCGGGCGGTGCCGCTCGCGCCGCGGAAAGCATTGATCTCCACGAGATAGGGCGAGGCCAGCGGCTTGTATTCGGAAACCCACGCGTGCCGTTCCTGCGGCGTGCAGAGGGAAAACTGGCGAAAGAGTTGCCACGCTTCGTCATGCTCGCCGAGCGACCAGTTCCGCACCGCGCCCACGAACAGCACGATGGCCTCATAACTCTCGCGGTCGACGTCCTCGAGCGCGTCCGCTTCGATCGGTTTGGTGGCACTGGCTTGTTTCGCGGTCCGTACGAAAAAGCGCGCGAGGTCTTGCTCCGCCGGATCGGGCGAGTAGATGCCGCGTTTTTCGATCGCGGCAAAATGAGCCAGCGCAGGCTCAGGCCGATTCGCGAGCAATTCCGCGAGGCCGGCGTGGAGCGTGATCCAGTTGCGCAGCGGTTGCGGCGCTTCGGTCTTCGCATCGAGATCGGTAAAGGCCTGCGCCGCTTTAGTCGCGTCGCCGGCGATCAGGAGCTTGCGCGCCGCTTCGTATTTCGCGTCGATGCGCTCGGCAGTGGGCGGCGGTTCCTCGACGATCTCCACCGGAGGCGGTGGGAAAAGCAGATCGCGATACTGGAAGCCGCCGATCCCGAGCGCGACGACAACGAGAGCGACGACCGGGGTGAGCCAGCCCCAATCCCGCCGGCCGGCTTCTTCTTTTGCCGCTTCGGCTTTCTCCCTCGCGGCCAGCGCGGTCAGTAATTCCGTCCGAGCGAACTCCATGCTCTCGATAAATTCCGCGTACGATTTTGGACGTTGTTCCGGGTTGTAGCTGAGCACCCGGTTGATCACGACCGCCGTTGTGCTGGAGACATCCGGAGCCACCTTGAGCAGATCCACGGGGACCTTCTTGGCCTCGGCGAGCACGCTCATCGAGTTGGACTCCACGTCGTGCGGCGGCTGGCCCGCGATGGCGTGGTAAAGCGTCGCGCCGAGCGAATACATGTCGCTCCGGAGGTTCTCCGTCTTGCCCTCCACGACTTCCGGCGCCACGTAATACGGCGTGGCCCACACCTCGCCTGCGACGGTGCCCGCGTGCTCGGCGAGCACCGCGAGGCCGAAGTCCACCATCTTGGCCGTCGCCGCATTGGCGAAGAGAATGTTGCCCGGCTTGATGTCGCGATGGATCAGCCCCTTATCCAGCGCCGCCTGCAGCCCCTGCGCGATCTGCACGCCGATCGTCAGCACTTGCAGTTCCGCGACCTTGCCCTGCGCGTTCATCAGGCTCTCGAGCGAGCCTTTGTCCACGAGCTCCATAGCGATGTAGACGCGCCCGTTGTCCTGCCCGGTGCTGTAGACTTTCACCACATGCGGGTGATTGATCGACGCGGTGATCGCCGCTTCCTTTTGAAACTGCGTGACGAACTCCGGGTTCTGGCTGTGTCCGCTCTGGAGAAGTTTCAGCGCGACCTGGCGATGCAGGTTCACATCCAGCGCCCGATAGACCGTGCCCATGCCGCCGGCGCCGAGTTGCTCCTGGATTTCAAAATGATCGAACTTCTGCCGCACGCGCATCGCCGCGCCGCAGGTCGGGCAATGCATGAGCGCAAAGGGCTCCTCGCCCGAGACGTCCAGCAGGGAGCCGCAGGTGGAGCATTCCTGAAGCAGGGGAGCGTTTTTCGGGGATGGCATCGGAGAGTGGAGAAAGTAGCACCCGCAAAAACCGTCGGCCAAGCACTTCCCTTTGATCTTATTCCGCATCCGCGGCTCCGGGCCGGGCCGATGGGCAAAAACCGCTAACGCGGACCCCTGAATCGGGTTACTTATCCCCGAACTCATGCGTCATCCTTTTTCCAGTGTCCTGCTCTTCTGTCTCGCGGTCGCGCCGCTCCGGGCGATCACGCCGCAGGAGACGGAATTTTTTGAGAAGCAGATCCGCCCGATTCTGGCGGAGCAATGCTACAAGTGTCATGGCGCCGACAAGCAGAAGGCGGCGTTGCGCGTGGATTCGCGGGCGGCGATTTTGAAGGGCACGGATGAAGGGCCGGTTGTCGTGCCGGGCAAGCCGGAGGAGAGCGAGTTCATCAAGTCGCTCCGCCACACCGGTATCTCGAAGATGCCCGAGAAAGCGGACAAGCTGGCCGACGCGCAGATCGAGGCGATGGCGCAGTGGATTCGCATGGGCATGCCGTGGCCGGAAAACGATAAGCCGACCACGCCCGGCGCGCAGGAGCTGGCGAAGAAACATTGGTCCTATCAGCCGATCAAAAAGCCCGCCGTGCCCGCGGTCGAGGATCCGACGAAATGGGCGCAGGCTCCGCTGGATGCCTTCATCCTGACCAAGCTCTCCGAGAAAAAAATCGCGCCATCTCCGCGCACCGATAAACGCACGCTCCTCCGGCGCGTGACCTACGATTTGACCGGACTGCCTCCGACGACCGCGGAGACCGCGGCGTTTGAGCAGGATGCTTCGCCGGATGCGTTTGCGAAAGTCGTGGATCGGCTGCTCTCTTCTCCACGCTACGGCGAACGCTGGGGCCGCTACTGGCTCGACGTCGCCCGCTACGCCGATACCAAGGGATACCTCGCCGGTGATGAAAATCGCCGCTTCGCCTACAGCTACACGTATCGCGACTGGGTCATTCGCTCGCTGAACGACGACCTGCCGTACGATCAGTTCATCATTCAGCAGCTCGCGGGAGATCGCATTGCCACACCGGAAAACCCGCAGCCGCTCGCTGCGCTCGGTTTCATCACGCTCGGGCGCCGTTTTCTCAACAACCAGGCCGACATCATGGACGACCGGATCGACACGGTAACGCGCGGCCTGATGGGCATCACCGTCGCCTGTGCGCGCTGCCACGACCACAAGTTCGACCCGATCACGGCCAAGGATTATTACGCGTTGTATGGCGTCTTCGCGTCGTCTGTCGAACCACCGAGCAAAGACCTGCCGGTGCTCGCGAAGTCCCAGGATGCGGCAACCGAAGCCGAGTATCGCAAGCAACTCGCCGAGCGCGATGGCGAGATCGCGAAGTTCCTCCAGCAATTCGGCGAGCTCTACGGGATGCGCACCCTCCCTGCGCTGGGAGTGCCCTCTTTCATCCCGCTGGAAGTGACCGAGCGCCTCGTCGACAAAAGCGCCAAGATCGAACTCAATAAGCTGCGCAAGAAAGTGGAGGAGTTAAACGCTGGCCCGCTCTCGCCGCCGCGTCCGATGGCCCTCGTCGATAGCCCGCAACCTCACAATCCGCGCGTCTTCATTCGTGGAAATCCCGGACGCCCCGGCGAAGCGGTTCCGCGGCGCTTCATCGAGGTGCTGAGCGGCGGTAAACCGGAGCCTTTCCAAAATGGCAGCGGTCGTCTGGATCTGGCGCGCGCCATTGCCAGCAAGGACAATCCCCTGACCGCCCGCGTGATCGTGAACCGGGTGTGGACTTACCATTTCGGTGGACTGGGATTGGTCCGCACGCCGGGCGACTTCGGCGTGAAAGGCGAGGCGCCTACGCATCCTGAATTGCTCGATTACCTTGCGACGCGCTTCATGGAGGAAGGCTGGTCGCTGAAGAAGCTGCACCGCACCATTCTGCTCTCGAGCACCTATCAGCAAACCAGCAACGCGCGCCCCGATGCTGCGCAGGCAGATCCCGAAAATCGGCTCGTGCATCGTATGAACCGCCGGCGCCTCGACTTCGAAGCGATGCGCGACTCGTTGCTCGCGGTCGCCGGGCAGCTCGATGGTTCGATGGGTGGTCGCCCCGTGGAACTCACGACCCCTCCTTTCGCCAAGCGCCGCGCCGTCTACGGCTACATCGATCGTCAGAATCTTCCCGGCGTTTTCCGCACCTTCGATTTCGCTTCGCCCGACACGACCAGTCCGCAGCGCTATCATACGACCGTGCCGCAGCAGGCGTTGTTCATGATGAATAATCCATTCGTTCTCGAGCAGGCGCGCTCTCTTGTGACCAAACCGGAGTTTCAGCAGCCGCAAGCCTACGAGGCGCAGATCCACGAACTCTACGGCTATGTGCTCGCCCGGAAAGCCGAGTCCACGGAAGTCGACGCCGGGCTGCGCTTCGTGATGAACGGGATCACCAACCCCGCGCCGCGCGAACAGCCGAAGCCGCTCTGGCAATACGGTTACGGGTCCTACGACGAAGCGGAGAAGCGTGTGGAGTTCACCAAGATGGCGGCGTTTGTGAAGGACGTCTGGCAGGTCGGCGCGAAGCTGCCCGATGGGAAGCTGGGCTACGTGAGTCTGGGCGCCGACAGTGGTCACGCAGGCAACGACGCCAAGCACGACGCGATTCGCCGCTGGACCGCGTCGCGCGATGGGGTGGTCACGATTTCCGGGAAACTGAGCAGGCCAGCCGAGGCCGGGGACGGGGTGATCGGGCGCATCGTTTCGAGCCGCCACGGAGAGCTTTGGAAAGCGGAAGTTTTGAGCAAACAGACCGCTGATTCGCGAGTGGACCGTGTGGACGTAAAGGCGGGCGACACGATCGATTTCCTCGTCGGCTGCCGCGGCGATTCCAACTCGGACACGTTCCTCTGGGCGCCGGTCATCCGCGATGCCGCAGGCGAGTGGTCGGCCAAGGGGCAGTTCGCGGGTCCGCCCGCGCCGCTGCCTCCGCAGCTCAAGCCGTGGGAGCAATACGCGCAGGTGCTGCTCGAGACGAACGAGTTCGTCTTCGTCGATTGAGCCGCTGCTAGCTCTCGAAGCTGGCGAGCAGTTCTGCCGGCGTCACCGTCGCCGTGCCGAGTTTGCCCACGACCACGCCGCTGGCGTGATTGGCAATCTCGGAGGCTTCCGCCGGAGTCGCACCGGCGCTGAGCGCCAGCGTGAAGAGCGCGATGACGGTATCGCCCGCGCCGCTGACGTCGAAGACTTCGCGCGCGCGAGTCGGAGCGTGGTAAGGCGGCGCGTCGTGGCGGAAAAGGAGCACGCCCTGTTCGCCGAGTGTGATCAGCAAATTGTCGGCGTCCCATTTCTCGGACAGGACGCGCCCGACTTCGAGCAAGGCGGGATCACGTTCCGGCGGTTCGACAGGCTCGGTCGTCGGTAAACCCGCGCTGGCAAAGGCTTCGACGCGGTTCGGCTTGATCACCGAGACGTGGCGCCAGGCGAGGGGATTGTGCGGGTTGGGATCGACTGCGAGGATCTTGCCGGCGCGATTGGCGAGTTCGCAAATGGCCGCCGCGAATTCCTGCGAGAGCATGCCTTTCCCGTAATCCTCGACGATGACGGCGTCGATCTCCGGCAGCAGTTCTTCGATTTGCGCGAGGGCCGCGGCGGCGTGTTCGGGCTGGAGGTTCAGCCGCTTCTCGCGGTCGATGCGGACAACGTGCTGCTGCCGCGCGACGATGCGCGTCTTCACGATCGTCTGGTAACAGGCGTGCGATTGCACCGAGTCCACGTTGATCCCTTCGCTCGTCAGCAGGCGCTTGAGATGCTCGGCGTGCGTGCATTGTCCCGTCACGCCCATGATCCGCACGTTCTTGGAAAACTCCGCGAGGTTACGCGCGACGTTGGCCGCCCCGCCGGGAAACCATTCTTCCTTCACCACCTCGACCACGGGCACCGGCGCCTCCGGCGAAATGCGCGAGACTTTGCCCCACAGAAATTCGTCGAGCATCAGGTCGCCGATCACGAGGATGCGCTTGCTGGCAAAATCGCGCAGCAGCGCGGCGACGCGGTCGCGAGTCATCGGGCGAGTTCCTCGGTGATCGCGGCGAAGAGCAATGGAATCATGATTTCGTGATGGCCGACGAGGTAGAATCCCTGGCCACCGAGTTTGGTTGGGCGGCGCTGGACGTTTTCCGTCGGGCGATAGTGGCGCGTCATGTCGAAGGTCGCGGTGGTGAAGCGCTCGACCTTGTGGCCGAGGTTGCGCGCGATGGTCAGCGCCTTGAGGAACACCTCGGGCATGATGACCGCGCTGCCGATATTCAGCACCACGCCGCCTTCGAGCTGCGCGCAGACGGCGGCGAAGGTCTGAAAGTCGCGGTAGGTCGCTTCGCCGAGGACCGCGCCGTCCGTGGTCGGGTGTTGGTGAATGATGTCGGTCCCGATAGCGATGTGGACGGTGACCGGGATGTCGAGTTCCGCGGCGGTCGCGAGAATGGAAAGCGACAGGTTGGGAAAGTTGGCCGCGCGGGCTGCTTCGCCGAGCGCCCGTCCGGCGCCGAGTCCGCGCTTCACACCTGCGGCGAGTGCAGCATTCATCTGGCGGCCTGTTTCTTCGACCATCCCGAAAGAGCCGTCATCCAGCCCGCGCTGCACGTCCTCGCTCGTCTCGCCCTGATAGCACAATTCAAAATCGTGAATCGCCCCGGCGCCGTTGAAGGCCACGGCATTGAGAATGCCGCGGCGCATCGCATCCACGAAGAGCGGATTGAGGCCGACCTTGATCGAATGCGCGCCCATCATCAGCACGACCGGGCGCTTTTCTCGCACCGCGGCGACCACCGCTGTGACGATCTTTTTCAAATCCTGCGTGGCGAGGAAGTCGGGCAGTCCATCGAGAAAGCCACGCAGCGAGCCGCCCGCTTGGTGAGGCGTCACGAAGGCCGCGGCGTTCACTTTGTTGGCGCGCTCCGCGACGGGGTAGGTGCGGATTTTCGAGAAATCGAGGGGCTCGAATTTCATCCGCGGATGCCAAGGGAAGCCATGGGCGGTGTCAATGCTTTCTCCAGCCGGATGCCGGAGAATAGACCGACTACAAACCGAGCGAGCGGAGGAGGTAGGTGTCGATGCGCCCCGTCACCGGGAGCCGCCGGTCGATCTGGTAATCGCGAATTGCAGCGCGAGTGCCGGGGCCGATGTCGCCATCGATCGGCCCGTAGTAGTAGCCGCGGCGGCGTAGTTCGGATTGCACGTCGACTTCCAGCGAACGGGCATTGTAGTAGCGGGGCGCGGGCTCGTAACGATTCTCGTAGTAAGGGCGCGGCGCGGGTTCGACGTAGACACGCCGCTCCACGATCACGGGGTCCTGCCGGTAGGAGCGGCCGTTGTCATAGCGCCGATCATCGTAGCGACGGTCGTCATGGCGGTGATCGTCGTGGTCGTATTTCCGATCCTTGTCCTTCTTTTTGTCATCCTTCTTCCGATCGTCATCGCCGAAGATTTTTTTGTGCAGTTTCTCGAGGGGATTTTCGGCGCGGGCCATGGAGGGCTGCGCGAGCGTCAGACCGAGGGTGAGGCAGGGGAGGAGCAGGGCGAGGCGCGAAGGGAGCATGGCGGAGTTTCGGATTACCGGTGGTTTCTGGCCAGCGGTTTTTGTTGGGGAAGAGAGGTTGACGAGTCCCGCCTGGCGAGCTTACGTGCGGCTCCTTCATGCTTCTTCCTGCCACCATCATGAGCAAACGACCACACGCGAGCGCCCGCTCGAAGTGGGTGCGAGTTGCTGCCTGGGCGATTCCCCCTCGCGGTGGGGAAAGAAGCTGAATCCCGAACTGGATCGATTCTCTTTCATACAACCCACCGCTGGCCAACGGCGGTGGGCTTTTTGTTTCCCGCCCTTGGCTCGCGACCAACCCAACCGAGCCCATGACTACCTGTGAAATCCAACGCCCCGCGCCCCGGCCTGCGCCTGTCGCACCACCGGAGGAGGTGATCGCCATCCTCGCGCACTACTACTGCGCGATCGGCCTCACGCCGACGCTGGCGTGGCGCTCGGCGCTGGCGGATTACCGCTGCTGTTTTCCAGACCTCGATTTTTCCGACAGATGAAGACGCAGGAATTACCGCTGAGTTCTTCATCGGAATCGACCGAGCGAGTCGCCCCGGTGGCGCCGTCGATGTGGCTGGTCGCAGCCGCGTTCGCCGCCGTCTACCTGATCTGGGGATCGACCTATCTCGGAATCCGGATCGCGATCGAATCCATCCCGCCGTTCCTGATGGCGGGCGCGCGTTTCCTGCTCGCCGGGACGATCCTTTACGTCGTCATGCGCGCTTCGGGAACGCCGCGCCCACAGCCCGCGCATTGGAAACACGCGACGATCCTGGGCGGCCTGCTCTTGCTGGTGGGCAATGGCTTCGTGAGTTTCGCGGAACTTAAGGTTCCGACGAATATCGCCGCGCTCATGGTCGCCGGCACGCCGATGTGGATGATCATCATCGACTGGTTGCGACCGAGTGGTCGGCGTCCACACGTGCTCGTCTTCGTCGGTCTCGCGCTGGGTTTTGCCGGGGTCGTGCTGATTGTTTTCAGCCGCGATGCGCACGGGCGCGGTGCGGTCGATCCTGTCGGCGCGGCGATGCTCCTCGTCGCTTCGCTGAGCTGGGCCGCGGGTTCGGTTTTCTCGCGCCACGCGCGGCAACCCACGTCGGCCCTGCTCGCCATCGCCATGCAGATGATCGCGGGGGGAGGGCTGATGCTGCTGACCAGCGCGGCGTTGGGCGAGACGCGCCATTTTCAATGGCAAGAGATCACCGCGCGATCTGCGGCCGCGTTTTTCTACCTGACGATTCTCGGCTCGCTCGTGGGTTTCACTTGCTACGTCTGGCTCCTCCGCGTGAGCACGCCGGCGCGCGTCTCCACCTACGCGTATGTGAATCCGCTCATCGCCGTTTTCCTCGGCGGCCTGGTGCTGCACGAACCGTTGCCCGCGGGAGTGCTCGTCGCGGGTGCGCTGGTCCTGGCCGCGGTGGCGCTGATCACGCTGAACAGCCAGCGACGATGAGCCATCGCCGATCAGACCTGTAACCGTCGCCCTTGGCGGTGCATCTCATGTGGCGTATGAAAGGCGCACCCTCCCATGGAAATTGACCCGCAAATTCTGAAGAGCATCTCCCGGCTCCTCGTGCTGGAATACGTCGCGCACATCGTGCGCTACGGGCTCTTTGCCGGGCTGGCTTACCTTCTTTTCTACGTGGAAGCCGCTCTTCCCGATTTTCCATCGCGTCCATCACCTCAGCCACAACCCCACGCCGTGGGCGTCCTTCTCCTTCCATCCGCTGGAAGCGCTCGTGCAAGCCATCATCTTCCCGCTCGCCGTTCTGGTTTTGCCGCTGCACCCGCTCGCGGCAGTCATCTGGCTCGCCTACATGACTTTTATGAATGTGGTCGGGCACCTCTCTACTTCAACATTTGGGACCGTCTCATGGGCACGAATCACCCGCGGTATGAAGAGGAATTCGCGGCGATCTTTCCGCCCAAGCCCAGCCCTCCTGCACCGTCCGCCGACTCCGAGGGCACGGCGCCGACCGCGCCGCGCCCGGCCTAAATCTTCACCCAAGTCTTCGCCTTGCTGCTCGCGAGAATGGCCTCGCAGAGTTGCACCTCGTGGTGGCCGTCCTCCGCCGAAGCGAAGATCGCCGGAGTCTGGCGACCGCTGGCGATGTGCTCGTAGACGGCGCGGTAGTGCATCTTGTGCGCGTCGCTGAATCCCTCGGGGTGTCCGGCCGGGTAGTCGGTGAAATTCGCCACGTCCTCCATGAAGCCCGGCGTTCCGCGCTGGAGGATTTGGTTCGGTTCGTCGCGGCGACCGAGCAGGATTTCGTTCGGCTGCTGCAGGTCCCATTGGACGCTGCCCTTCGTCCCGTAGATGCCGAGGGCGAGGCTGCATTTCCAGCCAGCGGCCACTTGCGAGATGCTGGCACTGGCGTGGACGCCATTCGCGAAGCCGTGCTTCGATTTGCCAAACTCCAGCAGCACGCTGCCGAAATCCTCGGTGTCCACGCGATACGGCACCAGCGTGGCCGGATCGACTTTCGCAAAAGTCTGCACCTCGCCCTGCGGTCGCAGCCGCGTCTTGTGAAACGTCTCGAGGTGGGCGAACACGCGCCGCGTTTTCGCTCCGAGGATGAAACTCACGGCGTCGACCCAATGCGTGCCGATATCGCCGACCGCGCGCAGTTTGCCGCCTTCCGAGGCCAGCACCCGCCAGTTGTAGTCTGTCTCGTGCAGCAGCCAGTCTTGGAAGAAGTGCCCCTGAACGTGGACGATTTTTCCGAGGTCGCCGCGCTCCACCAGCGCCCGCATTTGCAGCACCGCAGGGAAAAAGCGGCACATGTAATTGACGGCGAAAACCGGGCCGCGCTTGCCGGCTCGTTTCACTGCGGCCACCACTTTCGCAGTCTCGATCGTGGTCATGCCGAGCGGCTTCTCGCAGACGACGTGTTTGCCCAGCGCGAGCGCACTGAGGCATTGCTCCACATGGACTTTGTTGGGTGAGGTGATGTGGACGACATCGACATTCGGGCTGCGATACATCGCCTCGTGATCGTAGTCACCGTAGACCTCTGGGATGCCCCAGAGCGTCGCGGTTTTCTGCGCGCTTTTTGTCGAACCGCAAATCGCAGTCACTTGCACGCCGAGACGGCGGAGTGCTTCGATATGCACGGGGCCGATGAAGCCGGTGCCGATGATGCCTGCGCGGAGATGATGGAGGGGAGTCATGCGAGTGGTAGTATCACGGATGTTCTGGGGACAGCACCGGGGTCGGTCAAGTGTCGGCCCGATGGCAGATTCTCACGGCTGCTCGGTGATGGGCACTTCGGCGCGAATCATCCGCGCACCTTTTACCACGAGTCGCAGGCAGTGATCGCTCGGTAGTCCATCGAGCGTCAGGAATTTCGCCGGTTCACTGCCCGGCACGTCGTTGGTGCATTTGAAAATCGCCGTGCCTTCATCCACCTCATCGAACATCGCGACGTAGCCCATCTTCACTCCCGCTCGCGCGGCGGCTTGGAACTGCGACCACAGTAGCTCACCTTGGCGTCGCGGGATCTGATCCAGCGCGCCGCCGTGCATGTTGTGCCAACTGAATCCCGGAAAGAGCACCGGCAGGAAATCGACGCCCCGTTTTTGTCGTCCGCCACTTCGTGGGAATGCCGAGCATGACCGCGCAGCCGTCCTTCTTCAGCGCGTCCACCATCGTAGGCGCGGCGCGTTGCCGCATTCACCGACTCACGGGTGAGCCGCGGGTCGGCGGCGATGGCTGGCGTGAGCAGGACGCCGAAAAGGAAGAGCGAGAAAAACTTTACTCCACCCGGTAGAGGCTCGTCTTGCTGCGGAGATAGAGCGCTTTGCCGGAAATCGCGGGTGAGGCCATGAAGCCATCCGGGAATTGATTTTCCGCGAGTACCTTGAACGCGCGCCCGGCTTCGAAGACGTAGAATTTTCCTTCCTCGTTGCCGACATAAAGCCGGCCTTCGGCAAGCACAGGCGACGCGCTGAAGTTCCCGCCGAGTCGTTCGCTCCAGATGATATCGCCGGTCTTGGCATCGAGCGCGGAGGCGATGCCGCCGTCGTTCACGGCGTAGAGCACGTCGCCGAGCAAGGTCACGCTTGGTTTGTTTGGCACCGCTTTTTTTGCGCGCCATACGACGCTCTCCGGCGGCAGCGCGCCGGTGCCGCCGAGCTTGATCGCAAGCAGGCCGGCTTTGCCGAAACCGGCGGGAATATAGACGAGACCGTGGCCGACCACGGGGCGGGTGGCGGCGCTGTGCGACTCGAGTTCGTCGATGCGCCAGATCTCTTTGCCGGTGCGCGGGTCGTAGGCGTAGTGGGCCTTCGCGCCGCTGCTCAGCAGGATCGGCTGACCTTTCTCCAGATAGACGTGCGGCGTCGCGAAGCCTTTCCGGTAGTCGCCTTCGTTCTTCACCGTGCCATCTTTGTCGAGGTCCTGGTAATCGACCGAGCGCTTCGTTTCCCAGACGGTCTTGCCGGTCTTTTTGTCGAGCGCGACGATGAACTGATGGTCGCTGCCGTCGAAGTTCATGATCAGCAAATTCTCCCACAGGATCGGCGAGGAACCGGCGCCCCGGTAGTGGTTGCAGACAAAGTCGGTGCGCTCCCAGATCTTCTGGCCGGTCTTCGTATCGAGGCAGGCCGTGCCGGGCGAGCCGAAGGTGACATAGATCCGGCCTTCCTCGATCGCCGGTGTCGGCGACGCGTAGCTGTTGAATTTGTGGCAGAACTGCGGTGCGGCGACGCGAAAGAGAATCTCGTCGCGCACGATCTTCCCGCTCTCCTTGTCCACGGTCACGACGCTCAGTTCGGTGCCTGCTTCATTCGCGGTCGTGAGCCAGACGTGCGCGCCCCAGATCACGGGTGAAGACCACGCCTTGCCGTGAATCGGCGTCTTCCATTTCACGTGGTCGCCTTCGCCGAATTTTACCGGCAGGCCGGTGGAGTCGGAATGGCCGTCACCGCTTGGGCCACGGAACTGCGGCCAATTTTCAGCGGCGAGGACGATGGAGGGTAGAAGGAGGAGGGACGCGAGGAGGGAGCGGGCGTGCATGGCGGCGAAGCTATACGCAGCCGCGGGCGTCTTGCATCATCGAAAAATGGGTTCGCGCGATTCCCCGGACGAATCGCGCCGATTGGAAAAAGCGATTAGCCGCTCCGCAGAATCGGCGGAATACTGCGCTCGCCATGGAACTCTACCAACTCCGCACATTCCTCACGGTCTCCGACGAAGGGCATCTGACCCGCGCCGCGGAAAAGCTCAGCACGAGCCAGCCCGCCGTCAGTGCGCAAGTCCGCGCGCTCGAGGAAGAGTTGGGCGTCCGGCTCTTCGAACGCAGTTCGCGGGGCATGACCCTGACCGGCGCGGGCGCGGCCTTGCAGGAACAGGCGCGCAAGATCGTGAATGCCGCGCGCGATTTCAAAATGACCGCCGAGGGTCTGCGCGGCACGGTCACCGGCGAGCTGGTCTTTGGCCTCAATAATCGGCCGGAAATCCTGCGCCTCATGGAAATTCTTCGCGCTCTTACGACGGATCATCCCGAGCTGCGCTACGAGATGGTCTGTGGCAGCAGCGGCGTGATTTTGCAGGGACTCGACGAAGGCTCGATCTCGATCGGCTTTTTCGAAGGCGAGGCCAATAACTCGCGCCTGACGGCGCATCACCTCGTCGATGTGGAGCTGTGTCTCGCGGCGCCCGCCGCGTGGGCGGCTGATCTGGCGACGCCGGATTGGAAGAAGCTCGCCGAGAAGCCGTGGATCTTTGGTTCGCCGACGTGCTCCTACTCTCGCACGATCCAAAACATCTGCGAGGAGCACGGCGTGCAGTTGCGTCAGCGCTTCAAGACGAACGAAGACCTGACCGTCCTGAATCTCGTGGCCGACGGCCTCGCGATGACGCTGACCGCGCGGGCGCAGGTCGAGGCGAGCTGCCTGCAGGACAAGATCATCATCCTCCCGCATTTCCGCGCGTCGGTGCCGCTGCAGATCGGCTACCAGACGGCGCGCGCTGGCGAACCCGCCATCGCCGCAGTGCGCGATGAAGTCTTGCGCGTCTGGAAAACGTCGCAACCCGTCGCGGCAAATCCCGTCCCGCAACTCACTCTTTCCCCGGCCCCGCGCACCCCGCGCCGCGTCGCTCTCAACCGCACCAAACGCCGTACGACATGAAAATCCTCGATCCTGAATTCAGTTCCGAAGCGACCCGCGCGACGACCTTCCCGCGGATCACGCCCAATCTCGGCCGCCGCGCGCTCGCGCCGGCGCGCGCCTCGGCGATCGCTCCCGGCCTGCGCGAAGTGCGCCTCTGGGAATTGCCGCAAGGCGCCGTCGGCCGCTGCCAACTCGCCGCGGGTGATCGCGTCACGCTCACCGGCGTGCAAGGCCAGTGTTGGGTCACGCAGCAGGGCGACCGGCACGATTACCTCCTCGTGCCTGGCAAGACGCTGTCCTTCAGCGGCCCGGGCCGGCTCGTCTTCGAAGCGGTCGCCGATGCGGCCACGCTCGCGGTGAGCTGAAAGCCGCGCGGCTTCACACGATCGCGGTGCCCGGCGATTCCGCGAAGCGCTCGGTTTGTACGGACACGATCATCGTTTCGTACGAATCCTGATCTCCGTAGAACGAACCGCTGATCGGCATGACTCCGCGCGGATGATTGCTCACGCCGACGACCACGTGTTTGCCCGAAGTGCTCTCGCCGAGTGTGGGATCGAATCCGGTCCAGCCAATCTCCGGTAGATACGCTTCCGCCCAGGCATGGGTGGAGGCGCGGCCGGCCTCGGAGGCGGCGCAATCGAGATAGCCGCTGGCGAAGCGTGCCGGAAAACCGAGGGTGCGCAGAGCTTCGAGCATGAGCGTCGCAAGATCGCGGCAGGAGCCGGTGCCTTCGGCCAAGGTGACCGCGGGTGACTGCACGCCTTTCGTTTCCCGGCGCCGATATTTGATTGCCCGGCGAATCGCCTGGCCAACGGCGACCACCACTTCCTCAGCCGCGCGCAAATCGCCAGACGGGCACGCCTTTTCCACCCAGGCCTGGACGGGCGCGATGTCGTCGGGAAAGGCGCTCGCCTGATAGGCCGCTGCGGCCGTGGCTTCGAAGCCGGAGAATGCCACGGGAAAGGGCACTGGCCGAGACGGTCGCGCGGAGCGCAAAGGAAAGGGCGTGGTCTGCTGCAGCAGCACTTCGCTGCGGATGGTCAGCGCCTCCGCGGGGTGGAGTAGATGAATGGTCGCCACGGAATTGCCGAAAACGTCCCGGCTCCAGGCGAGCTCAAACTCGGGCGTGATCGACAGCCGCATCTCCTCGACGCGCACGTCGTGCCCTTCCCGCGGACGGAGCACGAGCCGGTGCGGTCCGAAGCTGACCGCTTTGTTATAGCGGTAGGTGGTTTCGTGAGTGATGCGCAGCCAACTCATCGCGTTTCATCGTTCGCGATCGAACGGGCTCAGGGAGCTTTTTCCACCGTGACCTTCATCGAGGTGATTTCGAGCGCGCCGTAGTTGGAAGTCAGCGCCACATCGGCAGCGTCGCGGCCGTAGCCGATGGTGATGCGATTGCCGCGCGGCTGCTTTTGCGTGCCATCAAAAGTGAACCAGCGTCCGCCGACGAAAGCCTCGAACCACGCGTGCAAGTCCATCGGCTCCAGCTTGTAGAGATAGCCGACGACCATGCGCGCGGGGATGTTCAGGCTGCGGGTCAGGGCGATGCCGAGGTGGGCGTAGTCGCGGCAGACGCCGGTCTTGGAGTGGGCCGTATCCAGAGCCGAGGTGCTGGCGTTGCTGGAGCCGCTCACGTAGCTGAGGTGGTCGCGCAACCACTGCTCGATGGCCGCGACTTGCGGATAACCGGGAGTCTGCTGGCCGACGATCGAGGCCGCGAGGTCACTGATCTGATCCGACTGGCAGTAGCGGCTCGGGAGGAGGAACTGTAGCGCATCTTCCGGCAACTGATCCACCGGCACAAACGCCGCGCTTTGATCGACATCGGTTTCGTCTGCCGTGTGAGCGCGGCACCCGCAACGCACTTCAAAATCGCCCGCCGGAATGACCACGCGCTGGCAGAGGTTGCCGAAGCTGTCATACCATCTGCTTAAATTAAACAGACACCTGAGTTTTCTGCATAGCGTTTAGTTGAGCGAGGAACCAGTCGCGACCGATCAGGCGGAGCACGGATTTGGTGTCCTCCCAATAGCGGCGCAGTGGGGCTTTCATGCGCGCCCTCAGCTCGCCCACATTCGCAAAGACCTGGTTGCAGGTCTCATCCTTGACGATGTCCCACAGCTGCTCGCAGGGATTGAGCTCCGGGCTGTAGGGCGGCAGGTCGAGGATGCGCACTTGCGGCGGCAGCCGCGGATCGCCCTCGCGCAGGTGAAAGCCGGCCTGGTCGCGCACCAGCACGTGGATCGCCCCCGGGTCGCCCGCCGCGAGGTTTTCCAGGTAGCTTTGGTCCCACTCCAGACTCACCCCGGGCAGGTGCGCGAAGTGCGCCTCTCCACTCACCGCAGCGAGCGCTCCGGAGAGATACTCCCACTCGTATTTGATCTGCCGGGTGATCACCGGGCGCAGCCCGCGCAGCGTCCACACCCGCCGCAGTGCGGTGTGCAAACCAAAACGCGCCTCATCCATGAACCACACCTTCACCCGGCTCCCCGCCTTGATTTCCAAGGCTTCCAGCTTTTCGGCCACCCCGCTTTTGAAGGCCGCTGCCGCGTCGGGGTTTTTCCGGGAGTGACACCGGCCGCGGCACCCGCAGCACTCCCTCGGCTTTTTTTAACCAACTGCGCACCGTGGTGTAGGGCCGCTCCACGCCATGTTCCTTTTTCAACCAGCGCCGCGCCGCTTCGGCACTGGCAAATTCGTGCGCCGCCAGCCGCTCCGCCAGCGCGGCCATGACCTCCGGCTC
>JBBQYR010000065.1:0-24764 GCA_038208565.1 Chthoniobacterales bacterium
TGCCGATGCGGCAGCCGCCGTGGCTCTTGTCGCCGGTGCCGGGCGTGACGAGGCCGGGGCAGTTCGGGCCGATGAGCCGGGTCTTGCCGCCGAGCTGGGTCTTCACGCGGACCATGTCATTGACCGGAATGCCTTCGGTGATGGCGACGGCGAGGTCGAGCTGGGCATCGATGCACTCGAGAATGGCGTCGGCGGCGAAGGGCGGCGGGACGAAGATGGCGCTGACGGTGGCGCCGGTCTGCTTCGCGGCTTCCTCGACGGTGTCGAAGATCGGAACCTTGTGGCCATTGTGCTCAAAGGTCTGGCCGCCTTTGCCGGGCGTGACGCCAGCGACGAGCAGGGTGCCGTAGTCGAGCGAGAGTCGGGCGTGGCGTGAGCCGAAGTCGCCGGTGATGCCTTGGACGAGGACGCGGGTTTGTGTAGTGACGAGGATGGCCATGGGATGAAGGGCGAAAGGCTAAGGGCTAAAGGCGAAAGTTTAGTGGTGACCGGGTTTGCGCTTGTGGATGATGAGCGGGTTGCCGTCGGGATCGGAGATCATGAGCATGTGGCAGACGGGTGTCTCGAGGGGGCCCATGGTAATGGGAGTGCCGGCGGCTTTGACGGCCTCGACCGAGGCGTCGAAATCCTCGACTTCGAGTCCGACGGTGCAGCCGTCGGGGGTCGGCTTCCAGCCGGGATATTTGCCGATGCTCAGCGTTCCGGAGCCGATGTCATATTCGATCCAGTGGCCCTTTTCCCCCATGTCCATGTTCTCCGTGATCTTGAGCCCGAGCACGCCTTCGTAAAAAGCGCGCGCCCGTGGCACGTCGGTGACGGGGTAGGTGGAAAAGGCGATCTCGATGACTTTGATCATGAAAGTGGTGGCTGGGTGGCTTCGAGAATGGCGGCGAGTTGCTGGGCGACGAGCAAGTCCTTGGGATGGCCGGTGGTTTTCTTGCTCTGGATGAGCGTGGGGCAACCGAGCAGGCGGCAGCGACCAAACGGGAGTTCCGCGAGGATGCTGTGTTCCCGGACGAAGCGGTAGTTTCCGATCTCGATCCGGCGGAGCACATCCAACCGGCCCAGGTCGGTTTTGAGATGGATGTTGCCTGTCTCCTCAGTGGTCCGAGGCGGAAAGACGAGCGTTCGGCGATCAGGCGTCATGCGGTGAATCGGATGCAAGTCGGCGAGGGCCGCGTGCAGACGAGCCAGGTTTTCGGAATCAGCCATTTCGCATGGCGCACAGACATCGACGTCGAACGTCATATAAGTCGCGCCATGTGCGAGTGCGGCGTAGCCATCGACGACGACGAACTCGAACTCATGCTCGATCAGTCGGGCCAAAATCTTCGAGAGATCCGCCATGTTGCTTCTGGAGTGCCCCGCGCAATGTCAGGGCTAGGGTGAGTGCCGAATCGTTGGTTTGAAATCGCTCCCAAACCTCGATGCGCAGCGCTTCCACGATCAAGCTCATGTCGTGTCCTTCCGCCTCCGCCGCGCGCCAAGCCGGACCGCCGGTGCGCGGTTCGCAAAGGATGAGTGTGGGTGCGGTGCTGGTTTCCACAGTCGCTTTTTACGCCGCCTTTTTCACTGCGGCGACGATCTTCTTCGCGGCGTCGGCGAGGTCGTCGGCGCCGATGATGGCGAGGGCGCTCTCGGCGAGCGTTTTCTTGCCGGCGGCGACGTTGTTGCCTTCGAGGCGGACGACGAGCGGGATGTCGAGGCTCACTTCCTTGGCCGCGGCGAGGATGCCGGTGGCGATGACGTTGCAGTCCATGATGCCGCCGAAAATGTTGACGAGGATGCCTTCCACCTTCGGGTCGCCGAGGATGATCTTGAACGCCGCGGTGACTTGCTCCTTGGTCGCTCCACCGCCGACATCGAGGAAGTTTGCCGGCTTGCCGCCCGCATACTGGATGATGTCCATGGTGGACATGGCGAGGCCGGCGCCGTTGACGAGGCAGGCGATGTTTCCGTCGAGGCCGATGTAGTTGAGATTGAACTCGGAGGCGGCGACTTCGCGCGGGTCTTCCTCGGTCTTGTCGCGCAGGGCGACGATCTCGGGCTGCCGGTAGAGCGCGTTGTCGTCGAAGCTGAATTTCGCATCGAGCGCGAGGAGCGCGCCTTCCTTGGTGATGACGAGCGGGTTCACTTCGATCTGCGAACAATCGCGGGCGATGAAGAGGCGGAACATCGCGCCGAAGAGCTTCGACGCGGCGGCGATCTGCGGTCCGACAAGGCCGAGCGCCTTGGCGATCTTGCGCGTCTGGTAGCCCTGCAGTCCGAGGATGGGGTGAATGAGTTCGCGGAAGATTTTCTCCGGGGTGTGCTCAGCGACGTGCTCGATGTCCATGCCGCCTTCGGTGCTGGCGATGATCACGGGCGCGCTGCTCGCGCGGTCGAGGAGGATGGCGAAGTAGAGTTCCTTGGCGATGGTCGCGGGCTCGGCGATGAGCACCTTGCTGACGAGCTTCCCTTCGGGTCCGGTTTGATGCGTGACCAGCGTCTGCCCGAGCATTTTGCCGGCAAAGTCGCGGACCTGATCGACGGAGGTGGCCATGTGGACACCGCCTTTGTAGCCGCTGGTGAAAGTGCCTTTGCCGCGTCCGCCGGCGTGGATCTGCGCTTTCACCATGAACTCCTTGGTGCCGAGTTTTTCCGCGACCGCGGCGGCTTCTTCGGCGGTGCTGGCGACTCCGCCTTTGGTCGTGGCGACGCCGAATTTTTCAAAAAGTTCCCGGGCCTGATATTCGTGGATGTTCATGAAGAAAGAGGGCCGGAGTTGTAGGGGAGCCGATGGAACGACGACAAGGAAATGTCGCGCAAACGGCAAAATGCCGCGCCAGAATTCGCCGGGTGACGGCGGCTAGAGCCCGGTGCCGATGTATTCCGCGGCGTAGGTCTCGAACTTGGTCGTCGAGCCGAGCGGTGGCGGATTTTCCACGTCGTAGATGTTGTTCCCGACGAAGTTCTCCGCGTGCGTGTCCCAGACCATCACGACTTTCTTGGCCTTGGGCGAAGCGCGCTTGTCCTTCACCGTATCGACCGCGATGTAGCGCGGGAGCGGCTTGGGTTCCGCAGCGACCTTGGTCGGTTTCTTCGACTCGGGCGTTGGCTTTTCTTCAGGCTCGGGCGTCGTTGTCTTCGCCATCTTCTTGTTCGATTTCGGCGGAGTCGTCGATTTGGTCACTTTCGGCGGAGTCGTCGATTTGGTGACCGGCTTGGCGGCTGGCTTCGTGGTCGATTGGGCCTGCGCAATGGCGCGCCGCTTGGTCGCGACATACGCGCGGGCGCGCTGCTCGGCGACTTTGCGCTGATACTCGGTCGCCTGATACCGGACGATCCGCAGTTGCTGCGTCATGATCCGATTCATGTCGAACGCCTGCACTTCGACGATTTCCGGCGCCGGAGAATCCAGGACCGTCGCGGGATCGAACGCGTCGAGACCGCTGGTGTTTTCAGCGATCGACGGGCAAACCAGCCCCGCCGAAATCGCGAGGGCTGCGAACTGGCGGAAACAGGTTTTCATTCAGCGTGGGATATTGGGCGGCTAGCTGCCGGAGCCGACGTATTCGGCGGAGTAGGTCTCAAACTTCGCGGTCGAACCCACTTCCGGCGGGTTCTGCACGTCATAGACATTGTTGCCCACGATCGTCTCGGACTGCGTGTCCCAGATCATGACTGCCTTCTTGGCCTTGGGCGAAGTCTTCTCGTCCTTCACGGTATCGACCGCGATGTAACGTGGGCTCTTCTTGGCCGGCTTCTTGCCGGAACTCGCGGTCGCCTTGCGCTGGGCGACGACCTTGCCCTGGTAAACGCGGGCGCGCTGCTCGGCGATCTTGCGCTGGCGCTCGGTCGCCTGATGTTTGGCGATGACGTAAGTGGTGATGCCGACGACTGCGCCGGTGGCGGCGCCGATGGCAAAGGATTCCGCCGTGCTTGCGCCTGCGGCGCGCGCAATGCCGCCCGCGAGGAGGCCTGCGGAGGTGCCGAAGACGGCGGCATTTTCGCCGGGCGTCAGGTCAGCGCAACCGGTGGAAAAAAGGGCGATGGAGGTGGCAAGAGCGATGGGTTTGAGTAGTCCGGGTTTCATATCGAGAAGGCATGATTTTTAGTGAGCGGGTCGGTCAGTGGCAAAGGAAATCTCCGCGACTCCGGTGAAAGCACGCAGTCAGTTTTTCGGGGTGAAGGTGATGGAGTTCTTCCGGCACCAGTCGGCAGCGCGACGGTTTCCAGCTTCCGCGGACTTACGGTACCAGTTCTGCGCCTGCATCTGGTTCTTGCCCACGCCGAGACCGTTTTCGAGGCACTGGGCGTAGAGGAACATGCAGAAGGGATTCCCGCCTTGCGCGCCTTTATCGAACATCGCGACCGCTTTGCGGGGATCCTTCGGGACGCCCGTGCCGTTGATGTAGAGGACGCCGACATTGCCCAGCGCCTCGAGGCTGCCGCGCTCCGAGGCTCGCGTGAAAAGGCGGAAGGCTTCCTCGGGATCGGAGTCGAGCTTGCCCGGAATGCCGCGCACGTAGCTGTCGCCGAGCAGATTCATCGCGCGGACATCGCCGGCGCCCGCGGCTTCGCGCAGCAATTCGAGCGCGCGGGTTTCGTCCTTCGCCGGCACGCCTTTGCCAAAGAGGTAGCATTCGCCGAGCAGGAATTTCGCGGGCACGTCGCCCTTCTCTGCGGCGGCTTGGAAACACTGCACGGCCTTGGCGAAATCGGACGCGATGGTGCCGGCGCCGTTCGAGAGCATGAGTCCGAGCTGCGTCATTGCCGGCGCGTAGCCTTTGGCGGTGGCGGCGGAATACCAGTTGAACGCGGTCTGCGGCTCCAACTCGCGGGTGTTGTCGGCGAGCAGCATCATCGCGGAGAGCACGTCGAGTTCGGCGGCCTCGGTGATCATGGTCCGCATCTCGCGGAACTCCGCCGGGCTGATCGGGCTCGGCCGATCGCGCAGATGGTCGAGGAGCGTCTCGAGGTGGTTTTTACCGACGGGAAACTCCGGGTATTCCTTGGCGACTTGCAGCCAGCCGCTGAGCGCCTTGTCCCAGTCGCCTTTTTCTTCGAGCCCCTTCGCTTTGTTTACCGCCGATTGGAGCAGGTCCTGCCGGGTCGGTGGCGGAGGAGGCGTCGCGGTCGGCACCGGAGTGGTGGGAATGGGCGTTGCAGTCGGCGTGTCGGTGCCGGCGATTCGGGGATCGGTGCCGTTCGGCGTGATCGGTGGGCCGTCGTCGCTGATCTGCTGCTGTTGCTGCGGATCGACCGGATCGGTCGGCTGGTCGGGTTTTTGAAGGAAGAGGAAGACCGCGATGCCGGCGATAACCACCCCGGCGCTGATCCCGATGAGGGCGATCGGCGCCTTCTTATTCTGTGAAGGCACGAAGGCAGGAGCCGAAGTCGCGGGTTTCTTCGTGAGCGAAGGTGGCTGATGCGTGGCGGCGGGGCGCGGCTGAGGGGGCGCCGCTTTCGATTCGTGGCGCGCGACCTGGAGGCCATCGAGCTTGCTCAGCGCGTCGCTGAATTCCTTGGCCGAGGCAAAGGAGCGCGTCGGATCGAGCGCGCGTTTGAGCACTTCGTTGCCGTCTTCCGAGAGCGTGGAAAGTGGCGTGTAGCGCATCGTCGGCCCGCCGATGCCGCGCAGGGTGAGCGGCGAGAGTGTGCCGCCGAGGAGTTCGTAGACGACCGCCGCGAGCACCTGGATATAGCGCGGCCGGGCGTCGCCTTCCGGCGCCGATGAACTCGCGCCGCCGACCATCGTCTGCCCGCCGGCCCACGTCTGCGACGCGGCGATATCGCGCGTGAGGCCGAGCGGATACAGCTTCAGATCGAACGCTGGCCAATTGCGCAGCGGAGTGTGGAGCATCTGCTCCTTTTCGATGTGCTGCGGGAAATGGAGTTGCGTCTGGTGCAGGCCGAATTCCAGCCCGCCGAGCCCGAGGCTGAGCGCGTGATCCACGCCCGCCGCGGCTTGCGCGAGGAGCTTGAGCGCTTCGTCGGCATCGAGTTCGCGGCGCGCCTTGAGCAAATCGAGGAGCGAAAAACCGTCGGTCCACTCCAGCACGAGGAAGCTGCCTCGATCGACCGTTTCGAAATCGATGACCCCGACCAGGTTCGTGTGCTTTACGCGCGAAAGTTTTTCCACTTCGCGTTCGAGCGAGGTGAGCATCGCAGTGTCGCCGAGCGCGGCGGGAGGCAGGACGATCAGGCGCACCTCGCGCTGCTGCTGCGTGTCGTAGGCGTGGAAGACGCGCCCGGCATTCGTTTCGCCGAGGGATTCCGCGACGCGATAACGCCCGGCGATGATCGTATTCGTCTCGAAACTGCCGAGGCTGTCGCGCGAAGAAGTGTCCTCAAGAAGGGTCGCGAAGTTTTCCTCCACGTCGTCCGCGCTGCCCGCAACCGCGGGCGCATCACCGACCTGATCGAGCACCTCTTCGACCGCTTTGCGCAGTTCGCCCGCGGACTGGTAGCGCTCCGCAGGATCTTTCGCGAGCATCCGGCGCAGGACCTCGGCGACTGGCGCGGGCAGCTTGTCGAGCTTCTCGAACGGCGGCGGTTTCGAGAGGTGCTGGCTCATGACCTGCGCCATGGAGCCGGCGAAGGGCGCCTGCCCGGCGAGCATGTACCAGAGCGTCACCCCGAGCGAATAGATGTCCGACCGCGCGTCGATCTCCTTTTCCTCGAGCTGCTCGGGGCTGGCGAAATGCGGCGTGCCGACGAAGCCGCCCATGCTGAGCGTGGCGGCGTCCTCGCCTTCACCGGGGACGGAAGTTTTTGCGAGGCCGAAGTCGATGACCTTGGCCACGAGTTCGTCGTCCTCCTTCACCAGCATGAGGTTCGCGGGCTTGATGTCGCGGTGGACGAGATCGTGCTGGGCCGCGGCATTGAGGGCGCGGGCGACCTGGCCGGTGATGGTCAGCGCGACGACCGGCGGGAGCGGCCCCTGGCGCTTGATGAGCGCGTCGAGCGTTTCGCCGTCGATAAATTCCATCGCGTAGAACCAGGTGTCGCCTTCCGTCCCGAGATGGAAAACGGACGCCACGTGCCGGTGCCGCAGGCGGGCGGCGGAGCGGGCTTCGCGGACAAATCGGTGCCGGGCGACTTCGCTGTTCAGGTAGGTCGAGTTGATGACTTTGAGCGCCACCGGGATGCGCAGGCTCGTGTCGAACGCCTTGTAGGTGATGCCCATGGCGCCGCGTCCCAACTCAAAAAGCGAACCATCGTCGCGGGTCAGAACTTCGTAATGATCGAAGATAGCGGTTTCGGGCATGAAAGATTTTTGCCGTTACTTGCGGTTGGCAAAGCGTGAGAGGTTGCAGTTTTTCCCGCACTCCCGCAAGGTGCAACCCGCAATCTTCAATACCCCATGGGAGCGAAACTCACCATCCAGCCCGCGCATGCCGAAGCCATTGAAGTGGCGATCGGCAATACTGCGACCATTGGGCGGACCCGGGAGAACACCGTCTGTCTCAGTTTCAGCCCGCTCGTTTCGCGGCAGCACGCCATCATCCGCTGCCATAACGGCTGGCAGTTTCAGCTCATCGATCTCGGCAGCCGCAATGGCACTTACGTGAATGATCAGCGGGTGGTCATGCCCGTGGCTCTGACCGATGGGGCGCAGATTCGCATCGCGGATAACATCATCACTTTTTCCGAACACGACGACGACACCAGCGGCGAACACAACGCGATGACGCTCGTGGGTTCGGTCGATCACACCGTGGTCGATTCGCGGCCGGTCGGGCTGCTCGTCTGCGATATCCGCGGCTTCAGCACGATGTCCGAGACGCTGCCGAGCGGGGAGATGGCGCAGATGCTGGGCGCGTGGTTTCGCGAGACGGGCAATATGGTCGCGCAGAGCGGGGGCACGATCGATAAGTTCATCGGCGACGCGATGCTGGCCTACTGGGGCGCCGCGGGGCGCTCGGTCGCGGATTGCGGCACTGCTTTCGCCGCGGCGAAAATGATGATGACGCTGGCCGATTCCCGCAAATGGCCAAACGGTGCGCAGTTCCGCATCGCGATCGCGCTGCACTACGGCAAGGTCACGTGCAGCAACGTGGGTGTGGCCGCGGAGCGCGACGCGACGATTATCGGCGACGCGGTGAACACGGTTTTTCGTCTCGAAGGTGTGTCGAAGGAGCTGAATCAGCGCGTGGTCATGTCCGGCGATTTTGCCGAGCACATGCCGGAGCTGATGCGGAAGTTCACCGACTTCGGCGACCGCGCGCTCAAGGGTAAGAGCCAGGCGGTGCGCGTTTACGGCCTCGGCGAATAACGCGTTCCGTCAGACGCGCTCGCGTTTTTTCAGCGCGACCCACGCGACCAGATAAGTCGCGAGGCCCCACATCAGATTTCCGAGGATGCCGCGGATCGCGGGGCGCTTTTTCGTAAAGACGTCGCCGTTCGAGAATTCGCGGTCGGGATCGAGGTTGCGGTAGGATTCGCGGTGGTCGCGCATGAGGTCGCCGCTCAGTTCCTTCTGCCAGAGGAAGCTCGTGTCGATGACGGTCTGCGCGCAGAAGGTCGGCGTGAGCCGGCTTACGGTGAGCACGCTGCGGGTCATGTCGGCAGGCGACACGGTGTAGCCGGAGAAAAGGATCTGCGGGATGAGGATGAGCGGGACGAACATCACGGCCTGCATGACGGAACGCGAGAGCGATGAGATCGCCGCGCCGATGCCCACGGCCGCCACGCCGATCGTGAAGAGCGAGACGATCTGCAGCCACACCGAGCCATCGCGCGTGCCTTCGCCGAGGAGCATCGCGGCATACATGATCAGCGACTGCGCCCATGTGATGGCGATGAGGAAGATAAACTTGCTCGCGAGATACGAGTGCGCGCCGACGCCGACGAGCCGCTCGCGCCGGTAGATTGCGATCTCCTTCACGATCTCCTGCGCGGCATTGCTGCAGCCAAACCACATCGTGGCCAGATACGCGAAGAACATGATCAGCGCGCGGTCGTCGCTGACCCACGCGACCAGCGCGGCGATGACTACGGGTTGGCCGACGAGCAGCGCGTAGTTGCGCCAATCGGAGCTGAGGATCGTCCACTGACGCTGGAGCAGGATGGGGAGCGCCATCGCCTTGCGCACGGCCTTCGGTTTGTGCGGCACGGTCGCCGCGGGCGACGCATCCTCGGCGGGCGTGGGGCGTTCGAGATATGCGGTCTGCCATTCCTTGGGCGGGCGATCGGCGAGGCGGTCGTAGAGCCCGGTGAGTTTCGGCACGCCGAAATACTCGCGCGCGGATTGCGCGGAACCTTGAAAGGCGAGGCATCCGCCGACCAGCACGATGAGCTGATCCATGAGGTAGGCGTTTTCCATCACGTGCGTGGTGCAGACGATGGTGCAGCCGGTATCGGCGAGGTCGCGGAGGAGTTCCATGAGCTGGAATTCCGTCGCGGGATCGAGGCCCGAGCTGGGTTCGTCGAGGAAAAGGATCGCGGGTTTCGCGAGCAGCTCGACGCCCACGCTCACGCGCTTGCGCTGGCCGCCGGAGAGCCGGCTGATCGGCTTCCGCGCATGTGGACGCAAGCCGAGCTGATCCATCGTCTGGAGCAGCAGCTTGTCGATTTCCCGCGCCGGTGTGCCCGCCGGGAGACGCAGCCGCGCGCTGAAGCGCAGCGCTTCATCCACCGTGAGGTCGGCGTGCACGATGTCCTCCTGCGGCACGAAGCCAAACGATTCCGCGCCGCGTCCGGTGTAAATATCCTGCCCATCGACCAGCACCGCGCCCATCTCCGGCGCGCGCAATCCGCTGAGCGTGGTGAGCAGCGAAGACTTGCCGGCGCCGCTGGGACCGATGATGCCGACGAAGCGCGAGGCCGGGATCGTGAGCGCCACGTCGTCGAGAATGGTCAGCGTTCCCGAACGGAAAAATACATGCTCGGAGCGGATGGTGCCGCCGGCGGCGTTGGCGACGCGATTGAGCGAGTGGCCGTCGAACTGAAAACAGAACGGCCCGATTTGCAGGCGGTCGCCGATGGTCAGTTCGTGCGTGTCGAAACGGTGGCCGTTGACGAAGGAACCCGCGGTGCTGTTCAGGTCGCGGATGATGATGCCGCCCCGTTCCGCCGGCACGGCCGAGGCATGTTTGCGGGAGACGCCGGGATCATTCAGCCACACGTCGAGCCCCGGCTCGCGGCCGATGATCATCTCGCGCGCGACCTCGATTTCATCGGCCGGTTTACCCAGCACGAGCATCAGCGCATTGGGCGAACCGGGCGCGGATTCACGCGGGGCCACGGAGCCCTGGTCGCCGACGCCGAAGACGATGATGGCCGGGCCGATCGTGACCTGATCGCCGGGCTTCAAAGTGGTCGCGGCGGCGATGCGCGTGCCGTTTACACTCGTCCCGCGGACGCCGCCGAGGTCTTCGACCGTGCAGGTCTTGCCGTCCCAGGTGAAGCGACAGTGCTGGCGCGAGATTTCGACGTGGCTCAGCTCGAGGTCGGTGTCCGCCGACCGCCCGGCGATGAAGCTGCCTTCGCCCAGCGGAAAGACGCGCGGAGGAAGCCCGCCCGTCACCGCCAAATACGCCCCGCTCATTGCGTCACGGCAGCACCGCCCAGATTTCGACGATGCGGTTCTTTTCGAGATTCTGCCCGTCGAGCAGCTTCGAACCGCCCATGCCGATGGTGTGCATCACGTTGATCACATTGAGCCTGTCGCGCATGGCCTTGAGCACGGCGTCGGCGCGGGCTTGGGAGTAGGCGATATTTTTCTTCGGGTCGCCCTTGGGATCGGCGTAGCCGAGGATGACGAAGACCGCCGTCGGGTCGTCGCGGAGTTTGGAAAGCTGCGGTTTATCCAATTCGGAACGCAGCGCTTCGATATCGGCTGGGGCGAGCTCGGATTTTCCGGAAGCGAAGGGGATCGTGAGAATCTTGCCCATGCTCCGCGCACGCTCGACGGCTTGGTAAAGCTTGTCCTTGTTCGACGAGGAGACGTTTGGCATCAGGTCCACGCGCGTCAGCACCTCGTCTTTGACGGCTTTGTTCTCCGTCTTGGTGACGTCGAGATCGATGCGGGTCGGGGAAGTGATGAACTGCGGCGGCTCGGCTTGCCCCGGTGTGGAGGCTACATCTTCGGGGGGCGGTGGAGGCGTGTACGTATTGGAACTCGAATTAACCGGCGGTGACGATTCGGTGCCGGCCTGCACTTCGCCCGAATCGGTTTTCTTCGACTTAAAGATCTTCGAGCGAATGGAGGGAACGGAAAACACGACGATCACGCCGAGAACCACGACGCCGGCGACGATATACAAATAGCGCATCCACATCGCGGAAGGGGAGCCGACCTGCGTCAGCGCCTTGCCGCATTCCGCGCAAATAAAAGGCTGGTCGTCATCGAGTTCCGTTTCCTCGCCGCGATAGGCGAGGAGGCACCCGGAGAAGTTCTGGCATTTGCCGAATCGAGACATACTCCGGCTTTATAGGACGCGGTTTCCAGAAGCCGCGAGCAAATTCTCCCCGGCCCAATCGGCGAGGTCCGGGGCGAGAGGCGACTGCCAGCCCAGTCCCGCATCGGGAAGACGCAGCTCCGCGGAGTGCAGGGCGTGCCGGGGAAGGAGCAGGCGGGTCGCGAGCGCGGGGGTCCAGCCGGTCTCGATGAACTCCAGATAGCAGCCTTCGTCGGGGCCGTAAATTTTGTCGCCGACCACCGCGTGGCCAGCGTGGGAAAGATGCACGCGGATCTGGTGCATGCGGCCGGTCTCGGGGAAAGCGCGCACGAGGCTGAAGCGGTCGCCGTTCGTCGTGGCCATCGTGAACCGCCGCTCGACGCGAAACCGCGTCCGGGCCAGCACGCCTGCGGGATGCACCGTCTGCTTGAGGTGAATGCGCGACGGCACCTGCGCGCCCTGCCGCAGGATCGGCGCATCCACTTCGAAGGCGTCGCTTTCCGGCCAGCCCCAGACGAGCGCGAGGTATTCCTTTTCGATCCGCCGCCGCATCATCGCTTTGCTCAGCTCGCTGGCCATGGCGTGGGTTTTGGCGACGAGCGTGAGGCCGCTCGTTTCGCGGTCGAGGCGGTTGATCAGCGAGACCTGCCCGCCATTCGCGATCTCGTAGGAGAGCAGGTCGCGTAACTCGTCCCAGAGGGTGCGTCTGCCGTTCGGTTTGCTCGGGTGGACTTCGAGAAAGGGTGGCTTGTCCACCACGATCCAGTCGTCGCTTTCCGCGATGATCCCGATCGATGGACGAAAAGATGGGAGTTGCGAGTTGAGCGGCACGGCGGCGAAGTGCGATGAGTGTCCGCTCTTCATGCGCCCGCGGCAACCTCCGCGACGAATCCCCTGCAACCACGCCCGCACCCATTGATCACGCTCCAGCACATCACCCGTCGCTACTCCGCCGCCGTCGCCGCCCTGGATGATGTCTCACTGGAAATCGGCGCCGGGGAATTCGTCGCCATCACCGGCCCGAGCGGCTGCGGGAAAAGCACGCTCATGCATCTGATCGGCGGGCTCGATACGCCGACCACGGGCGAGATCACGGTGGCGGGTCTCGCGTTGCATACCGCGACCGAGGCGCAGCTCACCGCGTATCGGCGGGAGAAACTCGGGATCGTTTTCCAGTTCTTCAATCTGCTCCCGACGATGAGCGTGCTGGAAAATGTCTGCCTCCCGCTGCTCCTCCGTGGCGAACCGCTGGCGCAGGCGCGGGCCAAGGCGAGCGCGATGCTCGAGCTCGTGGACCTCACCGATCGCCTCACTCACGGCATGCACCAGCTCAGCGGTGGCCAGCTTCAGCGCACCGCCATCGCTCGCGCGCTGGTCCACGAGCCTGCGGTGCTGCTCGCCGACGAACCGACGGGCAACCTCGATTCCGCCAATGCCGCGCAGGTCATGGAGCTGCTGCAAAAGATTTCTTCTCAGCGCCGGACGACGATGCTAGTCGTCACCCACAGCGAAGAAATCGCGCGCAGTAGCGCCCGGCGCATTCACCTGCGTGATGGGCGAATCGTCGAACCCCACCCATGAGCACGTCCGAGATCAGCAGCAAATTGAAAGGCCAGGAACTCTTCGCCGAGTTCAACGCCGAGGAATTGGACGAACTGATCGACCTGCTCGATGTCGTGGACGCTGCGGATGGCGAACTCATCGTGCAGCAGGATGATCGCGGCGACTGCATGTATATCCTCGTCGAGGGCGAAGCTCGCGTGACCCATCGCCGCGCCGGTCGCTCCATCGGCCTGGCGATTCTCCAGCCCGGCGATTTCTTCGGCGAGATCGCACTGGTCGATTACGGCCCGCGCTCCGCGGATGTGATCGCGATGGGCCAGTGCAAGCTGCTCAAGATCACCCAGGCCTCGATCTCGGCGCTGGCCGGAGTTTTCCCCAACGCCGCCTTCAAATTCCTCATCGCCGTCGGGCGCATCCTCGTGGCGCGCCTCCGGACGAGCAACCAGCGCTACATCGACTCGCTGCTCTTCCCGATCGAGGGCAAGGACTGAGCGGAAGACGACTAGGGGCTTGCCGCGCCGGGGTTTGTGCCCCATAACCGCCCCCTTTCTTTTCCCGCCTTCATGACTTCTCAGCAGCACACCCTCGCCAAATCCGCCAGCATCAGCGGCTCCTCCCTGCACACCGGCGAGAAAGTCACGCTCACGCTGCACCCCGCGCCGCCGGGGCATGGGCGGAAGTTCAAGCGCAAGGATCTGGCCGACGAGCCGACGATCGACGCGAAGATCGACAACGTGAAGGCCGTGGAGCGGTCCACGACGATCGCCGAGGGGAATATCAAAGTGCATACCGTCGAGCACGTGCTCAGCGCGCTCTCCGGTCTCGGCGTGGACAATGCGCTCATCGAGATGGATGCCAATGAGCCGCCGATCGGCGACGGCAGCGGCCTGCCCTACGTGGAGCTCATCAAAAAAGCCGGCATCGTCGCGCAGGACGCCCCGCGCGCGGAATTCGAAGTCAGCGAACCGCTGCACCTCGAGACCAAGAGCGGCTCGCTCATGACGATCGTCCCGGATTCCGTGTTCCGCGTTTCCTGCACGCAAGTCGGTCCCGATGGGCGGATGACGCAGTTTTATTCCACGGAAATCACGCCCGAGATTTACGAGAAGGAGATCGCCCCGGCGCGCACGTTCGTTTTCTACGAGGACGTGAAGCCGCTCATGGACAAAGGCCTGATCAAGGGCGGCTCGCTGGAAAATGCGGTCGTCGTCCGTGGTGATTCCGTGCTCAGCAAGGAACCGCTGCGCTTCAAGGAGGAGTTCGCGCGCCACAAGATCCTCGACATCGTCGGCGACCTCGCGCTCTTCGGCCGCGCGATCAAGGGCCACGTCATCGCCGTGAAACCCGGCCACGGCCCGAACACCGACCTCGCCCGCGCGCTCGGAAAACAACTCGCCAAGACGATGTCGCTCGTGCCGCCATCCGTCACGCCGAAGGGCGGCGACGTCATCGGCGTCAGCGACATCATGAAGGTGCTGCCGCATCGGTATCCGTTCCTCATGGTCGATCGCATCGTCGATATCCAGGGCACCGAGAAATGCACCGGCGTGAAATCGGTGACGATCAACGAACCCTATTTCCAAGGCCACTTCCCCGGCCACCCGATCATGCCCGGCGTCCTCCAGCTCGAGGCGATGGCGCAGGTCGGCAGCGTGCTGCTTTTCAAGTACATCAACGTCGTCGGCAAGATCGGCTACTTCATGAGCGCGGACTCGGTGAAATTCCGCAAGCCGGTCGTCCCGGGCGACACGCTCTTCATCGAAGTCGAGTTGCTGCAAAAAAAGCGGTCCATCGTGAAAGCGCGCGGACGTTGCCTCGTGAATGGCGAGGTCGTCTCCGAGGCGGACATGATGTTTGGCGTTGTCGATTCGTGAGCGCGCAGATCCATCCGACAGCGGTCATCGACCCCACGGCGCAGATTGGGGAAAACTGCCACATCGGCCCGTACTGTGTGGTCGGCGCGAATGTCGAACTCGGCGCGGATTGCTGGCTCCAGCATCACGTGAGCCTCAGCGGCCCGAGCAAGATCGGAAGCGGCAATCGATTCTTCGCCTTCAGCTCCATCGGGCAGGTCACGCAGGATCTGAAATACGTCGGCGAACCGACCTGGCTCGCGGTCGGCGACGGCAATACCTTCCGCGAGTTCGTGACCGTGCATCGCGGCACCGCGCCGGGCTCGATCACGCGCCTCGGCAGCGGCGGGAATTTCCTCGCTTACTCCCACATCGCGCACGACTGCATCGTCGGGAACAACGTGATCTTCTCCAACAACGGCACGGTCGCCGGGCACGTGGAAGTCGGCGACCACGCGATCATCGGCGGGCTCACCGCGATCCATCAGTTCTGCCGCATCGGCGCCCACGCCCTCACCGGCGGCTGCTCGAAGATCGTCCAGGACGTGCCGCCTTTCATGATCGCCGACGGCAACCCCGCCAAGGTCCGCAGCTACAATAAAGTCGGGCTCGAGCGGCACGGTTTCTCCGAGGAGACGCAGCGCGGCATCAAGGAAGCCTACCGCCTCATCTACCGCTCCGCGCTCAATCTCCAGCAGGCCGTCGAGCAAATCCGCGCCGACCTGCCCGAGACGCCCGAGGTCGCGCAACTCGTCGCCTTCATCACGAGCAGCCCGCGCGGCATCATCAAGTAACGCATTGCCGCTTGCCGCGGCGCGGGCGCGCAGGTAGCGATGGCGGCATTATGGCTGAACGATTTGCGCAGCTTCACGATGCCCGCCTGCTCGCGGTCCAGCCGCTCGTCTCAGCGCGCGTGCGCGAACTGGCCAACATGGCCAGTGCCGGGTCCTTCGATGAGTTTTTCGACGGCGTGATGCGCGGCCTGCTCATCGAAGCGTTCATCCACATCGGCTCCCACGAAGGCACCGTCTGGCTGCTCGATGAAGAGCGCACGCATCTCGTCCCTCGCTTCAATAGTGGGCCCAACGCCGCGAGTTTTGTCGGCAGCTTTCGCCAAAGCCTCACTTCCGGCATGATCAGCATGGTCGTCTCGACCGAGCAGCCGATCTGTGAAAACGACGTCCATCGCAACCGGCAGCAGGACAAGAAACTCGACGGCGTGCTCGGCGTGCTCACCTGCTCGATGGTCGCCACGCCACTCTACTTTGGCGGGGAATTGCGCGGCGTCATCTCGGCGGTGCGTTTGAAGCCGACGCCCGATTCCCCGGAGCCGCCCGGGTTTTCGCCGGAGCAGCTCGAACTGCTGCAACTCACCGCCGCCGTCTTCGCGCGGCTCGTGGATCGGCAGTTGATGGCTCTGGCCCTCGGCTTGGAGGACTACGCATGAAACCGTGGCTCTCCATCGAACAAGCCGCCGCCGCGATCGGGCGCGGGCGCGGGCGCGGGGTGAAAATCGCCGTGCTCGATAGCGGCATCGAGGCCGCGCATCCCGCGCTCGGGGGGCTGCCATTGCGCGACGATATCGCCATCGTCGAGGCCGGCCACAAATTCGACATCGTCCCCGGCGAAGGGATCGACCTGTTCGGTCACGGCACCGCCGTCGCGGGGATTATTCGCCAGGTCGCGCCCGAGGCCGAGATCGGCAGCATCCGCGTCCTCGGTCAGTCGCTCTCCGCCCGCACCGCCATCATCCTCGAAGGCGCCCGGCAGGCCATCGAGCGCGGCTACGACATCCTGAACTGCAGCCTCGGCTGCGGCGTGCCCGAGCACGTCCTGAAATACAAGGCATGGGTCGATGAAGCTTACTTGAAAGGCGTGCATGTCGTCGCCGCGTGCAACAACGCCGACTTCGGCCGCCCCGAATGGCCCGCCTTCTTCACCTCCGTCCTCACCGTGAACATGGCCCGGACCGCCGACCGCCCGGAGTTTTTCTACAAGCCCGGCCATCTCGTGGAGTTCGCCGCGCGCGGAGTCGATGTCGAGGTGCCGTGGCTCGGCGGCGGGATGAAAAAGGTCACGGGCAGCAGCTTCGCGGCCCCCCGGGTCGCCGGGTTGCTGGCCAATCTCCTCAGCGAAGTGCCCAACATCGACCCGCTCCAGGCCAAGGCGCTTTTTCATCGCCTCGCCCTGCCGTGGACGCGCGAGATCATCGCGCCCAATGAGCGCTGAACCGGATTCATAGTCACCAGCGGCTGGGGCTCCACCCGCGGCGCCCCTTATCCCCCGCTCGGGTAGCGCCCCGCCAGGTCCGTCCCGACTTCCTCCGCGCTCGCCGCGCCGGTCAGCACCGCCCGGTCGGCCAACTGCCCGATCAGCTCCCGATACCGCACATAGCTCTCCACCAGATGCGGCTGCGCGCTGCTCATGTCCTCCGGCTCCAGCCGGATTTGCCCATGCCACAGCGCGGCCAGATACCACGCGTAGTTCACCGCCGTCGTCCCCCGTCCTTGCACCTTGTCGAGATGCGTTTTTGTCCAAAATTTCTCCGCGCCACCGCAGTGCAGCGCCCTTTGCGGCGCCTCGGCAGCGAGATTCCACAGCCGCCTCTCGCGCAACTCCAGCGGGCCCTGCCAGTAGCAGCCGTGCTGGCTCCAGAGTCGATTGTCCAGCACCCGCGCACTCGCCGCGCCGCGCGCCGCATACAGCACCGCATTCAGCACCCCTTGGTCGCCGTGCCCCGGATACACCTGTCCCCCGCCGAAGATCGCCCGGTCGCAGCATTCCCCCCAGCGCGCTAGCATGGCCCGATTCTCCGGCGTCAGCGCACAGGTGTAGAGTGAAGTGGACATGTAGTTCCCATTGCGGGCCGGCGTCTCGATCCCGTAGGCGAGATACGCGTCGTTGTAGGCCGGCGCCGCGTCGCGTCCGCCATGGAAATCGCCCGTCTCCACCGCCGCCGCGATCACGTCATCCATCCGCCCGCAGAGCACGCAATCCGAATCGATCCCGAGCAGCACCTCCTCACCGGTCGTCAAGTCCGCCGCGGCGTAGGCTTTCAGCTCCCAGGCCGCCAATTTCCGCCCCGGGCGGTCGAGCGCCCGCGCCTCGATCACCTCCACCCCGCCCGCGGCCAGCAGCGCTCTCTGCCGGTCGGTCAGTCCCGCCTTGTGGAGGTGGTTGTTCACTGCCACCACGCGCGCTTCCGGGTGAAAGGCGCGCACTGTATTCAGCGTGGCCACGGTGCCGGGAAAGAACGCCGCATCCGTGACCGTGAGGAAAATCAGGCGCACGCGTGGGCTCCCTCCTGCACCGCCCGTGCCGCGAGCGCGGCCTCGCTCCGGGTGAGATACCGCACACTCCCGCCGGCGAAATATCGCTCGATCCGCCGCACCACCTCCCCGGCTTCGATCATATCCATGCAGCGCGGCAGCGGACCGCTCCGGTGCGCCGTTTCATCCGCGGGCCGCACATCCACGCAGAGGCTTTGGTCCTTTTTATCCCCGTCGCCCAGCGGGACCGTGCGGCTCTTCCAGCAGCCCCCGTGGGCGCAGCAGCGCAGCGCACCGACGGTGTGGATGTATTGATGCGAGGGATACGTTTCCCAATGCGGCGGCTCCCGGCCCCCGGCCACCACCACGCAGGGACGCTGCTCGCGCCCGCCGCACCGTGGGCGGTCAGAACGGGGATCGGCGTTGGGGAGTGAGGGGGTCTGGCGCAAGGTAAGGGATCACGCCGCTTGCGACCCACGTATCCACCGTGCGCGCGGAAACGCCGAGGACTTGGGCGAGCTTTTTCTTTCGGACCAGGGCAGGTGCAGGAGCGGTGTCGTTCATGCAGAGTCTCGCAACGTCAACTTTGCCTGAAAAAAATACCCAACGAATGATTGCCGCGGCGTTTACCCGCTACTTGAGCCCCTCTTCGACAAGGGGAAGGAGCACATCTAGGAGTCGCTTCCTGGCGGCTTGATTTTGACGAAACCAATCGGTGGACCAAATGCGGTGGATCTTCCAACCGCGTCTCTCCAGCACTTCCTGTCTCAAACGGTCGCGGTCGCGGGCGGTTTTCGCGGAGTGATACATCGCGCCGTCGCATTCGATGCCGAGGATGAATTCACCGGGCCGAGAGGGATGCTCCACGCCAATGTCGATGCGGTAGCTGCTCACGCCAACCTGCGGGACAGCGCGCAATCCTGCGCTTTCCACCACGCGCATGACGGCTTCTTCAAAATAGGAATCCGGAGCCTGGCCCGTTCTCTTTCCGCTATCGGCAAGGATTCCGGTCTGTGCGAAACGGAGGTAATCGCGCAGATCGTTAACGCCATTCGGTTCGCCCGGCCGTCCCATGATTTGCTCATGAGTCATTGAGCTGAAAACTTCTAGCCGTTGCTTTGCGCGCGTGAACAGAACATTCAAGCGGCGCCGGCCTCCGGCACCCGCCACTGGCCCGAATCGCTGCATGACTTTTCCGGAGTTGAGATCGGCACCGTAAGTGCAGGAGACGTAAATGACGTCTCGTTCGTCACCTTGCACGTTCTCCAAATTCTTAACCGCAAATGGCTCTTTCACATGCTGACGTGCTTCTTCCAAACGCTCCAACATCGCCTCGTCTTCCGCGGCATACTTTTCGATCAAGGCGTCAATCAGCTCCTGCTGGGGACGATTGAAAGTCGCGACGAGAATCGTTTCCGACGGGTTTTCCATCAAGTGGTCTAGGGCGGCGCGCGCCACGATCTTTGCCTCGACTTCGTTCACGCGCGCACCGGCTTTGTAACGACCGTCCGGCAAATGGTGAAACTTGATGCCGAGCCGCCCCGAGTCATCGCTCGCTGCCGGAAAGACGATCAGCTCCTCATCGTAATAGGCATAATTTGAAAACCGGATGAGGCTTTCGTGCTGGCTTCGATAGTGCCAGAGGAGGCGCTGCGCGGGCGGAAAGGCATTCTTCGCGCATTCCAGAATCGACTCCGAGTCCTGTGCTACACCGCGACCAGCGGTCTCCTCATCGGTATCTTCGTCATCGTCGTCATCGTTCAAAGTGCGGCTCCAGTAATTGCTCGGCGGCATCTGCTTGGTGTCGCCGACGACCACGATTTGTTTGGCGCGGGCGACTGCACCAAGAGCGTCTTCGGGCCGGATTTGTGATGCCTCGTCCATCACCACGAGGTCAAATGGCGCGCAGCTCGGGTCCAGATATTGCGCGACGGAGAGCGGGCTCATCATGAGGCATGGCTTCCAAGCCACGACTGATCGCCCGGCGCGTTGCATGAGCTGCCGGATGGGAATGTGCCGCGTCTGTTTGTTCGCTTCATTGCGGAGAAGCGCCCACTCGCTCCACACTTTCACCGGCCCCATGCCATTGCCGGAAGGCGGACGCCGATCCGCCGCCCGTTGGGCGACGAGAGCCTGAGCTTGCTGCAAAAGCTCGCGATCCGTTTTACGAAAGCTTTCCGATAGATGCTGCTGCGACTCATGCGTGAAAGTTTCCAACTCTCGGAAGGTGCGCAGGATTTCGTAGCCGTAGAATTCATTGACCGCGAGATCGAACGCCTCGTGTGCCTGTTCGGGCGGTAGCGTTCCGCCGAGCACCTGATCGACCGCGAACCTCGCCGCAAGCTCGTCTGCACGGGTGTAGAGTTTTCGGAAAAGCGCCCACTGCTGTAGGAGGTGCGCTTGCGCTTTGATCGAACGCGCCCGCTCCATCCGACCGGCCCATGTCGCCCCGTCCGAACCCCAAAGCCACGCCTGCTCCACGGTGCCGTAGCCTTCCAAGCGACCGACGATCGACTGGCAACGCGCGACAATCGCATGAAACGCGGCGAGCATCGTATCAACTATCGTCAGACGATCAGCGGTGCCGACAGTTAGCAGCCACTCGAAAAGCGAAGCCGGAAGAGCGAGTCCGCGAATCTCCTCCGTCCAATCGCGAGTGATGGTTAGCGCTTTCCAATCGCTCGCCAACCCGAGCGCATGGGCTCCCGCGACCTTTTTGAAGGCCTCGTCTTTCGCCAATGACTCCGCAAGCCGCTCCGTTTCGATGATGTGGCGCGCGGCTTCATTGAGTTGCTCGAAGGTGCTGCTCTTGTGGATCGCGACAGGAAATACAGCGTCGAGCGTCTGTCGCAGCCACTCGGACCACTCTGCCGTCACACGGCGAAAATCTTCGAGCTCGATGCTCCGATACGATCGGCCCTCGAAGAGCGGTTCTAGAATCACGCTCGCAGCCACAGTGCAGCTTTCCAATCGGCGAAACACGGCTTCGAGGCGCGCGGTGAACTCGCGAACTTGTCGCTGCGCTTCCGGCTGCGCGATCTTCTCGACGGTCGCCCACGGCAACGCTTCCCGCGTCATGGCGAGCGCCCACTCGACGGCTGCGGTGACTGCCGGCCAATCGGTTTGGAGGCCCGCGAAGCCGATTCCCAGGACGCCGCGCAGTTCAGGACGTGCAGAAAAATCCTCTGTGCCTTTGCTCCATTGCTCGAGCTGCTCGAGGGATTCGAGAATGGCAGGAAAGACGAACAGCTTCCGGGAACGCAAAAACCCGAGCACGGTTTTTCGCGCTTCCCGGTAGTCTCGATTGAGGATCGAAACCCATCGCCCACCTGTCGTGCGCAGACGTCTCTTCAATTCCTGCACGGCAGCAGAATCGGGCGCGTCGCCGGGAGCAAAGTTAGCTTCGAGCTGTTGTCGCGTATCGGTTAGGCGATCCGACTCCGCGCGCGCGTCAGCGAGCACATTGGCGGCGTTGGGAAAGCGATGCTCCGCTGTGAGCAGCCGCTCGATTGCGGTGGGTGCGGAGCCGCAGACGCGCAGACGCGCGAGAAAGCGCTCCAAATCGTGGAGCGTGGCAGCGGAGCCGAGTTCGAGTTTGGCAATGCTCACCGCCAAGTTCGCGGCCTCGGCCGCCAGTTCCGCAACTTCAGCCAGCGACGGCAAAGTCTCCTGCAGGGTGGAGATGGGAGTGCCGCCGAGCCGTTGCGCGATGGCGATATTGCTCGATTCCCGCAGCCATTGACCGAGCCCCCCGCGTGCAATCGCTCCAGCGCTCAAGACTGCTGCCGCCGCTTGGAAATGATCGTCGTGCGCTCGCGCGTTCCCGATGGCGGTGGCGAGGGACGTTGAGTTTTCGAGAGTGATGAGCTGCGGCAGAATCTCGCACGCTAGTTCAGCCGGTAGTCGCGGCAGCGCTTCGGCGCCTGAGGCAGCGCGTCTTTCAGCGTAGGCCGGAGGCGGGCACGCACCTGCTGCCGTCGTCCCCTCGAAGCGTCGAGCTTCCAAGGCCGCGCTTTCGAGTTCCTGCGCCAGTGCGCTGAACTCGCGTTCGATCGCCAGCTCGTCACCCGCGTGGGTTTGCTCGCACAAGAATCCCTTCCACGGATGGTCACGGAAGTCCGCGGGGTTTTGCAAATGCCCGGCGATTTGTTGCAGGCAATCGAGCGCGTCGTTGAATTTCTCCGCATCAAGATCCAAGCGCGACAGCGGATCTCGGATCGTGGGAATGGAACGCTCACGGAGCGAGATCGCGCGCCCCATAATGCGAAACGCTGCTTCTTCGCGAGGACCGAGACATCGGCCGCAAGCTTCGAGATATTGCTTCAGCTTCGTGACCTGCTGCCGCCATCGGTGGCGCGTTGCCTCGAACTGGTTCGCTGTTGGAGGCGACCAGTGAATCCTTTTGCGCATGGCCGCGTGGACTTCCTGTTTGCGCGTCTTGTGACTGTGCAGCTCCAGGCAAAATTCGCCCAAGCCGACAACGTCGAGATTGCGCTTCACCACCTCCAGCGCCGCCAGTTTCTCGGAGACGAAAAGCACTGTTTTTCCTTGGTGCAGCGCCGCAGCGATCATGTTGGTGATGGTCTGCGACTTGCCCGTGCCCGGCGGACCTTCGACGACGAGATTGCGTCCTTCCCATGTCTTCAGGATGGCTGTGTGTTGCGAGCTGTCCGCCTCTACGACGAGCGGAATGTCGTGAGCGACCGGATGGTCATCGGTAACATCGACTCCGCCATAGCCGGCTTCTTCTGTCTCCGTAAGACTGCCTTCAAGGATCTGTTGGACGAGCGTGTTTTGCAGCAGTCCGCACCCCTCGGGCCAGCAGGCCGGGTCAAGATCGATATACATCCGCATCTTTGCGAAGGAGAAGAAGCTGATGAACGCGGTCTCCTCGACCTCCCATCCCTGCCGGCCCCGGATTGTTCGCGCCACATCGGCGAGGTATTCCTCCGCATCGGTCGATTCCTCGCCAAACTTCGGAAGGTCGAGGCCGAAGTCTTCGCGCAAACGTTCGATTAGCGAAAGATTCGGAAAAAGATCGCCGCCATCGTGCGCGATCGTGAAGTAGCGACTGCCGCCGCGCCCCGCTTCCGCATTTCGCGTGATGATGATGGGGATAAGCAAAAGCGGCGCGCGGCGATCCTGCTCGGAATCATCGCTCTCCCGCCAACGAAGAAAGCCCAGCGCGAGATAAAGATGGTTGATGCCGGTCTCATCCAGCACCGCCTTCGCCTCACGGCGGATGTAGTCAGCGCGCGCTTCCAAGTCCCCTTCATCATGGCGGCAGAGTATTCGCCCCTGTTGGAGCGCGCGTTCCGCATCTGAGCGGGTGACGTGCAGGGGCTCAGCGCCCGCTCGCTTCTGTTTAGTCCGAGTCCCGTCCACGAGGTATTCGACGCCGAGTTGCAGGCGCAGATCTTCCTCTCCCTCGGTGAGCTGCTCATACAGTTCACTGATCTTTGGAAAGGCGACCTCGATGCACGCCTTCTTTGTCGGTCGAAAGCTGACCAGCTTGTTGCGATTGCTGATGTCGATCAGTCGCTTTCGCAACGCCGCGAGGTGTTGTGCGATACTTTCTAAAGGAGACGAAATTTCCGTTGGCATGCCAAAACAGACCATCTTCGGAAACTACCGCGTTTCCAAGCCCAGTTGTCGCCCTTGGACGGGGACTCCGCCGTCGAAGTATCCCCGTTCACCACGGCGTGAGGGACTTCTCACGCGAGGAAGCGATGCTTCACCCACCCGCGGAACGCCTCCGTCGAACTTCGTAGCTGCACGGGATATTCGGAGTCCCCGCGCTTCATCACCACGCCCTCGAAGAAATCACAGCCGAGCTCGCGGTTGGCCTCGCGGAGCCGCTGGTAAAAAGCGAGCACGGTTGCGTGGCAATCAGCGCGCCGGGCTGGCGTTAGGGCCACGGCGCCGCTCGGCACCGGGCGCGAAGTGTCACCGTCGAAAACTGGATCACACGGGAGCAATAATTCGAGGATCGCGCGCCTCTGCTCGTAGCTCGGCGCGCCGGATTCGGGAATGACATCGAGCACGACGAGCGTGCCGCGACCGAGATTGTGTCGGCGTTCTAGGGCTTCGCAATCGGCCCACACGAGGCCGCGTGGAGCGAGCTTCGCGAGTGCCGCGAGCGCGGGCTGGAAGCAATCAGCGATTTTGAGCAGTGCACCGTGCCGATTCCACATCGTTCCGGTTGGCGTGTGGATGAGCGCGCGCCAGCCGTTCAACTTTGGCTCGGCATACCACAGTCCGCGCTTCGGCGGCGCAAGTTCGAGCCGCCCGCCCTGAATCGGCCTCGCGGGATACGCGATCAGCGGCGGTGTCATCGGATCTGGCTGGTGTGGCAGAGCAGCGCATCGCCCACGATGAAGTCATGGCCGTAAGCGGCGCTGGCGACTTTGTTCAGCGCCAGGCCGCGCAGCCGCCCGTCTTCGTTCACGACGAGAACCGCCCCGGCCTGTGACGGCGGATAGAGCAGCTCAATGTAGCCGCCGACAAACGAATGCTAGGAATTTGCTTTCGCGCCCGCCGCACCGTGGGCGGTCAGAACGGGGATCGGCGTTGGGGAGTGATACCATCTGCTTAAATTAAACAGACACCTGAGTTTTCTGCATAGCGTTTAGTTGAGCGAGGAACCAGTCGCGACCGATCAGGCGGAGCACGGATTTGGTGTCCTCCCAATA
>JBBQYR010000066.1:0-24581 GCA_038208565.1 Chthoniobacterales bacterium
GCCCAGCCCGCGCTTTGCCGAAATCCTCGAAGCCGTGGAGAACCGCCAGCTCGAAGGCACCCTCGCCAACCGCGAGGAAGCGCTGGCTTGGGTGAAAGCGGAGTGGCCACCCGCATCGACGTAGCGACGGGCGGAATTGAGCCACGGATGCTCACGGATGAATCACGGATAAAGGCAGCACGCGATTTGCACGAGCAGTCGACCAGCACCTCCGCTCTCGCTCCGTCCAATCCCATCCGGGTTTCATCCGTGAACATCCGTGGCTAAACCAACCCCCTCCCACCCCGCCAACCGGCAGCCACCTTTCGCCAATTCCCGGGTGGCATCGCGCCGGTTCCGCGCTTAAATGACCGCCTTCCCATGTCCGCCATCGAACACTCCGATCCCCTCAACGCCCAGATCCTCTCCGTCTCCGAAGACCAGATCAAAGGCTTCGTCCGCGAGCCCTTCCTGGCCATCGCGGAAAAATCCGGCGTCCCTCTCGCCACCGTGCTCGATCGGATCAAGACCATGCTTCAGGCCGGCACCATCCGCCGCGTGCGGCAGACCCTCATGTCCACCCAGCTCGCCGAGGGCGCGCTCGTCGCCTGGGTCGTGCCGGAGGAAAAGCTCAACTCCGCCTTCGACTTCATGTTCAAGCAGGACCCGTTCAGCGGGCACGTCGTCATCCGCTCCACCGACCAGCAGACCGCCGGCTCGCAGTATCGCCTCTGGACCACGCTCAAGGTCCCGGTCGGCCGCTCCATGGATGAGCATTGCGCCGTCCTCATGCGCCACACCGGCTGCACCCGCTACAAGCTCATGCCGGCCAAAGGCATCTTCGCCCTCGGCGTCGGCCACGTCCGCCGCAAGACCATCGAGCCCGGCGACCGCACGCCCGCACCCGCCGTCATGCAGAAAGTGCAGAACGTCGCCCTTTCCGACCAGGAGTGGGAAATCCTGCTCACGCTGAAACGCGAACTCGCCCCCGAGGAAGTGCGCGTGGGCCTGTGGGAAGCCCGCGCCGCTGAGGCTGGCGTGGACCTCGAGACCTTCTGCACCATCGCCGAAGACCTGAACAAACGCGGCGTCATCGGCCGCTTCTCCACCTTCCTCGAGCATGTGAAACCCAGCGCCACCGGCGAGCGCGTCACCCGCTTCAATGCGCTCTTTCACTGGGCCGTGCCGCAGGGGCGCGAACTCGAAGCCGGCGGCGAAGTAGGCCGCCACGAGATCATGACCCATGCCTACTGGCGCGAGGGCGGCGAGGAGTTCAAGAACGTGAACATCATGGGCGTCGTCCACGGCACCGAAAAGGACCGGGTGCTCCAGCACAAGGCGGCGATCGACGCGCACCTCGTCACCTGCGGCATCCCCGTGAGCTACACGAATGTCTTCTGGGGTGGCCGCAGCGAGATCAAGCCGAGCGAGATCTCCCCGCGCGTCCACCGCGAGTGGCTGGCGCAATTCGACACGCCCGCCCCGGCCAGCGTGTAGCGGTCTCAGACGCAACCCGCGCCTCATCTGGGCATCCCTCCTTTCGGCTGCCACCCGGCGGCGCGGCGAGGGAGGATGCGGCCCATGAACTTACCTCCAAACAGGTCCGGAAAGTCCGGCTTTTTTGGGCAAGATCATCGGCCAAGCCATCGCGCTGGGGGCCTGCGTCGTCTTCCCGCCCTCCTCTCGGCGTTCACTCCGGTTTCCTGGGTCACGTTGCAACGCAGCGAAGAGCGGGTCGCGGCGCGGGCGGCGACCTGCCTGTTCTTCGTCATCCCTTTCAAGAAAATCACCGTGGACCCGGTCGTCGGTTTCGGGGACCGCACCAAGAGCGGTTCCGAGATCCGGGAGCAGGGCCGGACCACCAGCCGCCGAACGGAATCATCAGGCTTCCTCGTGATCAATGGGCCGGAAAAGACCGCCGAAGTGCCGGTCCCACCATTCAATCTCCAGGAGGTGCGGGAGAAAGCGAAGGCCTTTCTGAAGGACTCGCAGGCGGTGAAGATGAAGCTCTTCGTCGTCGCCAACTGGAAGTTCAGCGTGATCGCCGGAGGCCTGGCCACACTGCCTGCGGTGTTCAACGTGATCGAGGCGGTGCTCACGCTCGTCCGGGGATTTCGGCGCCTGATCAAGTTTGACGGGGCGACGATCGTGATGCCGGCGGATGGCACGAGGCCGCTATGAACCGGGATATGCCCCAGGCAGCAAACCCGGAAACGCCGTCTATGCGCTGCAATGACACGCGTGGCTCAGTTTGAAAAAGGCGTGTCATCCTGAGCGGAGCGGAGGCGGAAAGGCGGGCGCAGCGGAGTCGAAGGACCTCCAATATCCGCCTTTCCTCACTGGCATGGCAGGAAGCGCGATGATCGCCTCGGCAACGACGCGGCAGAGAAAGAAGGATATTGGAGGTCCTTCGACTCCGTTCCGTCCCCCCGCTGGCCCGCGACGGGACGGCGCTCAGGATGACATTGAGAGGGGCAATCAACACGCCGGAAGCCGGCGCTGAAGTGGCGCGCCCTACGACCCCGGCTTCTCGATCTCCAGATAAGTCGGCGTGGAGTCCTTCGACCGGCCGCCGAAGGATTCGATGCGCATCTCCTTCAAGATCCACAGCCCGTCGCCGACCGGTTGGCCGCTGATCACCTTGAACTTGCGGGCGAGCTTGTTGTTGGCGTCGAAGGCCTCGGCTTGCATGAGTGCGGCGGTCTTTTTGCTGATCCAGAGATCGACCCGGCTGTATTGCGAGTCGCCTTTGCCGCCGGGGGCGACTCGGATGATCCAGCACTTTTGCAGGAGCATGGTCTGCTCGCCCTGGAGCTTGGCGTCGGGCCAGTAGAGGAAGCCGAGGGAGAGGTCTTCGTAGCTGATGTCGGTGTCGCGCACGCGGGCGTCGAAGCGCCGGGGCGTGACCTTCTGGGTCTGGCCGTTGGCGATTTCCTCGAGGCGCACGTCTTTCGCGCCGAGCCGGAGCTGGATGACTTGCGCGGGCGCGGTGAACTCGTAGCGCACGGTGTCGCCGGCGGAGACGAGGCGGAAAGGGAGGCTCTTGCCGGCGTTGCGGATGGCCCCGCTGAGGGTCTGGTGCTGGGCGGCCTGGTTGCGCCGGACGAGGCGGAGGATCTCCTGCGGGTCGAGCTCGTCTTCCGCCCGCAGCGGCGCGCTGAGCAGGGCGGTGGCCGCCAAAAGAATTGCGATGCGTGAGATCATGCTCATACCTTCGCGTGGCTCAGTGATTCATGCATGGACCAAAAGCTCCTTTTTCTCATCAACCGGCAATGGACAGGTCCCGTGCTGGATCGATTCATGGCGCTCATGTCCAGTTTCGGGGCCTGGACGCCGCCGCTCATCGTGCTCCTCGCGGTGGTGCTGTGGCGCGGGGGATTTCGCGCCCGCACTTTCATCCTCACGGCGGCGCTGCTCGTGGGAATCAATGACGGCCTCGTGGCGCGCACGCTGAAGCGCCAGACGGATCGCCCGCGCCCGCACCAGATCCTCCACGACGTGCGCATGGTCGAGCTGGGCAAGGCCACGCCGAAGCTGCTCGGCATCTTCAAGGAGCCGAAGACGAAGCTCTCGAATCCCTCGGGCAAAGACGTGGATGGCCGCTCGTTCCCGTCGTCGCACACCATGAACACGATCACCGTGGCGCTGGTCTGCGCGTGCTTTTACCGACGCTGGGGCTGGCTGGCGTTCATCCCGGCGCTGCTCGTGGGTTACTCGCGGATTTACACGGGCTCGCATTTCCCGAGCGATGTCCTCACTTCTATCTTCCTCGGTCTCGGCACCACGCTCTTCCTGCTCGCCGGGCTGGAGTGGCTCTGGCGGAAATACGGCATGCGCTTTCTGCCGCAGTTGCATGATCGGCATCCGAGCCTTTTCACGCCATGAGTCCACGCCGCCTGCTTTTCATCTTCCTCGGCGCGCTCACGGTCTTCCGCCTCGTCTATCTCACGCAGGTCGAGCTCTCGCCGGACGAGACCTACTACTACCAGTGGGCGCAGCATCTCGACTGGAGCTACTACAGCAAAGGCCCCGGCATCGCGCTGAACATGTGGCTGAGCACGCTGCTCGCGGGCGACAACGTCTTCGGCATCCGCTTTTTCAGCCCGCTGCTCGGCCTCGGCACGAGCCTGCTCCTGTTCCATTTCGCGCGCCGGCTCTACGGCGAATCCGCGGCGATCTGGGTCGTGCTCACGATCAATCTCGTGCCGATCTTCCACGTCGGCTCGCTGGTCATGACGATCGATCCGCTCTCGATCTTCCTCTGGATGGCGGCGCTCTACACCTTTTGGCTGGCGCTGGAAAAGGCGCCCGCGTTTTCCGCATGGTGGCCGGCCACCGGGGCGATCATCGGCTGCGGTTTCCTCGCGAAATACACCAACGCGATGCAGCTCCTTTCCATCCTGCTGCTCCTCGCGGTCACGCCGAAACATCGCCGCGAGCTGCTCCGCCCCGGCTTCTACTCGCTGCTCGGCGTCTTCTCGCTCTTCACGATTCCCGTGCTCGTCTGGAACGCCAACCACGCGTGGATCACCTTCGCCCATCTGCGCGACCGCGGCGGGCTGAGCACCGGGCCGCAGTTTCACCCCACGGAGTTCCTTACCTTCCTCGGACTGCATCTCGGCGTGTATTCGCCGCTCATCTTCATCGGCCTCATCGGCTGTCTCGGCTGGGCGTGGAAAAAGGCGGGCGCGCATTTCAAGCCGCGCTTCCTCCTCTCCTTCACGCTCCCGCTGTTCGTCCTGTACTTCGCGCTGTCCTTCAAGCAGACCGGCGAGCCGAACTGGACGGCGCCCGCGAGCCTGAGCCTGGTGGTGCTGGCGGTGCCGTTCTGGATCGAGCGCGCGCGGGAGCAGCGGTGGGCGCGGCGTTTCGTCGCCGCGGCGCTCGCGCTCGGCGGGCTGATGAGCGTGGTGACGATCGATCTCGATGTCGTGCGGCGTCTCGGTTTCCCCCTGCCCTACACCGCCGATCCCAGCACCCGGCTGCGCGGCTGGCAGACCGCCGCCGAGCAGGTGCAGAAGGTCCGCGAGAAGTTCGAGGCCGAGCGGGGCGCGCCGGTTTTCCTCATCGCCGACAAATACGCGACCGCCGCCGCCCTCGGCTACTACCTGCCCGACCCGCGCACCGAAGGCCTCGGCCATCCGCCGCTCTACGTCCCGGAATCCGCCTACCCCGGGAACCAGTTCTACTTCTGGCCGCGCTACGACGGCATGGTGGATTTCGCGGAAGTCGCGCGGGAAAAGCTCCTGCCCAGCAGCAAGCTCGACCCCGCGCTCCACGCCGAACTCGAGGACAGCCTCGCGCAGCTTCCGCCCTTCGAGCAGCCCGATCCCGATCCCGAGACGATCCGCCGTTTTCTCCTCGCGCTGAAAGCCGTCGCCCCCGAGCTCGGCATCGACGACTACTACACCGAGACGCTCGGCTATAACCCCTTCCTCGGCCGCACCGCGCTCTACATCACCGACCGCGAGGAATCGCAGCCGCCCTCGGTCTTCGAGCGCACCTTTGCCAAACGCGAAGTCGTGGCCTGCTTCGACGTCGTCCGGCGCGGCCTGCCGCTGCGCCATTTCCGCATCTTCGCCTGCTCCGACTACCGCATGCAGGAACTGTGACGGATTTAACCGCAGAGGGCGCAAAGAGGAATGAGGGGACGACAGCGGGAAGAAGCAAAACCTCTGCGGCCCTCTCCAAACTCTCCGCGTCCTCTGCGGTAAAACCGGCCAAGCATTTCGCTTCCGTCCCCGCGCAGTTCTCCGGCATTCTCCGCCTCCCATGCCCGCCGTCTCCGTCGTCATCCCGCTCTACAACGAGGAGGACAACATCGCCGAACTCCAGCGCGAACTCGCCGCCGCTCTCGCGGGCGTCGATCACGAACTCATCCTCGTCGATGACTTCTCGTCCGACGCCACGCTCGCGCGCATCACCCGCGGCCCCGGCGTGCGGGTCATCGAGTTTGCCAAAAACACCGGCCAGAGCGCCGCGATGTATGCCGGCATCCACGCCGCGACCGGCGACGTGATCGTCCTGCTCGACGGCGACCGGCAGAACGACCCCGCCGACATTCCCAAGCTCCTCGCCGCGATCGAGCAAGGTGCCGACCTCGCTTGCGGCTACCGCGCCAATCGCAAGGACACGAACTTCAAACGCGTCCAGAGCCGCATCGCAAACTTCGTCCGCAGCCGCTTCACCGGCGACGGCGTGCGCGACACCGGCTGCACGCTCAAGGCCATGCGCCGCGAATGCCGCGAGGCGCTCGTGCCTTTTTATGGAATGCACCGTTTCATCCCCGCGCTGATCAAAGGCCTCGGCTACAAGCTGGCCGAAGTGCCGACGAATCACCGCCCGCGCGTTGCCGGCGTGAGCAAATACGGCTTCGGCAATCGCGCGTGGAAAGCGACCTGCGACATGTTCGCGGTGAAGTGGCTGCTCTCGCGGCAAATCCAGATCCGCATCCGGCGCGAATCGTAAGCCGTGTTCCGTTCGCTGCAGGCCAGGCTCTTCGCCGCCGTCCTCACCTTTTTCGGCCTCACCGGCTACGCGGAAACCAAGATCGATCCCGACTGGCACTGGCACTACATCACCAATATGCCCTTCAAGGAATGGGTGAAGCAGGTGCCGGTGCAGCTCCCGATCAAGCTCGCGAACGGGTTGCAGATTCCCGTGGATTACGCCGTCCAGCAGCTCTCCACGCCCGAGACGCCGTGGTATATCCGCATCCCGGCGAAAACCGTCGGCGCCACCGTGCTCTACGGCCTGCTCTTGCGCCTGCTCATCGTCCGGCTGCGGGCGCGCTTCGGCTGGGCACAGCGGCAGTTTGAGAGGCCGGATTCCCGGTTCTTGTAGCGGTTTCCGCGACACGAATGATTGGGTAGAATCACGCATCTCCGGTTCGGGATCTGCTTGAGATAGCGTTATGAATTCCAGATCCGCCGGCTTTTCCCTACTCGAGTTGATGATCATCGTCGCTCTCATCGCCGATATCGCCGTGATCGCGGTCCCGAGTTTCCTGCGCTCGCGGAACTTGGTCCAGAACACCAAGTTCATTAACGATCTACGGGCCGCGACCTCGGCCTTTGAAATGTATGCGGCGGAGACCAATCGCTACCCAGCCAACGCCACACAAGGGGTGATCCCGACCGGGATGGCCGTGTATCTCAACGGCATGGATTGGCCGCGCGCGACTCCGATCGGCGGACGCTGGGACTGGGAACCATCCGCGAGCAACCCGGCTCGACTCGGCGTGCGCTACATCAGCCCGGCGGTCGGAGACGATCTCCGCATGATCGATATCGACCGCCGCACAGACAATGGCATCCTCACCAACGGCGCCTTCCGGCGGCTCAACAGCCGCCTCTACCTGCACATCATCGAATAGCGAACACCCGAAAATCTTTGTGAAGTAGGGTCGTCCGATGGCAACGTGAGGCATGCCCACCCTCGGCCTCGACCTCGTCGAAGAAATCCTCGAACTCAAGCGGACGCGCAACGCCGTCATCCTCGCGCACAATTATCAGGTCAAAGAGATTCAGGATCTTGCGGATTTCGTCGGCGATTCTCTCGGGCTGAGCTATCAAGCCGCGAAGACCGATGCCGACGTCATCGCCTTCTGCGGCGTCCACTTCATGGCCGAGACGGCGAAGATCGTGAACCCGACGAAGAAAGTCATCCTGCCCGATCTCGAAGCGGGCTGCTCACTGAGCGATTCGTGCCCCGCGGACAAGCTCGCCGCCTACCTCGAAGCGCATCGCGACAAGAACTATTACGTCGTCGCTTACATCAACTGCAGCGCCGGCGTGAAAGCCCTGAGCGACGTGATCTGCACCAGCGGCAATGCCGTAAAGATCGTCCAGCGCGTGCCCGCGGATCGGAATATCCTCTTCGTCCCCGACCAGAACCTCGGCTCGTGGGTCATGGAAAAAACCGGCCGCCCGATGGAGCTGTGGAAGGGCAACTGTTACGTCCACGTCGAGTTCACCCGCAACTCCATTGAGCGCATTCGCGCGGAATATCCCGACGCGCCCGTGGTCGCGCATCCCGAATGTACCTACGCCGTGCGCCTGCTCGCCGATGAGGTCTGCTCGACGGAAAAAATGATCACGTACTGCCGCGACAACCCGGCGGAGGCGTTCGTCATCGTCACCGAAAGCGGCATGCTCCACCGCCTGCGCCGCGAGCTTCCCGGCAAGACCTTCATTCCCGGCCCGACCGACCAGTGCGCCTGCGCGGACTGCCGCTTCATGAAGATGAACACGCTCGAGAAGCTGCACTCGGCCCTGCTCAACCTCGAGCCCGAGATCATCCTGCCCGAGCCGATCCGCGCCCGTGCCGAACTCCCGATCCGCCGCATGCTGGAGTGGAGCGCCTGATCTGCGATGCGCTGGCTGCGTCCCCTCTTCGCTCTCCTCGTCCTCGCATGGTCCGGCTGCCAAAAGGCGCCTGACCCGGCGGCGAGCGCGCGCCAGTTCTTCGAGCTGATCGCCTCCGGTCGGACGCAGACCGCGTGGCAGAGCGCCGCGTTTGGTCTCCAGGCGCAACGCAGCGCGGTCGTCTTCGAAGCGACGGCCAAGGAAATGGGGCTGACCGAATATGCGGGCGGCGATTGGCAGGCGCCGGAGATCGACGGCAAAACCGCCAAGGTGCGCGTGACGGTGAAAACCCGTACCGGCCTGGAGCTGCCGCTCATCATCACGCTCAATCAGGAAGCCGGCGCCTGGCGCGTCTATTCCATCCGCCAGCCGCCCAACGAAAAAACCGGGGTCTCCGAAAACCGCTTCACGCTGATCGGCAAAATCCCCGCCTTCACCGACGCCGTGACCCAGCCAGTCCCGCCCGAAGCCGAAGTGCGCCAGATCGTGCAGGACAACCTGCTGCGCTTCAACGACGCGATCGTCGCGCAATCCTTCGATGCCTTCTACGATTCGGTCTCTGCGAAGTGGCAGGACCAGCTCACCAAGGGCCAGCTCCAGCGCGCCTTCCAGCCCTTCATCGACAAGAAAGTCACACTCGACGGCATTCGCAGCATCGAGCCGGTCTTCGACAATCCGCCCACCGTCGGCACCGACGGGCTGCTCCTCGTCTCCGGCCACTACCCGACGAAACCGTATCGCGTGCATTTCGCGCTGAAGCTTCTCTACGAGTTGCCGACGTGGAAGCTCTTCGGCCTCGACGTGAACTTGCGGCAGTGACGGCAGCGGCGGTGCTTGCGCGCCGGGGCGAGGGCGTCCATCTTCCCCGCCTTTTCGATGCTCACTCTTTCCCAAGTCAGTAAAGCCTTCGCCGGTCGCACGCTCTTCAGCGACGCCTCGCTGCAAGTCAATCGCGGCGACCGCGTCGGTCTCGTCGGTCCCAATGGCGCCGGCAAATCCACGCTCTTCTCGCTCATCCTGCGCGACGCTTCGCCCGACGACGGCCGCGTGATCATCGAGAAAAACGCCACGCTCGGCTTCCTCCCGCAGGAAAGCGCGCCCGCCGGTGATGAGACGGTGCTGGAGCTGGCCTGCGCGATTTCGCCCGAGATCGCGAAAGCCCAGCGCGCCATTACTCGGCACGAAGCCGCGGGCACGCACGACGACGAGGAATATCACGAGGCGCTCGGCACCTTCGCCGAACTCGGTGGCTACCAACTCGAGCCCAGGGCCAAACAAATCCTCCACGGTCTCGCCTTCCGCGAATCCGACTTCAACCGCGAAGCGCGGACGATGAGCGGCGGCTGGATCATGCGCGCCCACCTCGCGCGGTTGCTCGTCATGGAGCCCGATCTGCTCCTGCTCGACGAACCGACCAACCACCTCGACCTCGAATCGCTCTACTGGTTTCAGGAATATCTCCAGTCGTATCCGGGTGCGATTTTGATGATCTCGCACGACCGGGAATTCCTCAACGCGCTCGTCGATTCCATCGTCGAAATCTCCCACCAAAAGCTCAACCGCTACCGCGGCAACTGGGACAAATACGTGGTCGAGAAAGTGCAGCGCGAAGAGGTGCAGCTCGCCGCTTACAAAAACCAGCAGAAGGAAATCGCTTCGCTCCAAGAGTTCGCCGACCGCTTCCGCGCCAAGGCCAGCAAAGCTTCGCAGGCCCAGAGCAAGCTGAAGCAGATCGATCGCATGGAGAAAATCGAGGCGCCGCTCAGCCAGGAAAAGACGGTCCACATGCGCTTCCCCCAGCCCCCGCGCTCGGGCATCCGCTCGATCACGCTGAAGGACATCGACTTCGCCTATGGTGACCTCGTGGTCTATGACGGGATGGAATTCGAGGCCGAGCGCGGCCAGCGCACCGTGCTCGTCGGGCCCAACGGCGCGGGCAAATCGACGCTCCTCAAATTACTCTCCGGCAATCTCACGCCCGCCAGCGGCACTCGCGAAGTCGGCCACAACGTGAAGGTCGGTTATTTCTCGCAGCACCGCATGGAGAGCTTGAACGCCAAACACACCGTGCTCGAAGCCGTGCAGGACATGCCGAACCCCGTTGGCGAACAGCAGGCGCGCACTGTGCTCGGTTCGTTCCTCTTCCGCGGCGACGATGTTTTCAAGCCCGTCGGCGTGCTCAGTGGCGGTGAAAAGACCCGCCTCGCGCTCGTGAAAATCCTGCTCGATCCGCCGAATCTCCTGCTCATGGACGAGCCGACGACGCACCTCGACATCGGCTCGATCGACGCGCTCATCGGCGCGCTCCAGCAGTACGAAGGCACGCTCATCTTCATCAGCCACGACGTGCATTTCATCCGCGCCATGGCCCGCACCGTCCTGCACATCAGCGCCGGCAAACTCACGCCCTACGCCGGCGACTACGAATACTACCTCGAAAAATCCAAGGCCACCTCCGCGCGCGCCGCGCTCACCGCGGGCGAGAAGCTCAGCAACGCCCAGCCCGCCACCGCGCCGACGCCGTCGAACAACGCGTCCGGCAACGCCCCGACCCCGCGCAAATCCAAGGAGCAAAAGCGCGCCGAAGCGGAAGAACGTCAGGCCGCGGCCCGCATTCGCAAGACCCACGACGACCGCGTCGCCGCGCTGGAAATGCGCATCGCCACGCTCGAAGGCCGGCAGAAGGATCTCACCGCCGAACTAGAAAACCCCGAGACCTACGAGGCTGGTGGACGCGCCGTGGATCTCAACCGCGACCTCCTCGCCGTGACCGAAGACCTCACACGCCTGACGGCCGAGTGGGAAGCGCTCGCCGCGCAGAAGGCCGACCCCGCGGGCTGATTTCGATCAGCCTTTGGAATGCTCACCTGCCACGCTCCGCGGGCGGTGAGTTGCGGCGATGGCGGCGCCCATGATGACCGCGGGAACGAGTTGCAGGAGGAGTCGGTTGGCGGAGGTGAAAAGGTGCCAATCGAGGCCCTTGAGCGTGAGCATGTAGGGCAAGGTGAAGGCCGCGAGGATGAGGCCGAGCGTCGCGCCCCACGTAATCGCTTCGCGGCGGCGCTGGAGGATGAGTTGAGCGGCGGCGAGGGCGGCGATGATCCAAAGGAAACCCCAGTTCTTCAAGGTCACGAAGGCTTGGCCGAAATGCGGCAGGATCACGCCGAGACGGTCGGCCCCCTCGGCGAGAGCCAGGGCGCTGATCGGGCGAAAGACTTCCTGCGGCGGTGTGCCCGCGAGGTGCATCACGAGTTTCCATGCGATGGCGACGAGCAGCGCCGGCGCGATGAGAGCAAAGGCGTGTCGCCAGTTCTTCCATCCAAAGTGGACCAGCGCGGCAAACCCGAGCGCGGCAGTGAAGATGACGCCCTCGGCTTTCCACCAAGGCAGCAGGGCCGCAAAGGCCGCCGCGAGCGGAAGCTGGCCGCCACGCCGATCGGACAGCAGCGTCCAGCCGAGCGCGACGGCGAAACAGGCGCCGAGCGGGTAATCCACATAACCGCGCAAAGCGCCTGCGGGGCTGTGCGTCAGGAACGGCACGCCCAACGGCGCAGCAGCGGCGAGCGCGGCGAGCGCGGGATTGCGGGTGAATCGCCAGGCGAGCGAGCCGATCGTTCCGCTGATGCAGACGTAAAGAAAACCGCTGAGCGCCAAAGCCGCACCCTGGTCCGCACCGCCGTGGCAGAGGTAAAGCCAGACGTAGGTCAGCGGTAGCCCGAGCGGGTAGCCGGGATGCGTCGCTTGCATGTGCGGCGAGGTAAAATAGATACGCGGAGGAATGCCGCCATTTTCCAACGCCACGCGGGCTTTGAACTCCCACAGGAAGAGCCCGTCGCCGGTGAAGGCGAAGCCGTCGGCCTCGAAGATCACGAAGGCGGCGGTGAGGGCCGGAATCAGGAGCAGCGAGCGCCCGCGGGGCGTGAGGCCTTCTGGCCAAAAGGTGAGCGGATGCGCCGTGTGGATTTTTCTCAAAGCGAAAACCGCGGTCGCCGCGATGCCCGCGAGCACGGCCACGATGAGCGCGCCGCCACGAAACTGCAGCCCGAACACGCCCACGAGCAGGGACACCGCCCCCGTGCCGAGCAGTCCCCCATGGGCGCCAAGCTCGAGCACGGAAAGCCGCTCGCCGCGCCGCCAGAGCAGCACGACCAGAGCACACCCGAAAACCCAGGCGCTCAGCAGACCCGGCAGGGCGGCGATGGGATTCATCGTGCGACCTCCGGGACATCGATGATCACCAAATCCCGCTCGATCACCCGCGCCCGCGGCGGCGGCTCTCCCCAGTGGCAAAGGATCACGGCATCGAACTCCGCGTTCCAATCCGCGGGGAGCTCGTCGCCGAGGTAGCGGATGGCGACGAGACGCGACCAGGCGACGGACTGAACGAGATTGGCGAGGTATGAACCCTCGGGGTCGCCGGCATGCGCCACGGCGAGGATCGGACGAACGCCGGGCGTAGCCCGAACGGCGGCGACCGTCTTGGCCGTCATGTCTTCGCCCGCGCCGTTTTCGATGAAGAGGGAATCGCTGGACCTCATCGGGCCGCTCCCGCTGAGCGGAACGCGGGTCGATCCCGAGGGTAGAAACCACGGACCGGCCAGCACGAACGCGGCGAGCAGCGCCGTCCAGAAATGCTGGATTTTCGGGGCGTGGAAGCCACCGGCGACCGGCGATGCCGGTGGAGCGGTGCGGTCTTCTCCGGCGTTGGAGATACGGTCGATCATGGGGTTTGGGCGGACATTGGCCTGAGCATGTGGCGGGCCAGTGGTGTGGATGCACTCGCGTTTCCAGGTGACGTGGAGCGACCATCATTTTTCCGCTGGGGAAATGGCGCCGAGACACGCAACCTGAGCGGCGATGTCGCCGGCATGATCGCTTCTCCAGCCCCACAGACGAGCCTCGTTCTCGATCCGATCCTGCCCATTTACGCCGTGGTCTTGCTCGGCGTGGCGCTGGTTGCGCTGACTTTCGTTATTTATCGACTCGCGGGCGCGCGCCTCTCTTCGGCGCAAAACGGCACGCTGCTCGTCTTCCGCATTTTCGGCGGAGCGCTCGTCGTCCTCCTTTTGCTCCAGCCCTCGCGGATGGAGGAAATCCCGCCGCAAGTCACCGATCGCGTCACGCTGGTCGCGATCGATGACTCGAAGAGCATGGCGCAAAAAGACGTGGCGCAAGGAAACCGCACGGACGCCGCGCGGGCGGTGCTCGGCGACGCGGAGTTGGTCAAAGCCGACGGCACGCTCGTCGACGGCAAGACGCGGATGTTCCGCTTCGACGAAGACGCCGCGCTGCTCACGAACACGGGCGAGCTGAAGTCCGCAGGCGCGAGCACGCGGATTCACCGCTCCATTTCCACGATGCTCGCCAGCCTCGGCGCGAACGAATCCGGCCGCGCGCTCTTTCTGCTCAGCGACGGTCACGACTTCGAACTCGTAAATCCCGCGAAGACCGGCTTCGCCGCCCGGCAGCGCGGCGTCCCGATTTACACCGTGCCGCTCGGAAAAACGGGCAAGGTGCGCGACGTCTCGGTGCGCATCACCAGCTACCAGCCCTACTGCTACGTGAAACAGAAGGCGCGGATCAGCGGCGCGGTGCGGACGATCGGGTGCGAATTGGAAACGCTGAACGTCGAACTGCGGCGCAGCGACCAGGTGGTGCAGACGCAGCGGCTGCGCGCCAGCGAAGACCCGGAGATGGCGGTGAATTTCGACGTCACCGAACCCGCCGTCGGGCAGTACGAATACGAACTGCGCGTGACCCCGCTCGACAACGAAGTGGACCGCGAGAACAACCGCGCGCTGACCTACCTCAACGTCATCGACCAGCAGATCCAAGTGCTCTTCCTCGAGGGCGCGCCGTACTGGGACACGACCTTTTTGCAGCGCTCGCTGCTGCGCAACGACAAGATGAACGTGGATAGCATCGTGCAATACGCCGAGGGCAAGGCGCGGCTCATCCGCAAAAAGGAGGGCGAGACAGAGCTGAAAATCCCGGCGACCGCCGAGGACTGGCGGCGCTACGACGTGGTCGTGCTCGGGCGCAGCGTGGACAAGCTCCTCGGCGTCGAGGCGGTGCGGCAGCTTGAGGATTACGTGCGCAATCACGGCGGCACCGTGGTCTTCAGTCGCGGGCGCGCCTTTGCTCCCGAGACGAAGAGCGAACTGGAACCGGTGATCTGGAGCACGCAGCCTACCGAGCACGTGCGGCTGCAGGTCGCGCGCGAGGGGCAGGCGCTGGCGCCCTTCCGAGCGATCACTGGTCCAGGCACGGAAGATCAAGTGCCTGAGCTGATCGCCGGCTACAGCGTGGTCGAGAAGCAGCCGCTCACCGCGACGCTCGCCGCCACGCTAAGTGCCGGCGGCGGCGACCCGACGCCAGGTATGGTGCATCGGCGTTTCGGCGACGGACAGGTGCTGAGCGTGGGCGTAGATGGTCTGTGGCGTTGGGCTTTCAATGCCAAAGTCGAAGGTATGAACACGCTCTTCGATCGGTTCTGGGACCAGATGATTCTGTGGCTCATGGCCGGGCGCGATTTTCTCCCGACGCAGCAATTTTCTCTGCGGGCGAGTTCGGCTAACATCCCGCTCGGCGAGAAGATTTATTTTCGCGCCGTCATCCGCGACGCCGCGCCCAAGGTCCGCGACATTCCACTCACCATTATGCAGGAAAGCGCGGAGGTCGGGCGAACTACTCTCACTCCACCCGAAGCGCAGGCGCAGGACAAGCTAACCGCGGAGTTCCTGCCCTCGAAGGTCGGGAAGTTCACCGCGACCGCGACGTTTCCCGACGGCACCGCGCAATCGGTCCGCTTCATCGTCTTCGACGAAAACCTCGAGCAAACTGAAGTCGCAACCGACACCAACTACCTCCGCAAGCTCGCCGAAAGCAGCGGCGGTCGCCTCCTTCAGCCCAGCGAGCTGGCGAAACTCCTCGCCGAACTCCAAGACGAGAGATCAGACGCCGCACCGACCACGAAGCTCACCAGCGCATGGGATCGCGCTTGGGTCTTCTGGCTCATCGGCGCCCTCTTCGGCGCTGATTGGTATCTGCGCCGGCGCTGGGGATTGAGCTAGTCGGCCAACGAAAAAGCCCCGGCGATCCATGCAGGATCACCGGGGCTCGAAACAACCAAACCTGAATGTTTAGTAGCGGTAGTGCGCGGGCTTGTATGGGCCTTCGACGGGCACGTCGAGATAGGCGGCTTGCTTCGCGGTGAGGGTCGTGAGTTTCACGCCGATCTTCGCGAGGTGCAGGCGGGCGACTTCTTCGTCGAGCTTTTTAGGCAGCACGTAGACCGCCGGCTTGTAGAGGTCTTTGTTCTTCCAGAGATCGAGCTGGGCGAGCGTCTGGTTGCTGAAGCTGTTGCTCATCACGAACGATGGATGGCCAGTGGCGCAACCGAGGTTCACCAACCGGCCTTCGGCGAGTAGGAAAATTTCCTGACCAGGCGCGAAGGTGTATTTGTCCACCTGAGGCTTGATGTTGGTGTGTTTGATGCCGGGATAGTTGACGAGCTTTTCAACCTGAATCTCGTTGTCGAAGTGGCCGATGTTACAAATGACGGCTTGGTCTTTCATCTTCGTCATGTGCTCGATGGTGATGACATCGACGTTGCCCGTGGTGGTGACGTAGATGTCGCCGCGGCCGAGGGTGTCTTCGATCGTCGTGACTTCGTAGCCTTCCATCGCGGCCTGAAGCGCATTGATCGGATCGATCTCGGTGACGATGACTCGGGCACCCTGGCCGCGCAGCGATTGCGCGCTGCCCTTGCCGACATCGCCGTAGCCGATGACCACGGCGACCTTGCCGGAGATCATGACGTCGAGCGCGCGGTTGAGGCCATCGACCAGCGAGTGGCGGCAGCCGTAGAGGTTGTCGAACTTCGACTTGGTCACGGAATCGTTCACGTTGAACGCCGGGACGAGCAGCTTGCCGAGTTCCTGGAGCTTGTAGAGCCGATGCACGCCCGTGGTGGTCTCCTCGGAGACGCCGCGCCAGTCCTTCACCATCTCGTGGAAGATGAACGGGTTCTCCGCGTGGACCTTCTTGAGCAGGTCCTTGATGACCTTCTCCTCGTGGGAACCGGACTCGCTATCCACCCACTTGTCGCCTTCTTCCAGCTCGTAGCCTTTGTGGAGGAAGAGCGTCACGTCACCGCCGTCATCGACGACGAGTTGCGGGCCCTTGCCGTCGTTGTTCACGATCGCCTTCCAAGTGCAGTCCCAATATTCCTCGAGCGACTCGCCCTTCCAGGCAAACACGGGCAGGCCCGCGGCCGCGATGGCTGCAGCGGCGTGATCCTGCGTGGAGAAGATGTTGCACGAAGCCCAGCGCACATCGGCGCCCAGCGCGACCAGCGTCTCGATGAGCACGGCGGTTTGGATGGTCATGTGCAGCGAGCCGGTGATGCGCACGCCTTTCAGCGGCTGGCTCGGCGCGTATTGTTCGCGAATGGAAATCAGGCCGGGCATTTCCTGCTCGGCGATGACGATTTCCTTGCGGCCCCAATCGGCGAGGCTGATGTCGGCAACTTTGTAGTCGGTGAATTTGGTGGTCAGTGTCGTAGTGCTCATAGGTGAAGGTTTGCAGGTTGGTGAAAGCAGAACGCCGCCGCGGAGCGAACGGACGCATCTTCTAATCGTGATGGGATGATGCGTTATGAATCTCACCCGTCAACCCGAAAGATGCCCCCGCCTGCGAGGGCGGTCCTGCCAGCCCCGGAGAGCACCGCCCCAGAAAAGCCGCAGCCAGAAGTATACTTGGCAAAGCGGAACGGATCATCAATCTCGCGAACAACATGTCGCCCATCTCGCCGCTCAAGATTTCACTCTTCGCCCTGCTGTTGTCCTCTGGCACCCTCTTTGGTCAGCTTTTTTCGTTTGAAAAGAATGAAGCCGGGCAGATCGACTCCGCCAACGTCAACAACGCCGATGTCTCCACCAAGGCCCTGAAAGAGGTCGCCGAGATCAAGAGCTTGAAATATTTGACGCTCGGATGGGGGCCCGAGGGCGTTGATTTGGAAAAGGGCGCGCTCTCCGTGTTGGTGGGTTGTCAGCTTCTGGAAGATCTTCATCTCGCCAAACATCATCTGAGCGATGAAGACTTGGAGGTTTTGCCGAAGCTGAAAATGCTCAAGGCGCTATGGATTGAAGGGAACGACATCGTCTTGGTGGGTTCCGAGACGAATGGCCTCACGGACAAATGCATGGAAACACTCGGTGCTCTGGAGCAACTCGAATCTCTGGTCATCCGCGGCACGGGCGAATTTTCTGATGATTTCGCGCGGAAGATTTCCGCGCTTCCGCAACTGACGACGCTGGAAATTTCCTCCGATCGATTCTCCGATCGCGCGCTCGAAGCAATCGCTGCCAACCCACGGCTGAAAAAGCTCAGTATCCGTTCGCCTCGATTGACCGACCGCGGTGTTCAGGCTTTGGCGCGAATGCAGACTCTCGAAGAACTCGAAATCGACTCTCCGCTCCTCACCAAACAGTCGCTGCCCGCGATCGCGCCACTCACCGGATTGAAGGTGCTCGATTTACCGATCAAAGAAGTCGATCGCGAAGCCTTGGCCGTGGTTGCCGGATGGAAAACGATGCACCGGTTGATCCTGCGCCGCGCCGAAATCGGGGACGATCAATTCGAAGCGCTGAGAGGGCACCCCGCGTTGAGAAGCCTCTTTCTGGAGAGATCGAAGCTCACGGAAAAATCGGCAGCGGTCCTGCAATCGTTAAGCGCGCTGGAATACGCGGAATTCGGCAAACAAAGCTGGATCCGCAAAATCAACAAAAAATAACGGCGGCCCACCAAGCGGGCGTCAAGCAACCGATGTGGGCGGAGGAGTGAACCCCGTGATGCGGGGAGGCTGACTCGACCACTGGCGGACGCGGCGATACTGGGGTGCGTTACTTCGCCAGCTTCTTCAGCGCGGCGGCTTTGTCCGTGGATTCCCACGTCAGGTCTTTGTCGTCCTTACCAAAGTGGCCGTAGTTCGTGGTCTTCGAGTAGATCGGGCGGAGCAGGTCGAGCTGCTTGACGATGTCGGCGGGCTTGAAACTGAAAGTCTTGAGCACCGCGGCGAGGATGGATTCGTCGGAAACGACGCCGGTGCCGAAAGTATCGATGTGCACGCTAACCGGCTGCGGGTGACCGATGGCGTAGGCGAACTGAACTTCGGCCTTCGCAGCGAGCCCGGCGGCGACGATGTTCTTCGCCACCCAGCGGCCCATGTAAGCCGCGCTGCGATCTACCTTCGACGGATCCTTGCCAGAAAAAGCGCCGCCACCGTGCCGGCCCATGCCACCATAGGTATCGACGATGATTTTGCGCCCGGTGAGCCCGGTATCGCCCTGCGGCCCACCGACGACAAACTTTCCGGTCGGGTTGATGAGATACTCGGTGTCCTTGGTCAGCATGCCCTTCGGCAGCACCGCCTTGATCACTTTCTCGATACAAAATTTCTCGATCTCCGCGTGCTCCGCGTCCGCCGCGTGCTGGGTAGAGATGACCACGTTCGTGATGCGGGTCGGCTTGCCGTCCACGTATTCCACGGAGACCTGCGACTTCGCATCGGGTCGCAGCCACTTGGCGGCTTTGCCCGCCTTGCGGATGCGCGTCAGTTCCCGGCCGAGGCGGTGCGCATACATGATCGGCGCCGGCATCAGTTCGGGCGTTTCATTGCTGGCGTAGCCAAACATGATTCCTTGATCCCCCGCACCCTGCTCGGCGTGCTTTTTGCCCTTGGCCTTTTTCGCATCCACGCCCTGCGCGATGTCGGGCGACTGCGCGGTCAGGATGTTCTGCACGAAGATTTTGTCGGCGTGGAAAACGTCGTCGTCGTTCACGTAACCGATCTCGCGCACCGCATCACGAGTGATCTGCACGTAGTCGAGTTTCGCCTTGGTCGTGATCTCACCGCCGACGATGGCGATGTTGCTCTTCACATACGTTTCGCAAGCCACGCGGCTGGTCTTGTCCTGCGTCAGGCAGGCGTCGAGCACGGCGTCGGAAATGGTGTCGGCGACTTTGTCGGGGTGACCTTCGCCGACGGACTCAGAGGAAAAAATGAAGCTACGGGACATGCGCGGGATGGGTGAGGAGTTGATGGTTTAGGGGCGATTGGAGCAAACAACGTATTGACCAATCATGATGCGGTGATACGTCTAAACGACTTCCTCATGGCGTCAATCGTAAAATCCTTGCGCCTCCTCGCCGACGAAACCCGTCTGCGACTCCTCCTCCTCCTGCGCAAGGAAGAGCTCTCCGTCGTCGAAATCCAGGACGTGCTCGGCATGGGCCAGTCGCGCATTTCCAGTCATCTCGCCCAGCTCCGGCAGGCCGGGCTCGTCCGTGATCGGCGCGCCGGGAAGAACATTTACTACGCGCTGGCCGACGACGATTCGCACTCCCAGCTTCGCCCGATCATCGAAGCGGCGGCCAAGGAACTTCCCGAAGCAACCCGCGACCAGGCGGCGCTGAAAGTCGCGCTCAAGAAACGCGACGACAAGGCGCGCGAATACTTCAACCAGCTCGCGGGAAAATTTGGCCGCGCGTACTGTCCGGGGCGCACTTGGGATGGCGTCGCGCACATGCTTTTCACGCTCGTGCCGGAGATGGTCATCGCCGATCTCGGTGCGGGTGAAGGCACGCTCGCGCAACTGCTGGCCAAGCGCGCGAAGAAGGTCATCGCCATCGACAACTCCGAGAAGATGGTCGAGTTCGGCGCAGAACTCGCGAAGAAGCACGGGTTCAAAAATCTCGAATACCGGCTCGGCGAAATCGAAGAGCCGCCGATTCCCGCGAGCACCGTCGATCTCGCCCTGCTCAGCCAGGCTCTGCACCACGCCGCCAGCCCGCAACGCGCCGTCGCCGCCGCGTATCGCATCCTCAAGAAAGGCGGGCGCGTCGCGATCCTCGATCTGCTCCAGCATCAACTCGAAGAAGCGCGCGAACTTTACGCCGACCGCTGGCTCGGCTTCAGCGAAGCGGACCTCCACCAGTTCCTCGAAGACGCCGGCTTTCGCGACATCGAGATCGGCGTGGTCTCGCGCGAGACGCAGCCGCCGCATTTCCAAACGCTCCTCGCCACCGGCGTCAAGCCGTAGGGCGCGCGGGAATCGTCAGCTCGAATTCCGTCCAGCCCTCACGGCTGCTGACCAGCCGCACTTCTCCGGCATGACTGCGCGCCAGTTCACGGGCGAGACTGAGCCCGAGTCCCGAGCCCGGCGTATCCTCATGCTGACCCGCCCGGAAAAAGCGCTCGAACAATCCCGCTTGCTCCAGCGCCGGAATCTCCGGCCCCGTATTCCCGATGCGCAACCGGTGGAGCCCATCCGTCGGCGCGAGCAGCACCTGCACGCGCCCGCCGGTCACGTTGTACTTCACGGCATTGTCCAAAAGATTGAGCACCACCTGCCGGATGCGCCCCCGATCCACCCGCACCGGCGCCGCTTCCCCGAGGTCGCTCTCGATCTCCACCTCGCGCTGCTCGCCGAGGACCGCGGCGTCTTCCAGGCAATCCCGCATGATCTCGCGCAAGTCGGCGTCTTCAAGTTGCAGTTGCAGTCGCCCGGCATCGGCACGCGCGAGCAGGAGCAGCGTGTTGGTGATCGAGGTGAGACGCTGCGTCTGCAGTTGCAACTGCTCGATCGACTCGCGCTGCAGATCGCTCAGCGCCGGGTCGGCGAGCATCTGCTCGATACTTCCCCGCAAGACGGCGAGCGGCGTGCGGAGTTCGTGCGACGCATCCGTGCTAAAGCGCGTGGCCTGCTGAAAGCCGCGCTGCAACCGATCGAGCATGCGATTAAAGGCGCGGGTCAACCGGCCGATCTCGTCGTCATTCGAAGTCTCCGGAAGGCGGACACCGAGCTGCTCCGGTTGCGTCACGTCGGCGGCATCCGCCATCGCCTTCACCGGCTCCAGCGCCTGTCGCGCGAGCCACCATCCCCCGAGTGCCACGATGAAAATTACCAGCGGCAGCGCCACCAAATGACCAAGCATCAGCTTCCGAGTCAGCTCGGTGATCTCGGTCGTGTCGCCCGCGAGAAAAAGGATGAGCCCATCTTCCCGAAACACCCCGAGCCGCACGCGCACCTCGCCGATGCGGGCATCATGCATGCCGCTGCTCGACGGCAGCGCGAGGTCAACGGGCAGATTCCGCGTCCGGAAAAGCGCGCGACCATCCGCCGCTCTCACGAGCACAAAACGCGTCGGGTCATCTGGGGCAAAGACTTCATCGATCTCGGGCGAAGCGACCCATTCGACACTCGATCCGTGCACGCGGAATTGCTCGAAGAAGTGATGCGCCGACTGCCGCAACTCCTGGTCCAACTCCCGGCGCTCCGTGCGGTAGATGAAAATATCCGAGGCCAGCGCGCTGCAGAGCAGCGCCGCAGCGACGATCAGCGCCGACCAGAGCGTGAGCTTCACGCCGAGCGGGCTCCGCTTCATGGCTCGGTTCTCAGCACATAGCCGACCCCGCGCACCGTGTGCAGCAGCTTGGGCTCGAAATCGTCGTCGATCTTCCGCCGCAACCGCTGGATGTAGACGTCCACGACGTTCGTCCCGATGTCGAAGTGGTATTCCCACACGCGCTCGATGATCTGCGTGCGGCTCAGGACACGGCCCGGCGTGCGCAGGAGCAGTTCGAGCAGTTCATATTCCCGCGCCTGGAGTTCGATCGTCTTCCCGGCGCGCTGCACCTGCCGAGTGAGCAAATTCAGCGTCAGATCGGCCACATTCATCACCGTCTGCCGCTCCCCCGAACGGCGGGTGAGCGCGCGGACGCGAGCCACGAGTTCGTCCATGTCGAAAGGCTTCGCGAGATAGTCGTCGGCCCCGGCATCCAGGCCCTCGACCCGTTCCACCGGCTCGCCGCGCGCGCTCACGAAAAGCACCGGCGTATGCACGCGCTCCTCGCGCAATTGCCGCAGCACGCTCAAGCCGTCGCGGCCCGGCATCATCACATCGAGCACGATCGCGTCGAAGGGAGTCGTCCGCGCCTTCTCCATCGCCTCATCGCCGCGATGCACCATGTCCACGGTGAACCCCGCCTCGCGCAGCGCGCGGCGGATGAACTCGGCAACTTTCTTTTCGTCTTCGGCGAGCAGGACGCGCATGGGAGGTTCCCGGACCTTGGGCCGCGCGACCCGGCGAAGCAATCACCAGCACGGCTCCCAACCGATTCTGACAAGGAATTCATCTGCAAGTCAGCGTGGGGTCATGACCACCGGCGAAGATTCTCGCTCTCGTGCTCGCCGAACCTCTCAGCCATCCCACGCTCTCCGCCACACCACCACGACCGCGCCCGCGCCCGATCAACGCTCTCCGCTGGCGCTTCGTGCTCATCCAAGCCGCGCTGGCCCTCGCGCTCACCACCGTGGTGCGCGTGATTCTCGTCCACTCGTTTGGCCCGATGTCCGGCATCTCGGCGGGTGAAACCTTCCTCATTTTCGCCAAGGGCGCGCACGCCGATCTGGCCATCGCCCTCGCCGTTTGGACGCCCCTCGCGCTCTGGCTCACCTTCGTCCCCGACCGCTGGCTGGCGGCCCGCTGGCATCGGCGCCTGCTCCAGGCGACCTGCTGGATCTGGTGGGGCCTGCTCATCTTCCTCGCCTTCGGCGAATACTACTTCTTCGAAGAATACCGCTCGCGCTTCAACACCGTCGCCATCGACTACGTCCACTACTGGACGGAAGTGAGCGGCAACATCGCCGAGATGTATCCAGTCTTCGACATCACCGCCGCGTGTGTGCTCGGCGCCGCGGGCCTCGTCGCCGCCACGATCCTGCTCGCCACTTCGAACCGGCCCGACTCCCGCCGTTCGCGCTGGATCAGCGGCGCCGCGTGGCTCGCCGCGCTCGCCGCTTCGATCAGCACACTCAGCCTCGGCGAGATGCAGTTCAGCCGCGAACGGCTCGTCAATGAACTTGCCAACAACGGCCTCGTCTCCGCCTTCACCGCGCTCTGGACGCGCGACCTCGACTACCCCGCCTTTTTTCCCACCCTGCCGCGCGACGCCGCCTGGAAGCTCGCGCGCCAAGCCGTGGCCACGCCCGACGCCACGCTCACCGACGATCCCCATTCGCTCCAGCGCCGCATCGCCGGCGATCCGGCGCGGCCGCGGTTGAACGTCGTGCTCCTCCTCGAGGAAAGCCTCGGCTCCGAGTTCTGGGGATTCGCCACGGGCAAGGAAGGCAAGAAATCGAACACGCCGAATCTCGACCGGCTCGGGAAAGAGCGGGGCCTGCTCTTCGATCACCTCCTCGCCGATGGCAACCGCACCATCCGCGGCCTCGAAGCCATCCTCGCCAGCTTCCCACCGCTGCCCGGCGATTCCATCGTCGCCCGTACCCGCTCGCACGGTCTGGAAACCATCGCGCAAGTCCTGAAGCGCGACGGCTACAGCACCACGTTCCTGTACCCCGGCAGCCGGCTCTTCGATGGCGTGGGCGCCTTCGCCACCGACAATGGCTACGAGCGTTTCCTCGACCAGCACGACTTCGTAAAGCCCGTCTTCAAAACCGCCTGGGGCGTGTGCAACGAAGACCTCTACGACCGCGCCCTCGCCGAAGCCCGCACCGCCCACGCCAGCGGCCAGCCCTTCCTCATCACCACGCTCTCGATCAGCAATCACCAGCCCTTCACCTACCCCGCCGGACGCATCCCCGAGCCGCCGAATCTCCGCAGCCGCAAGAACGCCGTGAAGTATGTCGATTACGCCCTCGGGCGCTTCTTCGCGCAGGCGCAGCAGGAGCCGTTTTGGAAAGACACCATCTTCGTCGTCGTGGCCGATCACGGCGCGCGCGTTTACGGCAGCCAGACCATCCCGATCAATTCCTACCAGATCCCCTGCCTCGTCCTCGGCCCCGCCGCCGTCACCGCGCCAGGCGTCAATCCCACCCCCGGCTGCCAGCTCGATGTCGCCCCGACGATCCTCGGCCTCATCGGCCGCCCCTACGACACCGTCTTCTTCGGCCACGACCTCCGGCGCGTCCCCGCCGAGCAGACCCGCGCGATGATCAATCACAACCGCTCCATCGGCCTCTACCGCGGTGAACGGCTCGTCACCTTCAGCCTGAACAAAATCGTGGACGCCTACCGCGGCACCCCGCGCACCGGCTTCACCCCACTCGTCCCGCCCGACGCCACCACCCAGCCGCTCATCGAGGAAGCCACCGCGCTCTTCCAAGTCGCCGACGAACTCTACACCGGTGAGCGCTATCAGGTGCGCGCACC
>JBBQYR010000067.1:0-24089 GCA_038208565.1 Chthoniobacterales bacterium
GGTCGCTCGACCTGCTGGCGCGGCGCTGCCACCTCAGCACCGAGCACGTGCGCCGACTCTGCCGCCGCGAACTCGGCCGCAGCCCGATGCATCACGTCATCTTCCTGCGCATGCAACACGCCGCCAAGCTCCTCGCGGCCACCGACGACAAAGTCGAAACGATCGCCGGCGCCGTCGGATACGCGAACCCGTTCGTCTTCTCGACGACCTTCAAGAAGTGGGTCGGCTGGCGGCCGAGCGAATACCGGGCGAAGCGGCGGTAGGAAGTCGCCAAGGGCGAGCAAGATTCAGCGCAAATTGCTCAAGGAACGGAGGCGTCGCGCGCCACAGCGACTAAGAAACCCGTTGATCGCCGGTCTTCGGTGACCGAAGCGTTCCGCCTTCTCGAACTCATGCCCATCCGCTATTCCACGCTCCTGCTCGCCTTCGCTGTCTGGCCGCTTGTGACTTTCACGGCCCAAGCCGACACGGCGACCGATGCGTGGAAGGACATCCGACCGATGCTCGAGCAGAAGTGCTACGATTGCCACGGAGGCAAGAAGACCAAGGGCGGCGTGGACCTGAAGAAGCTCGATGGCGACCCGAAACTCGTGGGCGAATTCGATCTCTGGATGAAGGTGAAGGAGTCGATCGCCGCGGGCGATATGCCGCCGGAGGACAAACCGCCGCTCGGCGACGCGGAGAAGGACAAGGCGCTGAAGTGGCTGCATCATTCGCTGGAAGCAGCCGCCCAGGCCAATGCGGGCGACCCGGGCCATGTGACGCTGCGTCGCCTGACGAACGCCGAATACGATCGCACGATCCGCGACCTCACCGGCGTCGATCTCAAGCCCGCACAGGATTTTTCCCCGGACGGCGGCGGTGGCGAAGGTTTCTCCAACATCGGCGACATCCTTTTCGTGAGCCCGCAGCAGCTCGACAAGTATTTCGCTGCGGCGCGCAAGCTGGCCGATCACGCGACGATCATGCCCGGCAGCGGTATCCAGTTTGGCGCTCAGCGCGTCGGCCTCCGCGGCCCGGTGCAACTCCGCGCGCAGGCCGAGCAGGGGCTTTACGTCTGGTATCAGAAAATGTCCGAGCCTTACCTCCCGAAGGATGGCGAGGATAAGCGCGAGGCCGACTACATGCTCGCCTGCTGGCAGTGGAAACATCGCGAACTCACCGGCGCGAAGTCGCTCGAACAGCTCGCCAAGGACGCGAAGCTGATGCCGCCCTTTCTCGAAAACTGGTGGGAGCTGCTGAGCAAGGAGGAGCCGAAGTCGCGCTACCTCGATCTCACCCGCGTGGCCTGGCGCGGATTGCCACCGCCGGAGGCCTCGAAGCCGCAGGAAATTCCCGTGGGAATCCGCGAACGGCTCGCAGCGATTCAGGCCGCGCAGCGCTCGTGGCTCGGGCCCGCCGGGCGTCCCGGCGAAGGCGTGCAACGGCATCAACAGGATTCCGACGGCATTCGCCGCTACGACTTCCGCGCCGAAGTCGCGGGCAAACTCGTCGTCCACCTCGTGCTCGGCGACGTGGCCGATGGGAATACGGGCGACTGGGTGACTTTTGACGGTCTGACGATCGAGCAGGGCAAGAAGAAGCAGGCGTATCTCGACTGGCTGCGCGCTCGCCTGGCCGAGGATGAAAAGGCGCTCATGGCGAATCCGCCGGAGCCGGGAAAAGTGAAGGCGCGGCTCGCCGAGACGCAAGCTGCGTTGGCGCGCTTTGGCAAAGACCCGCGCGGCAAGGAGGCAAAGCCGGACGCCATCGTGGTCCAGGCGCCTGCCATCATCACCCTGCCGCTGCCGGGAGACGCCACCATGTTCCGCGCCGGCGGCAAGCTCGACATCGACAGCCCCGAGGCCGACGAGGCCAGCGTGCAGTGGATGGCCACCGCCGACGCGCCGCCCGATCCGCGTGGTGTCCTGCCCGGCGTGCTCACCGTCTGGAAAGTCCGCGGCAAGGCGATCGGCCGGCTCGGCCACGAGTTTGGCATCATGAAAGTCGCCTTTCCCGATGAATACCTGCGCCGGCTCGAGGAGGTCTCCCGCAATTTCCACCGCGGCGGCCAAGGCCCGGGCGTCTATTACCTCAGCGACGCGCAGCTCACCGCGCTCATTTCGCCCGCGGAAAAGCAGCGCTGGGAAAAAATGATGGCCGACTGGCGACTCGTGCGAAACAAGGAGGTGAACGCGCCGCAGGGCAAGGAATGGGACGACGCGGTAAAGCGGCATCTCGCCGACTTCACGACGCGCGCCTGGCGCCGTCCGCTCACGCCCGAGGAGTCCACGCAGATCGCCGCGCTTTACGACACCGCCCGCAGCCGCGAGCTCGATCGCGAAAGCTCCGGGCGCGAAGTGTTCGTGCGCGTGCTGGTGTCGCCGAAGTTCCTCTTCAAGCTCGAAGACGCCGAGCAACCCGGCGAGCGCCCGCTCGGCGCGTGGGAACTCGCGACGCGGCTCAGCTACTTCCTGTGGTCGTCCGCGCCCGATGCCCCGCTTCGCGCCGCCGCGGCGGATGGCAGCCTGCTGAAACCGGAGGTGCTTGCCCGCGAAACCAGGCGCCTGCTCCGCGATCCGCGCGCCAATGCGCTCGCCGAGGAGTTCGCCGGGCAGTGGCTGAAGTTCAACGGCTTCGAGAAGAACGTGAACATCGACGCGAACAAGTTCCCCGAGTTCACGCCTGAGCTGAAGCGCGACATGGCCCGCGAGACGGCGGAATTTTTCGCCTACCTGATTCGCGAAGACCGTCCGGTGCGCGAGATCGTCGGCGCGGACTACACCTTCCTGAATGACCGCCTGGCGAAGTTCTACGGCATCCCGGGCGTGCAGGGCGGCGAGTTTCGCAAGGTGAATGTCGCGCAGCATCAGCGCGGCGGCGTGCTCGGCATGGGCGCACTGCTTTCCAAGACCTCCTACCCGCACCGCACCAGTCCCGTGCTGCGCGGCCACTGGCTGCTCGCCTCCGTGCTCGGCCTGCCCACGCCACCGCCGCCCAACGACGTGCCGAAGCTCGACGACAGCGTGACCAAAGCGACGACGCTGCGCGCGCGGCTCGAGGCGCATCGGCTCGATAAAGCCTGCGCTTCCTGCCACGACAAGATCGACCCGCTCGGCTTCGCGCTGGAGGGCTTCGACCCGATCGGGCGTGTGCGCAGGATGGACGAAGCCGGGCTCGCGATCGACGACTCCGGGCAGATGAAAAACAGCGAGCCGTTCCGCGGCATCGATGGGCTGCGGAAATTCCTCGGCGCCCACGATGCCGAGATCACGAACAACTTCTGCCGCAAGCTCATCGGCTACGCGCTCGGTCGCTCGCTGCTCCCGACCGACAAGTCGCTCGCCGAGACCATGCGCACCGATCTCACCCAAAACGACGGACGCATCTCCGCCGCCGTGCTTGCCGTAGTGCAAAGTCGCCAATTTTTGAACCGCCGAAACGATTAACTCATCGCCCATGACCTTTCCCAAACGACACCCGAACGACGTGATCTCCCGGCGCCACTTTCTCCGCGGCATGGGCGTCGCGCTGAGCCTACCCTGGCTGGAATCCTTGAATGCGTGGGGCGCCGCGGCCGCCGGGGTGAGTGGCGCGAGCGGCGCGCCGCGGCGCATGGCCGTGTGCTTCATGGGCAATGGCGTGAACCCGCACCACTGGGGCGCAAACAACGGCGCGAACGGCCTCGAACTTCTCAAGACCCTGAGCCCGCTGGAGGCGGTGAAGGACAAGCTGACCGTCTTCAAGGGCCTGTGGAATCCGACGACCGTCGCGGGTCCCGGCGGGCATTATCCGAAGATGAACGTGCTCTCCGGCTTGACCGTGAAGCAGACGACGACCGACGTGGAAGTCGGCACGACCATGGATCAGCTCATCGCCGCGGAAGTCGGCAGGAAGACCCCGATGTCGAGCATCGTGCTCGGCACCGAAGGCCCGAACTACAGCACCGACAGCGGCTACACTTCGATCTACTCCGCCTACGTCTCGTGGAGCAGTCCGACGACTCCGGCGCCGAAGGAAATCTATCCGCAGCAGGCCTTCGACCAGCTCTTCGACGACGGCTCGCAGCGCAAGCGCGACCAGAGCGTGCTCGACATCGTGAATGAGGACGCCAAGTCGCTGCGCGGTCGCCTGAGCAGCCGCGACGCGCACAAGCTCGACGAATACCTCACCTCGGTCCGCGAGCTCGAGCAGCGCATCGAGAAGTCCGATCAATTCAGCAAGGCCAACACCGGCGGCACCGGCTGGCAGCCGAGCGTGAAGGCGCCGACCTTCCCGCGCCCCGCGGCCGGCATCCCGGCAAATCCCGAGGAGCACCTGCGCCTGATGTTCGACATCATGATCCTCGCCTTCCAGATGGATCGCACGCGCGTCGCGACGTTCATGCTGAACAACGATCTCTCGAATATGAACTTCGGCCTGCCCGGCGTGACGGGCGGCATCCACGAGCTCTCGCACCACGCCAACGATCCCGCGCGGCTCGAGAAATATCAGCTCGTCAACGAGCACCACATGAAGCTCTGGGCCGAGGCGCTGCAAAAGATGGCCGCGACCAATGAAGGCGAACGCTCGCTGCTCGACAACAGCATGATCCTCTTCACCTCCAGCCTCTACGACGGCAACGCCCACGACTCGCGCCAGCTCCCGGTGCTCCTCGCCGGCGGCGGCGGCGGCACGATCAAGGGCGGGCGCATGCTCGACTACTCGAAGGACGAAAACCGCAAGATGTGCCGCCTGCACATGGCGCTCATGGACCGCATGGGCGTGAAGATGCACAAATTCGGCGACGCCGAGAGCGCGCTGAGCGATCTCGGTTAATCCGACGAGGGCGTGCCGATGCCCCCGCGCCCACCACCGAAACAGAGTTTCGCCGCAAAAGTGCCTTCCCAAACCCTCAGTTTGGGAACGATGCGAAGGGAACCCCTATCCCCGGAGCCCGAAGCGGCGCCGATTCCCCGCGAAGCGATCCCGGAGAATAGCGAACGGCAACCGTAGAACCGGGAAGCGGACTCGTTGCAGCGCGAAGCGATCTCGTTGGAAAGGGAAGCGATCTCGTTGGAAAGGGAAGCGCTCTCGTTGGAGAGGGAAGCGCTCTCGTTGGAACGGGAACCGCTCTCGTTTCTGGGCGAAGCGCTTTCGTTTTTGATAGAAATCGGTCAATAGATGGTCTAGAACTGACCGATTCCTGCACATCCGGCAGCATTTCCTCTGTAAGGCCACCCCGATTACTCTGGAGCGACTCTGGAGGGGTTCGCGCCGGCGATGCCCCCCGTCTTTCCGGAAACGCCGCCGTAGGACCGCATCCCGGAGGGAAGCTGGAGATTAGCCGGTGGCGCCAGCCACCGGAACCCGCCCCCGCGAACGAACCGCCCCGGAGGGGCGGCGGAGCCGGGCTGCGTGCGATCGCCCCCGACGACCATCGCGGTTTCCAGCGCCCCTGCCGGGGCGCGGGCGTTTTCTTCGACGCCGATCCGGTGGCTGGCGCCACCGCCCAAATTTCCGGGTGTCCCTCCGGGACTCCCCGCGGTCTGAGTTGCTGGAAACGCATCCTCCCGGTTGCCATTCTGTGGCGCAGTGCGGCAGGATGCTGATGCGCTTCCCCATGCCATGGATCACATCAAAGGCCAGATCGCTGAGATCCTCGCTCCTGATCGAGTGCTGATCGAAATCGCCTTCATCGGGAACTACAACCGCCATGGCTACCCTGACTTCGTCGAAGTCCGCTTCACGGATTTGTCGCCTCCCTACACCAAGGATGTTCCGGACGCCGAAATCGTCACCGCGCTCAACAAGCATCTCCTCGGGCTCCAAGTTTCCGTACAAGTGCGCTCCAAGGATTCCGACGGCGCGCTCGTTGGCCGATTGCAACTGGAGGGAGTCCGATTCCGTGGAAAGAGGAAGCATGTCTGACGCAGCCGCCCGGTTGCCACACTCCGAGGCGTGGTGGGGCACCCCCGCGCCAGAGGCTTGCGGTCGCGGGCGGGTAGGGGATAGTCCTGCGCGATGCCCACCCCGGCGATCTCCATCCAGAACGTCACCAAGATCTATCCCATCCCCTTCAAGCGCGAGAAGGTGACGGCGGTGCAGGATCTCTCGCTCGCCGTGGAGCCGGGGCAGGTCTATGGGCTCCTCGGGCCGAATGGTTCGGGCAAATCGACGACGATGAAGATCGTGCTCGGGCTGGTCTCGCCGACTTCGGGGAAGACGGAGATTTTCGGGCGCGACTCGACGACGGTAGAGAGCCGCGAGGACGTGGGCTTTCTGCCGGAGAATCCTTATTTCTACAAATACCTGACGGGCGAGGAGACGCTGCATTTCTACGGGAAGCTGTGCGGCTTGAGCAGGGCGAAGATGCGCGAGCGGACGAAGGAATTGCTGAAGCTCGTGGGGCTGGAGAACGCGGCGGAGCGGCGGCTGGGGGGTTATTCGAAAGGGATGCTGCAGCGCATCGGCCTCGCGCAGGCGATGATCCAGGAGCCGCGGCTGCTCGTGCTCGATGAACCGACGGCGGGCGTGGACCCGGCGGGTTCGCGGGAGATTCGCGACCTGATTCTCGATTTCAAAACGCGCGGGATCACGGTGCTGCTCTGCTCGCACTTGCTCGAGCAGGTGCAGGAGATTTGCGACCGGATCGGCATCCTGCATCGCGGGGAGCTGATCCGCGAAGGCAAGCTGGAAGACCTCATTTCCATCCAGAACCAGACCGAGCTGATCCTGGAGGATGCGTCGCCGGAGCTGCTTTCCGAGTTGCAGGCGGTGATCGCCAACTCCTCCGCCCGGCTGCTCGATCAGCGCAAGCCGCAGAAGACGCTGGAGCGTTACTTCCTCGATGTGACCACGAAGCCATGACCGACGCCCCCGCCGCCACCCAGCACAAGGTTTTCTCGCTCTCGCGCGTCACGGCGATTTCGTCGAACACGCTGCTCGAGCTCGTCCGGCTGAAGGTCTTTTATTTCATGCTGCTCTTCGCGCTGCTCATCATCGGCAGCTCGGCCTTTACGGCGAAGTTCTCGTTTCAGGAGCAGTTTCAGGTGCTGAAGGATGTGTCGCTCGGGGCGATGTCGATCTTCACCTGGCTGCTCGCGGTGCTCTCCACGGCGATGCTGCTGCCCAAGGACATCGAGGATCGGACGCTCTACACGATCCTCGCCAAGCCGGTGCCGCGCTTCGAATACCTGCTCGGAAAATTCCTCGGCGTGCTGCTCCTGCTCTTCATCGCGATTTCGCTGATGAGCGCGGTCTTCGTGCTGGTGCTCTACACGCGCGAACAGGCGGCGCTGGCCGAAGCGGCAGGCGGGGTGCCGGCGGAGTTGCTCCAGAGCGAGCTCCAGCAGATTCGCGCGGGTGCTTTCAATGCGAACCTGCTGCCGGGCATCGTGATCATTTACCTGAAGGCCGCGCTCTGTGCCGCGCTCACGCTGCTGCTCTCGACCTTCGCCTCGTCGTGGATCTTCACGATCATCATCTCGGTCGTCGTGTATCTCATCGGGCACATCCAGCCGATCGCCCGCGAGGCGTATCTCGCCTCGGTCACGGTGACTCCGCTGACGAAGGTCTTCCTCGCGCTGGTCTCGCTGATCATTCCCGACCTGACCGCGCTCAGCCTCGTGGATGACATCGTGGTCGGAAATGCGATCCCGATGATGATGTTCGCCAAGACGGCGGCGCTCGGCGGCATCTACGTGGGTGTCTATTTCCTGCTGGGTTACTTCATGTTTGCCGGCAAGGAGCTATGAACCGCCGGGGCGTCATCGTGATCGGGCTGCTGCTCGTCTTCGGAGCGGTGCGCATGCCCTTTGAGCGGCAGCTCGAAGCGGAGCACCGGGCCGCTTATTTCCACGGCGCGCAGCTCGATCTCGGCCTGCGCGAGCAGATCGGGCAGATGGCTTTCCTCGCGGCGCTGAGCGGCTTCCGGGCGCTGGTCGCCGATGGATTCTACCTGCACGCGCACGCGCTGTGGGAGCGCACCGAGTGGGGGCGGATGAAGCTGAACTTCGACGCCGTGGTGGCGCTGCAACCGCGCTGCATTCTTTTCTGGGATCAGGCCGCCTGGCACATGGCCTACAACGCGAGTGTCGCGGCCTTCGAGGACAAGAAGCAGCCGCGCGAGGTGCTGCGGATCAAGGCGCGGAACGAGTACTGGAAGCTCGGCGAGGACTTCCTCATCCGGGGCATCGCCAACAACCCCGACAACCCGACGCTCTACGACCGGCTCGGGTTTCTCTACCGGGAAAAATACCGCGACCACTGCAAATCCGCCGAGCTCTACGCGCAGTGTTCGCGGGTCAAAGGCGCCCCGGGTTACGCCCGCCGTTTTGCCGCCTATGAGCTCGCGCAATGCCCCGGTCACGAGCGCGAAGCTTACGAAAAACTCCGCGCCCTTTACCTCGAAGGCCAGCAGGAGCATTTGCCGACGTTGTTAAAATGGCTCGGAAACTTGCAGGAAAAACTGGATATTCCTGCCGCGGACAGACTCAATATCCCCCCCAGCGCCCACCCCTGACATGCGATTTGCCATCTTCGGAGACATCCACGCCAACCTCGAAGCGCTCAAGGCCGTCCTCGCCGACGCCGAAAAGCACGAGGTCACGCACTATGTGTGTCTGGGCGATGTCGTCGGTTACAACGCCAACCCCCGCGAGTGTCTGGAGATCGTGCGCAATCTCGATTGCCCGGTGGTGAAGGGGAACCACGACGAGCAGGCGTCGATCACCCAGGAGCTCGAAGGCTTCAACCCGCTCGCCGAGGAAGCGATCAACTGGACGCGCAAACAGCTCACCGAGGAAGACAAACAGTGGCTGCGCGAGCTCAAGATGGTCCGGCAGGTGCGCGACTTCACGACCGTCCACGCCACGCTCGATACGCCGCACAAGTGGGGCTACGTCTTCAACCAGCTCGATGCCGCCGCGAGCTTCAACTACCAGCACACGCAGCTTTGTTTCTACGGCCACACCCACGCGCCGCGCGCCTACATCCGCGATGGGTCGGTGAAGAGCCAGTTTCTCGAGAAGCTCACGATTGAGCCGGGCAAAAAGTATTTCATCAACTGCGGGAGCGTGGGCCAGCCGCGCGATGGCGACTGGCACGCCGCCTACGTCCTCTACACGCCCGGCCAGCAACTCATCGAACTCCGCCGCCTCGAGTACGACATCTGGACGGCGCAGGATAAGATCGTCGCCGCCGGCCTGCCACAGCGCCTCGCGGATCGATTGGCGCTGGGAAAATAGGCGCGCGGATGCGCGCTCCATCCACCCGTCATTCTGAGGAACGAAGAACCTCTGAACTCTGTCTTTCCTAGCCCGCGGAGAATTCGGCGGCGGCTCCGCACCTCAAAAAACCGCGCGTCAGATGCCGGAACGACGTCGCAGGTCCTTCGCTCCGCTCAGGATGACATTTTGGAGCACACGCCATCCGTGCTGAAATGAACTCCCCGCGCGAAATCCTCGTCATCAAGCCCAGCTCGCTCGGCGACGTCGTCCACACACTGCCCGCCGTGGCGCTGGTGAAGCGGCATTGGCCCGAGGCGCGGCTGCGCTGGCTCATCAATCCCGAATGGGCGCCCTTGCTCGCGGGCAATCCGCACGTCGATGAAGTCGTGATTTTCCCGCGCGGGCAATTCCGCGGAATCGCCGGGTTGATGAAAATCCCCGCGTGGGCGAGGCAGATGGGAACTCGGAAGGCGGACCTCGTGCTCGATTTCCAAGGCCTGATGCGGAGCGCTTTGATCGCAAAGCTCTGCCGCGCGGAAGGCGGGCGCATCGTGGGGCTCGCGGATGCGCGGGAAGGCTCGCGGCTTTTCTACGATCAGGTCGCGGATGTCGGCGGCATCGCACACGCCGTGGATCGTTATCTCGCTCTGGTCGATGCGCTCGGGATCGATAGTACCGCGCCTCTCGAGTGGCCGCTGCCGGCCGGCAACGCGCCCGAGGGTTTCAGCGAGAGCGAGCCGTTTGTGTTGCTCCACCCGTTTTCACGCGGTGTCGGGAAATCGCTCACGCCAAAGGAGGCCGCCACGTTTTGTCGGGAACTCGCGCCGCGCCGGGTCGTGCTGGCCGGGCGCAGCCGCGCTTCGGTAGCGCCGGTGGAAAACGTCACCAACCTGCTCAATCGCACGACGATTCCCGAACTCATCTGGCTGATCCGCCGCGCGGCTTTCGTCGTGAGCGTCGATAGTGGCCCGATGCACATCGCCGCAGCGCTCACGCCGCGCCTGCTCTCGATCCACATGTGGAGCGATCCGCGCAAAGTCGGGCCGTATCAGCCCGAGGCGTGGGTCTGGAAATTTGCCGAGCTATGCCAAATGAAGCACTTCGGCCAACCCGCCGAGCACCGGCGAGCGGCCGGACTCGCCGAGGTGGCGCAGCACGTCGCCGCGCAGCTCGGATCTTGAGTTACTTCGCGGCGAGCTGCGCCCGCAGCCACGCGCCCATGTAGCGCAGCGGGTGCGCGGTCGATTCGTAGGCGAGATACTTCGCGAGCAGCTCGCGCGCTTTGGGATCGGCCTTGATGACCGGCAGCACCTCGTCGCGGGAGCGCTCGTCGGTGAGCTGATTGAAAATCTCCGCAATCCGCTCCGCCGCCCCAGCCTGCAGATCCTCGCGCTCTTCATCGCCGAGTTGTTGGACGCTCAGCGCGAGCGCGGTCTTCCACTCGCGCAGGCGCAGCGCGATAGCCGCGCGGTAGCCGAGGATATCGGCGGCGTAGCGACCTTTCGGGAACGCCTTGTCGTAGGCGTCGAGCGCAGCGCGCACGCGTTTTGCATCGAACGGCTCCTGCGCGGTGATCGTGCTGAACAAACCGCCCTCCCAGCGCGACGCCTGCGGCCACGTGAGCAGCTTGCGCAGTTGCACCTCCTCGGAGCCCTTGTAAACCGCGCGCGCCTGCAGCAGCAGCGCCGCCTCGCGCTTCCGGCTCTTCGGATATTTGGCGAGGAAGGTCTGCGTCTTCTTCGCGAGCAGCGGGTAATCGCGCGTGCGGTAGGTGTCCTCGTCCTTCTCCTCGGATTCGACCTTCCTGTTGATCTTCACGAAGGTGAAGTGGTTCGCGATCACCGCGAGATCGAGGAATTCAAAGTAGTCCGCCGCCGGCATCGTTTTGGCATCGGCGAGCGCCGACGCGATTTCCTCCTGCAGCTCCGCGTCCGGTCCCTTGTCTTCGTAGCCATTGCCGCCGATCGCGGATTTATCGAGGAACTTCACGCGCAGCGCGACGTAACGCTCGCGCACTTCCGGCGCGATGTCCGGCTCACCGAAGAATAGCTCCAAGTCGTCGAAAAAATTCACCCAGCGCGCCCCGTAGAGACTCGTGAAATTTGCCCGCGCCTTGGCCGCGAGGCCCGCGCCCCGTGCTTTCACCACCGCTGGATTTCCCTCCCGCGCGTCGCGCACCATCTCCTTCGCCGCGGCCCGCAATTCGTCCTCCATTTTCTGCACATCGAAATATCCCGGGTCCGCCTCGAAGATTTCGCCAGCCGGCAGCTTGATCCCGGCTTCGTCGCGATAAACGCGGGAAGATTCTTCCTCCGGCGTGGCTGCTTTTTTGGGCGCGGGGAAATCCCACGCCACCGCGTAGCGCTTCGCCTCCACGGAGTCGGCGCATTCCGTGCGCAGGCGGTCGTAGAGCTTCTTCGCGGTCTCGCCCCACTTGCGGGTGAGGGCGCGTTCGTAGGTGAACGGTGAGACGTCGGCGATTTCGGGCATCGCCTTGAGCGCGCGCCACAGCGCCTGCGCGGTCTGCGGCGTGCCGGGCTGCGCGTCGGAAGCTTCGAGCCACCAGTTGAAGGCGTGGCGCAACTCGTCGCGATTTTCGAGGTCGAGGCGGTAGTTGCCGGTGGCGCCGATGAAGGGCGCGGAATCGGCCCGGCGCCCATTGGCTTCGGACGAAAAGGTGATGTAGGCCTTGCGCCGTGTCTCGTTGGTGTCGAGCGGGTAGGTGAGCAGTTTCCCGCGCGCGGCGGCCCAGGCATCGCCGAGCTTGAGACAGGCGGCGGCGCGAGCGGCAGGATCTTTCGCGGCCTTCGCGGCTTGGGTGAGCGTCTCGAGCGGCCCGGCGACGAGACCCCACTGCGCCGGGGTCAGGAATTTCTTCGCTTCGTCGAACTGCTCCTTGGCGAGGAGCCGCTGCGCGATCGCTTCCGTGAATTGCAGTCGCACCACGGGATCGAGTCCGGGCTTCTGCGAGGTCGCGGCGAGTTCGTCGATCGGCGCGAAATTGAGCAGCGTGTCGATGAGCGCCCGCACTTGGTGGACATCGATCGGGTACAGGATCGCGTAACCTCCATCCATCTCGGGATAGAACTCGCTCTCGATGTCTTCCTCCGTTTTCGCGGGCTCGGTTTTCGAATCCGTCGGTTGCTCGTCCGGCTTGGGCGCAGCGGCCTCAGTCTTCTTGGGTTTCACGACCAGCGGGCGCAGCGCGAGCACCGCTTCGCCGGCCTGGCGGTTGTCGTTCAGCGCGAGTCCGAGCCGCAGCCGCGCGCCGGGCGCCAGCAAGCTCCCGGGATATTTCTCGAGCAACGCCTGCAGCGCCGCGACGGAATCGGCGGGTTTGTTTGCGCGGTGATTCACAACGCCGCGTGCGAGGAGCAGGTCATCGCTTTCCTCCGCTCCTGCTGTCTGGAGGAGCTTGAGCGCCTGCTCCTGCTGCCCGGCGCCGCTCAGCGCAAAGGCCAGCATTGCGAGCTGGCGCGGTTTCCACTCGGCGTTCTGGTAAAGCTTGGCCTGCGCCGAAAGCGCCGCGGCGAGCTTGGGCAGCACGGCTTTGCGCCAGCCGCGCACGGTTTCGATGGAGTCGTACTCGCCGTTGTAGTTGTCGGACTCGCTCGTATTGACCACGAGATAGACGAGCGCGAGCGCGACGCGCGGATGTTTTGCCACCTCGGCGAAGGCCTTGTCGCGCGGCTCGGAAGCGAGGTGCGAGAGCGTGCGCTCGACCATTTGCGCCGCCATGTCGTGCAGCTCGGGATGATCGGCGAGATCGAGCTGCATGAGGTAGTAGCGGAGCGCGGTGGCGAAATCTCGGCCATCGAACGCCAGCGCCGCAGACCAGCCGAGCGCTTCGCCGAAGTGGCGACCCTTCGGGAATTTCGCCATGTATTCCTCGAAGAGTTTTTTCGCCCGCGGGCGCTCGCTTTCCACGACCTGCATGTCCTGCTGGGTGTAGGCGGGGGAACGGGTGCGCCACATCTGGCAGCGCGCCGTCATGTAGAGCGCCACCTCTGCGCGCAGGCTTTTCGGGAACTCCTTCACCACGCGTTCAAACCACGGCTGGCTTTCGCCGATCTGGCCCGCGCGATACTCGATCGCCCCGCGCAGGTAGAGCCAGTGCGGCTTCAGGGCCGGTGAAGCTTTCGCCATCTGGCGCTCGATGTCGGCGAGCAGCGCCGGATTCACCGGCGGGCGCTCCTCGATGATGTCGCCTTCCTTCGGCTTCACAAAACTCACGCCGAAACGGTCGGCGCTGCTGATGCGCCACTCGAGATAGCTGGCGGTTTCCGCGGCATTGGCCGGACCGGCGAGCACGTCGCGGATGTCGTTGAGCAAATTGAGCAGCGGCCCACTCGCCGTCGCGCGCCCGGCGACGATCAATTTATCCACCGAGGCCAGCGCTTCGGGCCCTGGCTTTTTCGATAGCGCGAGTAGTTCAGCCTCGAAATTGATCGGCGGCGCATCGGCGTCTGGCGCGGGCTTGGAAGTCTCGGCGACGATGTCCGCAAACGATTTCGCCGGGAGCTGATCGAGCCGCAGGTATTCGGAGAGCGTCTGCAGCGGCTCCTCGTAATAATCGCCCGTCGCTCCGGCGGGCAGCGGGCTCAGGCCGAGCGTGGCGAGCACGGCCAGGAGCAGCCGCGGATGAGGATGCCGCTTTACGGAGCGGGGGTGGAAGGGGGTGGGAGCGTGACCGGTTTCCATGCGTCGTTTTCTGCGCTGTTGAGGATGCGATAGCGGACGTTGATGAGGCTGGCACCGGGGGCGAGTTGCAGCAAGCCGGTATGTAGCGCCGCGCCGGCGCGGAGGTCGCTGAACCAAAAGGTGAGCCGCGTGGCCAGCGGCACGGCGACGGCGACGGGTTTCTTCGCGTCGGGCTGGGCGTGCGCGCCGACGCGCCAGAAATCGCCCGCGAGCGCTTCACGGAAGAGCGGCGCGGGCGCGTCGATCTCCAGCGCGTAGCCGCGGTCGCGGTCGTGCTTTTCGCCGGAAAGACGCGGGCCGAGATCGATGGGGGAGTCGTTGATGAGTTCGAGCCGATCGTCCGCGGCGGCGCGCAAGATGAGTCGCGGATGCTGATCTGGCGCGACGTGGCTCAAGTCCGCGAGCGACCAGCCCGCCGGTCCGGTGCCATCGGGCAACCGGAAGAAGACGACGTCTTTCGCCCCAGCGGCGCGCGCGATGGAGATGGCCTGCGCGAGCGCGGCGCGATCGGTGAACCGCGAGATGACGATCTCGTCTTTCGCGACCGGTGTGGCGGCGACGCGGGTGTCGGTGGCGGCGCGGAAGAGCGTCACGCCGAGCCGCGTGGGCGCGAGGGTGTGGAGCGATTTGTGAAAGCAGAAGTCTTCCCACGACCAGTTCGGAATCTGCCCGCGCGAGACGCCGGTGCGGTCGAAGACGGTGAGCCGGGCGAAGTTCGGCAGGCCCGCGCGCCACGGAATCGGGCACGCGCTCCACGGGCGGATCACCGTTTCCAACTGCGCCGGATCGAGCAGTGGCGGCGGCGGCGAGTCGGCGCTCACTCCCGTCGGGTCGGCCTGCAGGTCGTAGAACATCGGCACGATCTCCTCGACCGCGCGGGCGAGCGCCTCGAACCCCTTTACCCGCGGCCATTGTGCGAGCGCAGTGATCGAGAGGTGCGGGATCGCGCGTCGCATCGCCGTCAGTGCCGCCGCGTATTCCGGGAGCAGCCGATCCGGGCAATCGTAGTCGATCTGGAGCGCGCCACTTTCACCCGCGACCGTCCGCAGTTCCGAGATGAGCGCGTCCACCGTGGCCGCCGGCGCAAATGGCTGACGCGTCTCAGGATTCAGCCGCACCACCGGCACGACTCGAAATCCCGGCGCGGCGTCCTTCCAGGAGCGAGGCGGCGTTTTCCAGCGCCAGCGCCCCGCCTGCTGCCGCATCTCGCCGACGTGCCAGTAGAGTGTGGTCACGCCTTGCGCCGTCAGCGCCTTGGTTTCCTCCGCAGTGAGCGGCGAAGTGCGATGCCAGACCCAGTAGTCCGCCGCTTCCGCCGGGACGGAAAAGGCGACGGCACAGAGAAGAGCGGCGAGGCGGCGCATGGGTCGTGCTTATCAGTTCCCGCCCCCGTGCAACAGCCGCCGGGAGAATTTCTCCCGAAGAATTCACAATTCAATTGCGACACAATCTCAGGCGCTGCTACTTTCCTCCGCCCGCCATGTTCAACGCCCAGCCCAGCCCAGCTCTCACCCTCGCCCGCGCCAAGGTCGGCGAGCGCCTGCGTGTGGTCACGATCTGCCCGGATTGCCCGGAGTGTGTGCGGCTGCGCGAGCTTGGATTTCAGGATCGGATGGAAGTGCGCAAGGTCACCGACGGCGCGGCGATCATCTGCTCGATCATGGGCATGCGTGTCGCCATCGGGCGCGACCTCGGCGAACACGTGCGGGTCGAGCGCATCGCGGCATGACGACCGAGGCCGGTGAACCCTTGAGCGCCCTGGCGCTCGGACAAAAAGGGCGCGTGGTCGGCTTCTCGCTCCCGGGAGAACATCGGCAGCGCCTGCTCGAAATGGGCCTGACGGTCGGTGCCGAGGTTGAGGTTGTGCGGTTCGCGCCGATGGGCGATCCGATCGATATCAAGGTGCGCGGCTACCATCTTTCACTGCGGAAAAACGAAGCGGCCGGCGTGCTCGTCGCGCGGGTCTAAAGGCATGGGGCGAGATCCAAAAAATGAGCCACGGATGAACACGGATGAAACACGGATTCAGGGAGGAGAGACCTTTTTGATCCGTGGATATCCGTGTCCATCCGTGGCTAAATTCGGGTTCCGTCTATCGGCGAAGGCATGAGCGCTCCCGTTTCCACGCCGATCGCTGGGCCGGCACGTGAAGTCACCCGGCACGTCGCCATCGCCGGCAATCCGAACTGCGGCAAAAGCACGATCTTCAACTCTCTGACCGGCCTGCGGCAAAAGGTCGGCAACTATCCCGGCGTGACCGTGGAGAAGAAAACGGGGCGGTTCTTTGGCAGCCACGGCGAGGCGATGGAACTGCTCGATCTGCCCGGCAGCTACAGCTTGCAAGTGCGCTCGCCGGATGAAGCGGTGTCGCGCGACGTGCTCCTCGGCCGCCTGCCCGGGGTGGCCCGGCCCGACGTGATCATCTGCGTGGTCGATGCGAGCAATCTCGAGCGCAATCTCTATCTCGTCGCGCAGATGCTCGAGCTGAACATCCCGGTCGTCGTCGCGCTCAACATGGTCGATGTCGCGGAGAAGAACGGCATCGTCATCGACCTCATGGCGCTGCGCGAAAAGCTCGGCGTGCCGGTCATCCCGATGGTCGCGACGAAGGGCGTGGGTTTCATCGAACTGCGCCAGGCGGTGTCGCGTTCGCCGCTCCCGCCGCCGACGATTTGCGCGCAGATGCCGATCGTGCTCGAGCGCGAGGTCATGGCGCTGGCGAAAACTCTGCCGTGTGCCCCGGAGGTCGCGCGCGGTGAAGCGCTCCTGCTCCTCACCTTACACGACAAGGCGCTCGACGAAGTGACGCATCACGACCGCTCGATCATCGACGCCACCAAGACTTCGCAACAGCGCCTGCGCACCGCCGGGATCGATCCGATGAGCGCGCCTGTCGATGCCCGCTACGACTGGATCGGCACAGTCTGCGCCGCCGCGCATCACGCGGGTGACAGCCCGCACGCGCTTTCCGTTTCCGACAAACTCGACGGCTGGCTCACACACCGGTTCTGGGGTTGGGCGGCGTTCCTCGGGCTCATGGGGTTCATGTTCTTCTGCATCTTCGTCATCGCGGCGTACCCGATGGATTGGATCGATGCCGGGATCGGTGCGCTCGCGGGTTGGGTCGGCTCGCTCATGCCCGAGAGCGACCTGCGTTCGCTGCTCACCGACGGCGTCATCGCCGGCGTCGGCGGCGTGGTCATCTTTCTCCCGCAGATTCTCATCCTCTTTTTCTTCCTCGGGATTTTGGAAGACACCGGCTACCTCGCGCGCGCCGCGTTCATCATGGACCGGCTGATGGCGAAGGTCGGCCTGCACGGCAAATCGTTCATCCCGATGCTCAGCTCGCTGGCCTGCGCCATTCCCGGCATCATGGCCACGCGCACCATCGAGAACCGCAAGGACCGCCTCGTCACCATCCTCGTCGCCCCGCTCATGAGCTGCTCCGCGCGGCTGCCGGTCTATGCGATCATGATCGCCGTGCTCATCCCCACGGCCTCCGCGCTGGAAAAGGCGGGCATCATGCTCAGCATGTACATGATTGGCTTTCTCGCCGCGTTCGGCATGGCGTGGCTTTTCAAAAAGACGCTGCTCCGCGGTGAGACGCCGATGCTCCTGCTCGAAATGCCACCGTATCGCCTGCCTTCGTGGCGCGGTGTTTTCGTCCGCATGTGGGAGCGCGGTCTCATCTTCCTCCGCCGCGCCGGCACCGTCATCCTCGCCCTGTCCATCCTGCTCTGGGCGCTGGCCACTTTCCCGAAGCCGAAAGATCCCGAGACCTCTCCCGCCGACGCCATCGCGCACAGTTACGCCGGCATGATGGGCCACACCATCGAACCGCTGATCAAGCCGCTGGGTTACGATTGGAAGATCGGCATCGGCCTCATCGCCAGCTTCGCCGCGCGCGAGGTTTTCGTCGGCACCATGTCCATCGTCTATGCCGTCGAGAGCGACGCCGAGGAAGACATCGCCCCGCTGCGCGACACCATGCGCGCGGAGAAACACGCCGACGGCTCGCCCATCTTCACCCCGCTCGTTTGCATCGGCCTCATGGTGTTCTACGTTCTCGCCATGCAGTGCATCAGCACCGTGGCCATCGTTCGCCGTGAGACCAACTCCTGGCGCTGGCCGCTTTTCCAAATCGCCTACATGACGACGCTCGCCTGGTTGGGTGCGTTCCTCGTGTATCAAGGCGGTCGCCTTCTCGGTTTCCAATGAACCCGCTCCTCGACCAACTCGCCGTTGCCGCCCTCATCGTCGGGGCCGCCGCGTTCTTCGTCATCCGCTTCCTGCGGAAACGGGCGGCGGGAAAAAACTGTGGCGGCGATTGCGGTTGCGGGACGAGCAAGGCCGGCAAGCTCGGCCACTGAGTGCGGATCAATCGAGCCCCGAAATCGAACAGTCGATGGCCTGGGTCTGTGGCGCCGCGACAGGCTGGCCGGCAGCGATGGCGTCGAGCGACGTGTGAATTTTCGCCGCGGCAAGCTCGGCGACCGTTTCCGCGGAGCAGCAGCTTTCAGCCATCATCGATCACGGTTTCAGCAGCGCCCGCGCGGATTTGGCAGATATGAATGGCGAGGCCGAGCCCCGCGCCCAAGCCCCGCCCGTCAAACAACCCCCACGACATCATCGCGACCATCAGCACCGCCGCGAGCCCCACATTTTCCAATGTTGCTTCGGAGCTCCCGGGTGTTCGGTAGAAGCCAGCGGTGCGACATCAGCAGTGGTGGAATCGGAAAGAATTAAGGAGAGTTCGGAAGTCAGAGTTCAATTCTTTGTTTTCACCCAAGCCTCGAATTCGTCCAAATCTCGCTTGGCTTCATCCGGTGTCGGAATCGGCGCGTTCTGCCCAGGCGCGCCGTCGTGACCACGAAATGCGGCAGATGCTCGGGTCATTCCCTTTTCGATGGCTGCCCAATCTCCTGGCTGAATTTTTTGGAGCGCTTTCTCCAATCGATTGGTTTCAACCGAATGACGAAAGCGGCGAACCGCGTCGTTGAGTAAGCACTCCTCGATAGCGCGCTCCCAACTCTCCCGAAGACGACCATACCAATCCCGCATGTCTCGATCGTAGTGCTGGTGACGTCCTTCCAGCCGAAAAATAAATCGCGGTCATCGGCGAACGACGCGCGGCGCACGACCTCGGAAAAAGATTCACCCGCCTTCTTGGCCGTGCGGCGCCTCTCGTGAGCGTCCAATTTGAGGGTGATGGTCTTTGTCGCCATGCGCGGAAATTGCACGAAGAGGTTCCACGATCCAACATCGGAAATGACTCCGGTGCCAACGAATGGGCGTGCGGAGGAGCAGGGCTCGGCTGAGGCCGCCACAGCGGCAGCGGACGTTATCGAGGTCCACGAGATCGGTGCGCTGCAAAAGCTGCTCGGCTTCCACGCGCAGCGTCGCGATTTCCCCGGATCCGAAAACACCGCGCAGGATGAGGTGGCCGTCGGCGTGGTATTGCACAATCGGTCAGGGTGGGAGTGCGCTCGTGATCGAAAAGGCGCGACGGTCATGACGGAGAATTCTGGCCGGCATCGACACATTGTTTTTCCGATGAGGTGTCGAAAGACAGGGTGCATATGCCGAGCATGGCATGCGGTGTCCGATCAGCCGCCCATTCATGGGGAAACCTGAGCTGAGCGCGGGAGCGCGAAAAGGCTTCACCCGTTGCGGCGCTCGCCCAAGATTCCGCCATGAATTCCCTCCGCCTTGCCTGCCTGTGCTTTTGCGTCCTGACGGTTGCCCTGCGCGCCGCGTCGCCACCCGTGGAGATGACGCCCAAGCTCGAAAACCTCAACAAACAGATCGCGGCCAATGCCGAAGATTCGCAGGCCTACGCGAACCGCGGCTACACGCTGGCGCTGCTCGGACGGAAGGACGAGGCGCGCGCCGATCTGAAAAAGGCGGTGACGCTCAAGGACACGGGGCCGATGCACAACCGGGTGGGTTGGGCATATTTCAATCTCGGCGATTACGACGAGGCCGTACGTTCGTTCGAGACGGCGGTGAAGTTCAGCAGCTATCGCTCGCACTACGATTATTACTCGCTGGTGCTCGGCTACTGGGGTGCGGGCCAGACGAAGAAAGCGCTGGAGAATTACCAGCTCGCCGTCGAGCGCGATCCGCGCTTTGGCGAATACAAAACGCTCGCCGAGCGCACCGCCGAATGGACTCCGCTCGAGCAGCGCGCGATCCACGAAATCTACGTGCTCTGGAGCAAGGCGTGGAAGCTCTGACGCCCGCGGGATGCGCATTCCGACCGAGTACGGCTGGTAATAATTGCCGAGGTGTTCGAGCGTTTTTGGCGCGAGTGCGTCGCCGTTGTCGGGTTGGCTTTTGACTGGAGGCGGCTGACCAGGCCAGTGCCGAGGTTCGCGGAGAGCACCGGCGTGGATGGCGTGCTCACGGATGAGGCGCTGGGCAAAAAACGATCGCTTCGTGCTTGCGAAGCATCGCGGCGTCCATGGACCCGCCATCGCCGATCACGCGGTCTCGCTGCTGCGCGACCTCACGCGCGACCTGCGGTTCGGATTGCGGTTTTGGGGTGACGAAAAACGCCCGGATCGGGCGCCGAGCGACTACCGCCAAAAAATCTCTCTCTTTTGACCGGAAATTTTCTTGCCCGGATCGACCGTGCTTCCTACATCTTGTGCAGTTCCTTACGTCGGACCCCAATATGTAGTGGTTCGGCTGCAAAAAGTGTTCCAAGCCACGGTTTGGGAAGAATAGGGAATCGGGTGTGAATCCCGAGCGGTAGCGCCGCTGTAACGAGCGACGAAAACCCCACATATGCCACTGCTGAATGGGCCGGCCTGCGAGCCGGAGTGAGAGCGGTAAGGCGGGGCGAGTAGAGAGACCTCGGAGCCAGAAGACCTGCTTTTTTGCCAACTCATCCATGCTTCGTCCGACGAAGCCACCTCCAGCGGTCGCGCCAACGACCGCGAGGGGAATCTGACCGCCTGACCTCGCACCCCGTGGAACTCTTCCGCGCGGCGCCGCAGCCTTCGGTTTCCTCATCGACCCAACGAGGCGATTCGAAGGCCTTTTTGTGCCGACAAATCTCCCCAGAAATATGGCTGCGTAGTGGCGAACGCGGCCCACACTTACTCCACGATGACCACTGAACTTGCCGATCCTGCTATTGCGTCTGCCGACGCGCTCAATTTCGTCGCCGACGACCTCGCCACCCGCGAGGAAGGCGACTTCGTGATCTACAAAATGGGCGCGAAAACCTTCCGCCTCGACAAAGCGAAGGCGCGCGCTCGGCTCGCGGGCAAGCGCGTGATCAACGGCCAGCGCAGTGCCGAGCTGAACATCCTGCCGCTCAAATACCACGAGGCCTATCGCATCTATAAGCAGATGAAGGCGAACCACTGGGAGCCCGACGTGATCGACATGACGCGCGATTCGCAGCAGTGGAATACCGGCGCGCTCACGACCAAGGAGCGCTGGATCATCGAGATGGGCGTCGGTTATTTCTCCGCCGCGGAAGGCATCGTCGGCGACTCCGTGCTGCACGTCATCGAGGACAACCTCACCGCTGCGGAACTGAAACACGCGTCGCTCCGCCACATCGCCGAGGAGTCGATCCACATGGATTCGCTGCTCCACATCATCGGTTCGCTGAACATCGACCTCGACGAGGTCACGGCGAAGTTCACCGACATCCCGAGCGTGCGGGCGAAAAATGCGTTCATCACGCGCCACATGCCCGAGTTGAAAATGGGCATCGACCTCACGAAGACCGTGAACAAGCAGAAGTTCGCGAAGGCCATCTTCGCCATCACGCAGGTCATGGAAGGCACGCAGTTCTACGCGCTCTTCGCCATGGTCCTTTCACTGCACCGGCAGAACAAAATGACGGGCATCGGCCAGATGTTCCAATACACGCTGCGCGACGAGTCGAACCACATCGAGCTCGGCCGTTACATCCTCTCGCAGCTCATCGCCGAAAACCCCGACCTCTGGACGCCGGAGTTCCGCGCGGAGCTCGTCGAGTTCATGCGGGAAGGCGTGGAGTTGGAAAAGGAATTCGTCCGCGACTGTCTGCCGGAAGACGGCGTGGGCATGACGCAGGCCGACTTCCTCACCTACGTCGAATACAACGCCGACCGCCGCCTCGCGGGCCTCGGTCTGCCGACGCTTTCCACGGTGAAGACGAACCCGTTTGCCTGGCTCGACGAGGTCATCTTCCTGCGCAAGGAGAAGAATTTCTTCGAGACGCGCGTGACGGAATACCAAACCAGCGGCAGCGTCACGAATGCCGCCGAAGACGACCTGATCTGAGGCGCGCACGTGGGCATTCACGCTGACCATTGGATTCGCCGCATGGCGCAGGAGCACGGGATGATCGAGCCGTTTCAAGACGGGCTCGTGCGCCAGAACGAGAGCGGCCCGATCATCAGCTACGGCTTGTCGAGCTACGGCTACGACCTGCGTGTGGCCGACGAATTCAAGGTCTTCACCAATGTCTACAACGCGGTCGTGGACCCGAAACACTTCGACGACCGATCCTTCGTGGACATGCGCGGCGAGTCCTGCCTCGTGCCGCCGAACTCCTTCGCGCTCGCCCGCAGCGTCGAATACTTCCGCATCCCGCGCGACGTGCTCACGCTCTGTGTTGGCAAAAGCACCTACGCGCGCTGCGGCATCATCGTGAACGTCACGCCCTTTGAGCCCGAATGGGAAGGCCACGTGACGCTGGAGATTTCCAACACCACGCCGCTGCCCGCGCGCATCTACGCCGGCGAAGGCCTCGCCCAGGTCATCTTCCTCGCCGCCGCCGAGCCGTGCGAAACGAGCTACGCCGAACGCGGCGGCAAATACCAAGCCCAGCGCGGCATCACTGTCCCGCGCCTCTAACCATCTTCTTCGCGACCGTCCACCTCCAGATTCGAAAGCCATGAGCACTGCCACCACGCCCTTCACTCTCCGCAACGACCTGCCCGTCAGCGGCACCGCGGAGTTTCCACAAGTCATCCGCCGCGACCAACCCGGCGACGTTTCCGGCAAACCGCGCGTCGTGCCTTGGCTCGGCCACAAGATCGCCAAAGCCGTGGCTGCGGCGTGTTTCGTCGAGGGACAGGATGAGGAGATCGGGCGGCAGGTGCAGGCGGAGATCGAATTCCGGATGCGCCGCGAGCGACCGAGCTTCGTGCACATCGAGCAGCTCCAGGACATGGTGGAGGAGACGCTCATCGAGCTCGGACATGCGAAGGTTGCCCTAGTTTATGGCAAGTATCGCGTGAAGCGCGCCGCCGAGCGCGAGCTTGGGATCATGCATGATTCCGACGATGCCGGGCAGCAGCTCGAACTCGCCACGCGCGAACAACTCGCCGACATCCGCGGCCGCATTTCTTTCGCGAAAATCGGCCTCAAGCTGACCATCGGCGACGACGATCTCGTCGCGCGTCTGCTCCGCAGCACCTCGATCAATCTCACTGCCGAGGAGCGTCGCGACACCATCGTGCTCAACGCCAAGTCGCTGCTTGATCTCGACGCCGACGCGCGCTTTTTCTCCGCCCGCATTTTGCTCAGCTACATCTACGAGGAGACGCTCCCGTGGAAAGTGGCCGACGGCCCGCAGGCCTTGAAGGAAGCGCATCGCCGCGCCTTCATCGACTACATTCCCTACGGCATTTCCCAGCGCCGGATCGACCCGCGTCTCGCGGAATTCGACCTCAAAAAACTCGCCACCGCGCTCGATCCATTCGCCGATCTGCAGTTCGATTTCATCGGCATCCAGACGCTCTTCGATCGCTACCTCATCCACGACACCGACACCGTCACGGGCCGCAAGCGCCGCCTCGAAGCGCCGCAGATTTTCTGGCTGCGCGTGGCCATGGGCCTGTCGATTCTTGAAGGCGATCGCGAAGCCCGCGCCGCGGAGTTTTACGCGATCTACAAATCGCGCCGCGCCTGCTCGTCCACGCCCACGCTCTTCAATGCCGGTACGATGCACTCGCAACTTTCGAGCTGCTACCTGCTCTATTGCGGCGACTCGATCGAAGAGATCACCGAGACGTGGCGCCGCTTTTCGCATCTCTCGAAATGGGCGGGCGGCCTCGGCTGCTCGTGGACGGCGATCCGCGGCGCTGGTGCGCACATCCACGGCACGAACGGCGCGAGCTCGGGTGTGATCCCGTTCCTCAAAGTCTCGAACGACATCGCGATCGCCGTGAATCAAGGCGGCAAGCGGCC
>JBBQYR010000068.1:0-23588 GCA_038208565.1 Chthoniobacterales bacterium
CGATTCATAGGTAGGGTTATATAAGGTTTGGATTCCGTTACGTCCTTGAGCTTGTTTGTAGATGCTCGGAAGCAGGAGTTAGTAGGATTCTCTCAACGGATTGTCGGCGATCCACCCGATAGGTCTGTATGCAGGCGCAATCGGCCGCCGACACGCGAGCAGGCCGCCTCCGCTTCGCTGGTTGAGCGAAAACGCACGGCGACCGGCGTGGGGCAATTTCGCCGGAGATCAGCACGTTTATGCTGTATTTCGGGGCTTCAATCCGCTTTTCCCAATTTGGTCCGTGCGGGAACCGACGCGAGGCGCATAAATCTTTTTGTCGCCGCTACGATTTAGATCAATGGCTGGCGGGGGTGTGGCGACGTTCGGCGTGATCGCATCCACATGAACCCGGCGCCTGATCAAATTCGATTCGCTTGTGAAAAGTTTCATACGCTCACTCTCCACGCGCTTCATGCAGGTCAGCCGTGAGAGCTTAGCTCCCCCATTTTCTAATCTGCGTTCCTTGGTCGCGCTGCCCGCCGTGGCGAAAAAATCCCGCCGCGATGCGGCAACCTTAAGGGGCCAAGCGGCGTATCGCATTGCAGAACCCTGCCCAGCCACTATTCCACCATCCTCATGATCACCATCAAACGATTCCTCTTTGCTCTCGCCGCTGTCATCACCTGCTCGTCCGTCTCCGCATTTGCGCAAGAGGAGGTCAAGCTCGAGATCACGTCGAATGACATGATGCAGTACGACAAGAAGGTTCTGGAGGTCACCACCGGGCAGAAAGTGACGATCGAGTTCAAACACATTGGCAAGCTGCCCAAGGCCGCCATGGGGCACAATATAGTCATCCTCATGCCTGGCACGCCCGGACCGGCCTTCGCCATGAAGGGAATGGCCGCAGCCACGACGGGATACATCCCGCAGGACGAAGAATCCAAAAAGCTCGTCGTTGCCCACTCCGAGATGATCGGCGGTGGCGAGACCAGCGTCTTCTCTTTCGTCGCCGGCGAACCCGGCGCCTACCCCTACCTGTGCACGTTCCCCGGTCACTTTGCCCTCATGCAAGGCGTGCTGACGGTAAAGCCGAAGTAACCGAGGCATCGCCTCAACGGGCTGGCGGGAGCGGTAAACGTTCGAGCGATCAGAAAGTCGCGCCCTGGTCCAGTCGATGAACATTCCCGTGGCTAGAGCGTGCAAATTATCACCATGTCTGAAACTAAATTTCCAATCGAATTTATCCCCGGAAGTAGGGATGGAGAAATCATTGATGCGACTTCCGCCCCTGAGCACATCGAGGTGCCCGTCAATGCGGGCATGAACGAAGTCTACGAGCGGCAGAGCGACGAAGCTCCATTCGTTTATATCCAGATCGGGTATGCAGAGAATGAGACCTGGAAGTGATGATCGCCGGTGGCAGTCGTCCGAAAACCGACCCTAGCTGTTTTTCGGTCCGCGAAGTTTACCGACGAGCCAGACCACCAGTATGACGACGGCGGCGATCCACAGCAGGTGCAAAAGGCCACTGGTTGCCGCAAGAGCAACCTTCAGGACAACCCAGAGGATCAAAAGGACAACAGCGAAACCAGCAATGGCATTCATGCCGAATGGATCGAATACCACATCTCGTCCGGTGGTATCGCTGAAGGCGTAGAGTGATCGACCGCTGGATGGTGCGCGCTGCAGGGTTCGAACCTGCGACCCCATCCGTGTGAAGGATGTGCTCTACCGCTGAGCTAAGCGCGCGTTTCCCGAAATGCGGAGCGGGAGAATATGCACACCGACCGCGGATACCAGCGAAAATTCACGCTTCGGGAAGGCGAGCGTCCTCGCTAGCCCAGGTCGTTTTAAAAATGGGCTCGCGGGCACGCTCGCCCCTTCCTCAGACGCCAAGAGCCAAGGCGTGGGCGACGGCGTAGTGGTCGCTGTGACTGAGGCTGAGTCGGAGTTCGGTGATGCCGAGGCGCACCGCGGTTTTTGCGCCTTCGCCGTGGAGGACGACGAAGGGTTCGCCGCTGGCTTTGCGGCGCACTTCGATGTCGAGCCAGCCGAGCGAAGCGCCGATGCCGGTACCAAAGGCTTTCGACACGGCTTCCTTGGCGGCGAAGCGGGCGGCGTAACACTGCTCGGGCCGGGCCATTTTCCCGCAGTAGGCGCGTTCGCCTTCCAAAAATACGCGGGCGAGGAAACGGTCTCCGTGACGCTCGAGACTGCCGGCGATGCGGGCGGTTTCCACGATGTCCACGCCGGTGCCGATGATGTTCATCGGTAGGTCACGCGCTCGCAATGGCGGCGAGCATCTCAGCGGTCGCGCGCTCGAGTCCGACGAAGACGGCGCGCGAGATAATGGAGTGGCCGATGTTGAGTTCGGCGAGGTGCGGGATGGCGCGAATCTGGGCGATGTTCCGGTAGTTGATGCCGTGGCCGGCATTCACCTGGATGCCGAAGCGATGGGCGTGCTCGGCGGCGGTGCGCAGGCGCAGGACTTCGCGGTCACGGTCCTTGCCGAGGACGTTGGCGAAGGCGCCGGTGTGGAGTTCGATGATCTCGGCGCCGAGCTGGCGGGCGGCTTCGATCTGGTCGGCCTCGGGTTCGATGAAAAGGCTGACACGGATGCCGGCGCTTTGCAGGCGCTTAACGGTGGGCGTGAGTGGCTTGATCTGACCGGCCGCGTCAAGACCGCCCTCGGTGGTGATCTCGGCGCGATTTTCGGGAACGAGGCAGACCTCCTCGGGGAGGATCTTGAGCGCGATGTCGAGGATTTCGGGCGTGTTGCCCATCTCGAGGTTGAGCTTGGTATTGATGCTCGCGCGCAGGCGGGTAACGTCGCGGTCCTGAATGTGCCGGCGGTCGGCGCGCAGGTGAATGGTGATGCCGTGGCAGCCCGCGCGTTCGCAAGCCGAAGCGGCGGCGACGAGATCGGGCTCGGCGTTGTGCGAATCGAGCGAGAAGGAGTAGCGCGCCTGCCGGAGCGTGGCGACGTGGTCGATATTGACGCCGAGTCGGAGCATTTAGGATTTAGGATTTAACATTTAGAATTTGGTCAGCAGCGCGAGCACCGGGTGGGTCGAAATGCTAACTGCTAAATGACCAATGCCAAATGGGCTTCAGTGTTTAAAGTGCCGGATGCCGGTGCAGATCATGGCCATCTTGCGCTGGTTGGCGGCGGCGATGACTTCGGGATCTTTCACGGAACCGCCGGGCTGGATCGCGGAGGTCGCGCCGGCTTCGGCGGCGGCGATGAGGCCGTCGGGGAATGGGAAGAAAGCATCGCTGCCGACGGCGCTACCTTTGAGCGAGAGGCCGGCGTCGGCGGCTTTCCAGATGGCGATGCGGCTCGCGTCCACGCGCGACATTTGCCCCGCGCCGATGCCGAGGGTGCGGTCCTTGGCGGCGTAGACGATGGCGTTGGATTTCACATGCTTTACGACGCGCCAGGCGAAGAGCATGGCGGCGAGATCGGCCTTGGTCGGCTTGCGCTCGGTCACGACTTTGTTCTCGAGATCGGTCTCGGGCGAATGGTCGCGGCTCTGCACGAGCACGCCGCCGGTGACGCTGCGGATGAGCTGATCCTCGTCTTCGGACGGCGTCGTCGAGCGCGAGAGTTTTCGCATCAGGCGCAGGTTTTTCTTTTTCTGCAGAAGCGCTCGAGCGTCGGGCTCGAAATCGGGCGCGATAATGACTTCGCTAAAGATTTCGCTGATCGCTTTGGCCAGGTCTTCGGTGAGCGGCCGGTTGCAGATGATGATGCCGCCGAACGGCGCCTGCTTGTCGGTCGCGAAGGCTTTGTCCCACGCCTCGCGCAGGTCGTCGTCGCTGCCCACGCCGCACGGGTTGGTGTGCTTGAGAATGGCAACGGTCGGCTCGGTGAATTCCTCGATCAGTTCCGACGCGGCGGTGATATCGAGGATGTTGTTGTAGGAAAGTTCCTTGCCGTGGAGCTTTTCAAAGTGCTCGTCGAAGTGGCCGTAGAGCGCCGCAGTCTGGTGCGGATTTTCGCCGTAGCGAAGCTGCGCGACGAGCGGAAGGCTGAGGCTAAAACTGCTCGCGCATTCCTTTTCCTTGTTGAGGAAGTCGGCAATGGCGCCGTCGTATTTGGAAGTGGTGACGAAGACCTTGATCGCCAGACGCTCGCGGAGTTGGAGCGTAGTTTCGCCGTCGTTGGCCAGAAGGATTTCCGCGACATCGGCATAGTCGGCGGGATCGGTGACGACGGTCACGGAGCGGTAGTTTTTCGCCGCGCTACGGAGCATCGAAGGGCCGCCAATGTCGATCTGCTCGATGGCTTCGTCGAGAGTCACGTCGGGCTTCGCGATGGTCTTTTCAAACGGGTAAAGATTCACGACCACGAGGTCGATCGGCTGGATGCCGTGCTCCGCCGCCTGGGCGACGTGTTCGGGGTTGTCGCGCAGGTGGAGCAGGCCGCCGTGGACTTTCGGATGCAGCGTCTTCACGCGACCGTCCATCATCTCGGGAAAACCGGTGTAAGCGGAGATTTCGGTGGTCTGGATATTCTCCTTTTGGAGGAGTTTGGCGGTGCCGCCGGTGGAGATGATTTCGATCCCGAGCGCGGCCAGTTCCCGGGCAAATTCGACCAGCCCGGTTTTGTCGGAGACGGAGATCAGAGCGCGTTGGATTTTCATGCGAGGGCGGAGACGCTAGGGCAGGCCGGGGCGGTGTCCAAGAGCGATTTTTTTGCCGCGGATGGCGGTACAAAGTGAACCGCGCGGCCACCCAAAAAGCCGCGCGGTTCGAACCCAACAGCACCAACACCTGAAACATGATATGCCCCGATTTTTCGGGCGCAAATGGAGGCTGCGAGATATTTTCGCACGCTCGTTATTCCGCAGTCCGAAGTCGGTTCGCGCCCGTAATTGACTTCAAATCTTCACAAACCTACGGTGCCCCTAGTGAAAAGTTTCACAATGCTCGAAAACTCCACGGACAAGACCCAAGCGCTCAAAGGCACCTTCGAGCTGATTAACTCCCAACTCTACTCGGTTGAGGAAAGAATTCGCCAGCAGGCACGCGCCTTTGATCCAGCAGTCGAAGGCTACGTGGCGTATGCCATCGAGAGCCACGGCAAGCGGCTCCGACCGGCGCTGGCGCTTCTCGCGGGCGGCGCCACCGGGAATATTAGTCCGAGCCATTTCGATCTCGCAGTGGTGCTGGAACTGATCCACGCGGCGACTTTGGTGCATGACGACATTCTCGACGGCGCGGACAAACGCCGCGGCCAGCCGACGGCCAACGCCAAGTGGGGCAACGCCATCTCGGTGCTGCTCGGCGACTGCCTTTTCGCGCATGCGCTGAAGCTCTCGACCGGCTTCCAGAATGGCGAGATCAGCCGGCGCATCGCCCACGCGGCGAGCGACGTGTGTTCGGGCGAGATCATCCAGACGCAGCGGCGCTTCGACCTGAAGCTGAGCGTGCCGGATTACTACAAGATCATCGAGATGAAGACGGCCGCGCTTTTCGCCGCCGCCTGCGAACTCGGCGCGCTGATCAACGAAGCCGCGCCCGAAGTGATCGACGCACTGCGCATTTACGGCCTGCGCCTCGGCACGGCGTACCAGATTTACGACGATGTGGTGGACCTCGCGGGCGACGAAGCCAAGGCGGGCAAGACGCTCGGGAGCGACCTGCGCAAGGGCAAGCTGACCCTGCCGATCCTGCACCTGCTGCAAAATTCCGACGCCGCCGAGCGGCACAAGTTGAGCGACATCATCCTGAATGGCGAGGAAGCGGACATCCTGATTCTCGCCGAGCGGGCTATCGCCGCGGGCGCGGTGAAGAGTGCGATCGCCACCGGGCGGAAGTTGCTCCGCGAAGCCGAAGCGCAACTGGCGCTGGTCCCGGACAACAAATATCGCGAGGCACTCGGGGCGCTGGTCACTACGCTCGATGGGATGATCAGGCAGTTCACTCCGTAAGTTTGCGCTTTAGCCGCGGAGGCGGGTCCGGCTAGATATGGACATGGCCACGTTGCGGATCCATGAATTACCCCCCGATGAACGCCCCCGCGAAAAACTCGCCGCCCACGGTGCCGCGGCGCTGAGTGATAGCGAGCTCATCGCGATCCTCCTGCGCACCGGCATGCAGGGCGCAAACGCGATCGATGTCGCCCGCCAGCTCCTCGCGGCTTACCAATCGCTCAGCGGCTTGGCGCGCTGCACGGTCGAGGAGCTTTCGAAAATCAAGGGCGTCGGGCCGGCGAAGGCGGTGCAATTGGCGGCGGCCTTTGGGCTGGCGTCGCGGCTGGCCAAGGAGACGCTCGTCCGCCAGCGGCTCGATACGCCGGAGTTGATCCACGAATTGCTCGGCGCGGAAATGCGGGCGCTGAGCAAAGAATCGCTGCGCGTCGTCCTGCTCGACACCAAGTTTCACCTGATGCGGATCGAGGAAATCTCCCACGGCACGCTGAACGAAAGCGTCGCCCACCCGCGCGAAATCTTCCGCCCCGCGCTGATCTATGCCGCTTACGCCGTGATCCTCGTCCACAACCACCCGTCCGGCGACCCGGCGCCGAGCACCGCCGACCAGCGTCTCACCCGGCAGCTATCCCAAGCCGCGGAACTCCTGCAAATCCGCCTGCTCGACCATGTGATCATCGGCTCCGGCGACAACGGTCGAACGCCGTATTTCAGCTTCAAGGAAGCGGGCCTGATGTGAAGAAATGATGAATTAAGAATGATGAATTTTTGAGCGCCGTGGCGACGGGAACCATTCATCATTCAAAATTCATCATTCAAAATTATCCCCGATGCTTCATCCGACCGCCGTCATTCACCCCGATGCCGAACTTGGCTCCGACGTCACCATTGGCCCCTACGCCGTCATCGAAGGCCCGGCGATCATCGGTGACGGGTGCGAAATCCAGGCGCACGCCGTGATCGGTGCGCATGTGGAAATGGGAAAGGACAACCTGATCGGCTATGGGGCGATCATCGGCGGCGACCCGCAGGATTTCGCGTTCCAGCCCGAGGTCAGCAGCTCGGTCCGGATCGGGAACGGGAACAAGATCCGCGAATACTCGACGATCCACCGGGGCACCACGGATGGCACGGCCACAGTCGTCGGCGATGGCTGCTTTCTGATGGCGGGCGCGCATCTGGCCCACAATGTCGTGCTCGGCAACCACGTGATCATCGCCAATAACGCGCTGCTCGGCGGACACGTGCAGGTCGGCGAGCGGGTTTTCATCGGCGGCGGATGCGTGTTTCACCAGTTCATCCGGGTCGGCCGGCTGGCCATCTGCCAGGGCGCGAGCGCCTTCAGCAAGGACATCCCACCTTTCACCACGGCCGCCGAGCGCAACGGCATCGCCGGGCTGAACGTCGTCGGGCTGCGCCGGGCCGGCTTTTCCGCCACCCAGCGCGCGGAGATCAAGGAAGCGTTCCGGCTGCTTTACCGGAGCCACATGAACACCTCGCAGGCCCTGGCCTCCGTCGCCGAGCTGAAGCTGGGAGCGGAAGCGCGGGAGTTTTTCGACTTCGTCGCGGCGGCGAAAAACCGCGGGATTTGCGACCTGCTGGCCACGCGGCAGGGTGCAACCGGTGAAGTGGTTGACGCCGAATAAGTTATTGCCAGCCCGACGCTGACACCCTAGATAGCCGCGGCCCCAGCGGTTTGAAGTCACGTATTATCACCATGCGCATCCTCCTACCCCTCCTGCTCGCCCTTTCCATCATCGGCTGTGCCAGCCCGAAACAGGCCAAAACGACCGAGGGCAAGCGGATGACGGTCCGGACGACGGCCTACACGCACACGGAAGCGGGTGGGATCAAGAACGCCATCGGCGGACGCCTCAGCTACGGGAGCAGCGGGCGTTACAGCGCGGCGTCCGATTGGTCGTGGCTGCCGCTGGGCACCCGTTTCAAACTGCTCAGCACCGGCAACGAGTATGTGATCGAAGACTACGGCTCGGCGCTGGTCGGCCGGCAGACCGTGGACCTCTATTTTCCCAGCATGAAGTACGTGCGCGGCTGGGGTGTGCGGCAGGAAGAGATCGAAATTCTCGAATGGGGTTCCCACGCGATGAGCCTGAAGCTGCTCGCTCCTCGGACCCGCAACCGCCATGTGGCCACGATGGTCACCGCGCTCCGGCAGCAAAACGTCGTCCCTTCGACCTAATCGCGGATTGCACCGGCGCGGGATCGCCGCTAAATCCTCCCGCGCATGAAAATACTCGTTACCGGCGGCGCCGGCTACATTGGCAGCATCTGCGTCGAACAGCTTCTGAATGCGGGCCACACCGTCACTGTTTTCGACAATCTCACCGAGGGCCACCGCAAGTCCGTCGATCCCCGGGCCGAACTGATCGTCGGCGACCTGCAGAAAGACTGCGACATCAGCGACGCGATGGAGCACACCCGGCCAGAGGCGGTCATGCACTTCGCGGCCAATGCCCTAGTCGGCGAGTCGATGGAGAATCCGTCGAAGTATTTCCGCAACAACGTCTCCGGCGGCATCCATCTGCTCGATGCCATGGTCGCGGTCGGGGTGAAAAAGTTCGTCTTCAGCTCCACCTGCGCCACTTTCGGCCCGCCGGATCGCATCCCGATCGACGAAACCCTGCCCCAGCACCCGATCAACCCCTACGGCGAATCGAAGCTGATCTTCGAGCAGATCCTCCGCTGGTACGACCGCATCCACGGGCTGAAATTCGTCGCGCTCCGTTACTTCAACGCCGCCGGCGCCACGGAGAACTATGGCGAAGATCATCGGATCGAGACGCACCTGATCCCGAACGTGCTCAAGGTCGCGCTCGGTCAGAAGGACCACGTGCAAATCTTTGGGACCGACTACGAAACGCCCGACGGCACCTGCATTCGCGACTACATCCACATCGTGGACCTCGCCGCCGCCCACATGCTCGCCGTCGAGGCGAAAGAGAGCGCCTTTTACAACCTCGGGACCGGCGGTGGGACCAGCGTGCGCGAGATCATCGCGACCTGCGAACGGGTGACAGGCAAGAAGATCACCGTGATCGAGAAGGAGCGCCGCGCCGGTGACCCCGCCCGGCTCATCGCCGCCTCGGACAAAATCCAGCGCGAACTCGGCTGGAAACCGAAGTATCAGGCGATCGAGAAAATCATCGAAAGCGCGTGGAGCTGGCACGTCCGGAACCCCGCTGGGTACGGGGATTGAGCCGTGTTGACCGCCCGCAACTCGCCGCCTTTTCACTTGGCAAGGTTCCAAGCCGTCCGATAGCTTCGCCGCCTTCCATGAAACGACTGCTCCTCTCGCTCGCGCTTTCTCTGATGGTTGTGTCCGGTGCGCGGGCTCAATTCGGCAGCTTTAGCGACGTGCCCATTGAGATCACCTCCGAATCCACCCGGATGGAGAGCGGCTTGGCCATTGCCGAGCAAAACGTCATCATTCGCTACGGCGACACGGCGATCTACTGCGAATACGCCCAATACAACCCCGACACCCGCGACGTGCTCCTGACCGGCAACGTCCGCATCTACCGGGACGGCCGCCTCTTCACCGCCGAGCGGGCCCTCTACAACCTCGAAACGAAGGTCCTGAACACGGCGGATTTTCGCGGTGAAGTAACCCCGTTCCGCTTCGGCGGCGACTCGCTCTCGACGATGGGCAACAACGCCTACCTCGTGAAAGACGGCATCTTCACGACCAGCGATTCATCCAAGCCCGACTACCATCTGCGCGCCCGCACCGTCCGCATTTACCCACGCGACCGCGTCATTTTCAGCAACGTCACGCTCTTCGTCGGGCGCACGCCGGTCTTCTGGTATCCGTACTTGTATCAGTCGCTGAATGCCGACACCGGCTTCTCCTTCACCCCCGGCTACACCAGCGTGTGGGGTGCCTACCTGCTCACGCAGACCACTTTCCCGCTGACTGAAGGCGTCTCCGGCCGGTTGCGTCTCGACCTCTACGCCGACCGCGGCGTCGGCGTGGGTTTTGAAGCTCGCTGGGGTGCGGAAAAACGCTCGGCGTCGCCCTTCGCCAAGGCCACCGAATCGCGCAGCGAAGCCAAGGCGCGCGAGCTGAAAACCGGCGAAAGCTGGGGCCGCTTCCTGAGCTATTACATCGACGATTCCAACCCCGGCACGAACAAGACCAGCCTCGGTCGCGAGCCGATCGACCCGAGCCGCTACCGCGTCTCCCTGCAGGATCGCACCTACTTCACGCAGGACATTTACTCGACGGTCAATATCAACAAACTCAGCGACAAACGCTTCCTCCAGGACTTCGAGGAAGCGGAGTTCCGCCAGAATCCGAACCCGGACAATCTCGTGGCGCTGACCAAGTGGGACGAAAATTATTCCGCCATCCTCCAGGCGCGGGTGAACCTGAACAGCGACGACTTCGACGGCACGGAAAAGCTCCCCGAGTTTGCCCTCGATATCAAACGCCAGCCGCTCAAGAACCTCGCGCTCTTCTACGACAGCGAAACGAGCCTCGGCCAGTACAAGCGGAACTTCGCCAAGGACTCGCTCTTCCCCGACTACAGTTCCTTCCGCGCGGACACCTACCACCAGTTGAGCCGCCCCGGCACCTACTTCGGCTGGCTCTCGGTGAACCCGCACCTCGGCGTCCGCGCGAGCTACTACAGCGAGAGCGGCTACATTCAGGAAACGATCACCGACGAGGTGGTCACCGAAACGAAAATCGGCGCCGACGGGTTACCCGTGACCACCACCAAAACCGTCCGGAACATCGACGAGGATCTGGTCGAAAACGGTTCACTCTTCCGCGCCGCGGTCACCGCCGGCCTGGAAGTGTCCTTCAAATTCTCGAAGGCCTTTGAAGGCGTGCAGTCGCGCACCTGGGGCCTCGACGGCCTGCGCCACGTGGTGCAGCCCTACATGAATGCGTCCTTCGTTTACACCAACGAAGAGCCCGACCAGATCCTGCAGTTCGACCGTTACAACCGCTCCACGCAGGCTCCGCCGATCGACTTCCCGCAGTTCGCCGCCGTCGATGCGCTCGACAACTGGTCCATCGTCCGCCTCGGCGTTCGCAATCGCTGGCAGACCCGCCGCGACAATCTCACCTTCAACTGGCTCGAAGTGGACACCTTCTTCGACATCAACATCGACCGTCCCGACTTCGGGAATCTCAGCGCGCTCTCCGACGACGGCACCTTCTCGAACGTCTACAATCGCCTCCGCTGGCAGCCGCTCCCGTGGGTCAGCCTCTCCATCAACGCCCAACTCCCGCTGCTCGACGAAGGCTTCACCGAGGTCAACTCCAGCCTCGGCTTCATGGTCACGCGCAACGTCACGCTCAGCGTCGGCCAGCGCTACCTCGAGGGCAGCGATCAATTCGCCGACAGCAACCTCGCCACCATCGGCGGTTATGTCCGAGTGAACGACAACTGGGGCTTCAGCTTCGCCGAACGCTACGAATTTGCCGACAGCACCTTGGAAAGCCAGACCTACCAGATTCACCGCGACCTCTCGAGTTGGGTGGCGTCGCTCGGCGTGAACGTCCGCGACAATGGCGGCAAAGAAGAATTCGGCGTGCTCTTCACCATGACGCTCAAGGACCTGCCGAGCGTGCGCATCCCGCTTTCGCTCGACGCCGACAGCCTCGCCGGCACCGGGGGCAAGAACCGCTGATTTGGGCGCATCCTTTTTCTTGCGCTCACCTTTTTCGCCCAGCTCAATCCCCGCCCTCCGTCTGGAAGGCGGACTCCACGCCCCCGCTCTGGGGACTCAACGCTCAACCTCAATCAGTTAAAAAATGGATCTCTGCATTATTGGCTCCGGCTATGTCGGTCTCGTCTCGGGCGCTTGCTTCGCCGAAGTGGGCCACCACGTTATCTGCGTCGATAACGACCAGCGCAAAGTCGACGCCCTTCAGGCCGGCAAAATCCCGATCTACGAACCCGGCCTCGAGGACCTCGTCCATCGCAACGTCGCCGCCAAGCGCCTGCGCTTCACCAACTCGATCCAGGACGGCGTCGATCACTCGCAGGTCGTCTTCATCGCCGTGCCCACACCTCCGCAGGTCGATGGCAGCGTCGATCTCACCTACATCGAGCGCGTCGCCCGCGAAATCGCCGGCGTGCTCAAGCCCGGCGAATATCGCGTCATCGTCGACAAATCGACGGTGCCCGTGAAGACCGGCGAGAAAGTCGCCGACACCATCAAGCGCTACAACAAGGGTGCCGAGTTCGACGTCGTCTCGAATCCCGAATTCCTCCGCGAAGGCTGCGCCGTGCCGGATCTCATGAACCCCGACCGCGTCGTCATCGGCTCCGCTTCGCAAAAGGCCACCGACCTGATGAAGCAAGTCTACGAGCCCTTCCGCGCGCCGATCCTCGTCACCGACGTGAACAGCGCCGAGCTCATCAAGCACGCCGCGAATTCCTTCCTTTCGCTCAAGATCAGCTACATCAACGCCGTCGCCGCCATCTGCGAAGCGAGCGGCGCCGACGTGGAAATGGTCGCCGACGGCATCGGCATGGACAAGCGCATCGGGCGCAACTTCCTCAACGCCGGCCTCGGCTACGGCGGTTCCTGCTTTCCGAAGGACGTGAAAGCGTTCATCGCGATCAGCAAGCAACTCGGCACGCCGTTCAAGCTCCTCGAGGAAGTCGAGCGCATCAATGACAGCATGCTCGACCGCTTCATCGCCAAGCTCCGCGACTCCCTCTGGGTGCTCAAGGACAAGAAGCTCGCCGTCTGGGGTCTCACCTTTAAGCCCGACACCGACGACGTCCGCAATTCCGTCGCCATCGAACTCGTCAACCGGCTCGTCGCCGAAGGCGCGCACGTCACCGCTTATGATCCGAAAGGCGCCGAAAAGGCCGTCGAGTGGAAGCTCATCGATCCCGACAAGGTGAAGCTTGCGCCCACACCGCTCGACGCCGTCGAGGGCGCCGAGGCGCTGATCCTCGCCACCGAATGGAAGGAATTCGTGAACCAGGATTTCGAGGAAGTGAAAAAGCGCATGCACACGCCGCTCATCTTCGACGGTCGCAACCAGTTCGATCCCGAGACAATTCGCGGCTTCGGCTTCACCTACCACGCCGTCGGCCGCCCGAACGGCTAGCAAGCTCCGCCGCGCTCAATTTGCGAAACGCCCTCCAGCTTCGGAGGGCGTTTTCGTTTCCAGCACTTCCGCTTTCACCTTTAGTCTTCCCGCCATGCCCGCCAACCCGCGCCAATCCTGTATCAGCGCGCTCCTCGAGTGGGAGAAGGGCAAGTATTTCTCCGACGAGATCCTGCACACCTCGCTGGAAAAGGAGCCGCTGACGCCGCGCGATCGCGCCTTCTTCATGGAGACGTTCTTCGGCGTGCTGCGGAATCTCAGCCAGCTCGACTTCCTCATCGCCCACCTGCGCGACGGCAAAGTGGACCCGGAAACCAAGGCCATCCTGCGCCTCGGGCTCTACCAGATCTTTCACATGCGCACCGCGGCGCATGCCGCGGTCAATGAAACCGTCAACCTCGCCGGACGTTCGCGCGGTTTGGTCAACGCCATCCTCCGCCGCGCCTTGCGCGAAAAGGAAGCACTCGAAGCCGCGCTCGCGAGCGCGGGTCCGTCCATCGCGATGTCGCATCCCGAGTTCCTTCTCGATCGTTGGGAAAAGACGTTCGGCTCCGAAGCCACGCGCCAACTCTGCGCCTGGAACAACGAACCCGCCGAGGTCCACGTTCGCGCCAACGAATTGAAGATCAGCGCTGCCGATCTGCTGCATAGCTCGGATGAAGCCGAGCCGTCACCGTTCCACCCGCTCGCCATCAAGGTGAAGCATCTCCCCCCGCAGTGGATCGCCGAAGGCCTCTGCTACGTGCAGGACCCGAGCACGCTTGTCGCCTGCGACCTCCTCGCACCGCAGCCCGGCGAAACTGTCCTCGATGCCTGCGCCGCACCGGGAGGCAAGACCACCTACCTCGCGCAGCTCATGCGCAACGAAGGCCAGCTCATGGCCTGCGATCTCTACGCGTCGCGCGTCGCGCGGCTGCGGGAAAATATCACGCGCCTCGGCGTCACCGTCGCCAAAGCCATCCAGCACGACTGCATGCAAGCCGGCCCGCCACTCGATCCTGCGAGCTTCGACCGCGTCCTCGTCGATGCCCCATGCAGCAACACCGGCGTCCTCCGCCGCCGCGTCGATGTGCGCTGGCGGCTCACCGACGAGGATTTTCTCCGCATGCCCGCGCAGCAACTCGCGCTCATCAAACGCACCGCGACCTTGCTCAAGCCGGGCGGCTCGCTCGTCTATTCGACCTGCAGCTTGGAGCCCGAGGAAAACGACCAGGTCGTCGAACAAGTGCTGGCGGCCATTCCCGGTCTGCGCTTCGTCGAATCACGCCGTTCCCTGCCGTTCGTCGATGGCGTGGACGGCGCCTTCGCGGCGAAGTTTATCCGCGAATAATTCGGCTCAGCCGAAGATCGTCTTGAAGAAGGCCTTCATGTCCTCCCACGACTTCTGGTCGGCGGCTTCGTTGTAGGCGTTGCCCTTCGATTTGTCGTCGCCCGCTTCCTTCTTCGTGAAGCTGTGGACGGCATCCGGGTAGGAGATGAACTCCATCTTCACCTTCGCCTTCGCCATCTCCTCCTTGAACGCGGCCTGCTCCGCGGGCTTCACGAAAGGATCATCCGCGCCGTGGCACACGAGCACCTTCGCCTTCACCGCGCCTTCTGCCGCAGGCAACGTCGTGCCGAGCCCGCCGTGGAAACTCACCACCCCTGCGAGCGGCGAACCGCTTCGCGCCAGCTCCAGCACCGTGGTTCCGCCAAAGCAGTATCCGACCGCCGCGATCTGCTGCGCCACGACGTCCTCCCGCTTCAACAATTGATCGAAGCCCCGCGTCACGCGGCGCCGCAGCAACGGCAGGTCACCCTTGTATTTGCCCGCTTCCTTCGCGCACTCGCCCGGATCGGTCGGCCGCACTCCTTTGCCGTAGATGTCCGCTGCAAACGCCACGTAGCCGAGTTCCGCGAGCATCGTCGCGCGGCGCTTCGTGTAATCCTGCACACCGGTCCAGTCATGAATCACAAGCACGCCGGGACGCGGCCCGGATTTGGCGTCGTCGTAAGCCACGAAGCCCTCCAGCACGGTCTCGCCGTCCTTGTATTCGACGACTTCAGTTTTGATGACCGCAAACCCGGAGACGGTCAGCGCGACGAGTGAAAGGGCGGTCGGGAACAGGGCTTTCGGATTCATGGATAGGAGTTTAGGAAACCGCCTGCATTTCGCAAACCAGCACGTGCCCGGATGCATGAACCGCGTCAACCGCGTCAACCGCGGCAGACTTCGGCGATCGACCGGGAGATGGCCTGCACCGCCTGATCAAGCTGCGCATCCGTGATGCAGTAAGGCGGCATGAGCACGACGGTGTCGCGAATCGGGCGTGTGAGCAGCCCGTGCCGCCGCGCGGCGAGGCACACTTTCGCACCGGTGAGTTGATCCGCAGGAAAGAACTCTCCACTCGCCTGCCGGACGTCGATGCCCGCGATAAAACCGCACTGCCGGATCTCACCCACATGCGGCGAGGCTCGCAATCCATCGAGCTGCTGGGTGAAAAGCGGAATCTTCAGCCGCAGTGTTTCGAGCACCCGCTCCTCGCGGAAGATCGCGAGGCTGGCGAGCGCCGCGGCGCAGCCGAGTTGGTTCGCAGTGTAGCTGTGCCCGTAGTAAAGCGTGCGCTCCGTCCCGCCGAGGAAGGCGGAAAAGACCCGTTCCGTCGTGAGCGTCGCGGCCAGCGGTAGATAGCCGCCGGTCAGTCCTTTGGCCAGCGCGATGAAATCGGGAATCACGCCTTCCTGCTCGCAGGCAAACATCGTTCCCGTGCGGCCAAAGCCGGTCATCACTTCATCGAGAATCAGCAGCACCTCATGCGCATCGCACCAGCGTCGCAGCGCCGCGAGCATCCCAGCAGGCCAGAGGCGCATGCCCGCCGCGCCTTGGATGAGCGGCTCGATGACCACCGCGGCGACATCACTCGCGCCCAGCGCTTGAAGCTCCTGCATCGAAGCCACGTGCTGAGCGGGAAATTGCCACGCCGAGAACTTCCCGTGAAACGCCGCGATCCCGCCGAGGCTCGACGCCCCCATGGTGTCGCCGTGATACGCGCCGGAGAACGCTACGAAACGCGTCCGCTGCGGCTGACCACTCTGCTGCCAAAATTGCGCGGCCATCTTCAGCGCGACCTCGATGGCCGTGGAGCCGTTGTCGGAGAAGAAGACGCGCGTCAGCGTGTGCGCCGGCCAAAGCGCGACCAACTCCGCAGCCAGTTGCGTGGCCGGTTCGTGGGTGAAGCCGAGAAACGAAGTGTGCGCCACCCGGTCGAGTTGCGCGCGGATCGCAGCGTCAATCTTCGGATGCCGATGGCCGTGGAGGTTCGTCCAGATCGAGGAATTCCCGTCGATGTACTCGCGGCCCGCGCTGTCACAAAGCAGCGCGCCCTTCCCTGAAACAAGCACCAGCGGCTCGTGCTCGGGCGCGTTCCAGATCTGATGCTGCGTGAACGGATGCCACGCGTGCGCCTTATCCCGAGCGACCGTTTCCGCGCTCGTCATTCCTCCGCGTCCTCCCAAGTCCCGCCGCGGTCGGTGATCATCTTCTCGATCGCATCGACATCTTCCCACGAGAGGTGCTTGCGCTGGTATTTGCGAAAGAGCACATCGCGCAATTCGATGAGATCGGGCAGCAGCGGGTCGTCGTAATACGTCCAGTTTTCCTCGCCCTTCACTTTCGCCTGGAGCCGCCAGCGCTTGCCAAATTTCTCCGCGCGCACTTCGCGCTTTTCACCTTCTTCGGTGGTCATCTTCCAGACGTGAGTGTTGCGGTTGGCCATGAATAAGGAGTGATGGAATTTGTGTGGAGCGGCTCGGGCTTTTCGCAAGAATACGCGGCCCTTGAAAGACATCGCCAAGATATTCGGTTACCTCGCCACGGTCATCATCCTCGGCGCCCTGCTCGCTCCCCCGCTCTACTGGGGCGCGAACTGGCTCGCCAGCCACGGCATTTTCCCTGCGCTCGCGGACTTCAAGTTCCAGAAATACTTCAACCGCGCGTCACTCATCTCCGCGCTGCTGCTGCTCTGGCCGCTCATCCGCTCGCTGCGCATCAGCGGCTGGCGCGATCTCGGCCTCGATCCCGATCCGCGCTGGCGGCAGCACCTGCTCGCCGGCTTTCTCATCGCGGGGCTCGCCGTCGGACTGATGTCGTTCGTCTATGTGCAGATGGGCATCTATCGCGTCCGCGGAGAGATCAATTGGGCACGGCTCCCGGTGATCGCCATTTCCGCGATCACCGTGGCATTCATCGAGGAGGCGCTTTTCCGCGGCGCGATCCTCGGGCTGGTGCGCCGGTCGATGCACCGCTACGCCGCGCTCTTCTGGGTCACCGCCCTCTTCGCCATCGTCCACTTCATGAAGCCCGACGACGATTTCCAAATCACGGACGTGAACTGGCTCTCCGGCTTCGTGCTCATCCCGCACACCTTCCATCAGTTCGCCGAGCCGATGACCCTGCTCGCCGGCTTCACCACGCTCTTCGCCCTCGGCTGGCTCTGCGGCGACGCCACGTTGCGCACCCGCGCCCTCTGGATGAGCGTGGGCCTGCACGCCGGCATCGTTTTCGTGAAGATGAGTTCGTCGGTGATCACCGAGTTTGCCGTCCGCAAAAAATACCGCGAAGCCTACCTGCCGTGGGTCGGGCGAAATTTTGAAACCGGCCTCGTCCCGGTCGGCGTGCTGATCCTCGCGTGGCTCGTCGTCCTGCTTTGGCTCGCTTATGAAAATCGCGCACGCCCTGCGGCTGGCCGGTGAGGGGCTGCTCTCGCTGCTCTATCCGCCGCACTGCGCGAAGTGCCGCGCGGACACCGCATCCGGCGTGCATCTCTGCGCCACGTGCGCGGAGGAGGCGCGCAAGGTCACAGCCCCATTTTGCCGGCAATGCTCCCAGCCGTTCGAAGGCGCACTCGATGGCGAATTCACCTGCTCGAATTGCCGCGACCGCGAGTTTCATTTCGACTGTGCCGTCGCGCCCTACCTGAGCCGTGGCGTCGTCCGCGATTTCATCCACCGCTTCAAATACGACCGCGACTACTACCTGCGCCACCCGCTTTCCATCTGGATGGCCGAGGCGCTCGTTGACGAACGCATCCGCGCGCAGCCTTTCGACGCCATCGTTCCCGTGCCCCTCCACTCCGCGCGCTTCCGCGAGCGCGATTTCAACCAGGCCGAAGTCCTCGGCGAACTGCTCGCTAAACGCGCCCAACGCCCGCTGATTCACGCGCTCAAGCACATCCGCTACACCACCACGCAGACCAAACTCGACCGCGAGCAGCGGATGGAAAACTTGCGCAATGCCTTTCGCGTGCGACATGCTCCCTCCGTGCAAAGCCGCCATCTCATCTTAGTGGACGACGTCTTCACCACGGGCTCGACCGTGGAGGAATGCGCGCGCGTTCTCCGCCAGGCCGGCGCCGCGTCCGTGCGCGTCGTCACCGTGGCCCGCGGCTGATTCCATCAACCTTCCCGACCTATGGGCATCTTCTCCAAACCATCCTTCAGTTCCGACAAGAAGCGCGATTTCCCCGAGGGCCTCTGGCAGAAATGCCCTGAGTGCTCGGAGATGATCCACAACCTCGAACTCGTGCAGAACTTCCGCGTCTGTCCGAAGTGCGACCATCACCTCACCCAGAGCGCCCGCGAGCGGCTCGCGATGCTGCTCGACCCGGATTCGTTCGAGGAGCACGACGCCAACATGACTTCGGTGGACACGCTGAAATTCACCGGCATGGCGAGCTACACCGACCGGCTCAAGAGCTACCAGAAAAAGACCGGCCTCAAGGATGCGGTGATCAGCGGCTTCGGCAAGATCGACGATCAGCGCGTGTCGATCTCGGCCATGGATTTCAACTTCATCGCCGCGACCATGGGCTCGGTCGTCGGGGAAAAACTCACCCGCTGCATCGAACGCGCGACCAAGGAGCGCATCCCGGTGATCATCGTCTCCGCCTCCGGCGGAGCCCGCATGTATGAAGGCGTGCTCAGCTTGCTCCAGATGGCCAAGACCTGCGGCGCACTTGCGCTGCATGCGCAAGCCCGCCTGCCCTACATCTCGGTCCTGACTCATCCGACGACCGGCGGCGTCAGCGCGAGCTTCGCGACCGTGGGCGACATCAATATTGCCGAGCCGAAAGCGATGATCGGTTTTGCCGGCCCACGCGTCATCCGCGAGACGACGCATCAGGATCTGCCGCCCAATTTTCAGACCGCCGAATTCCTCCTCGATCACGGGCTGATCGACATGATCGTCCACCGCAAAAAGCTGCGCGACACGCTGAGTAACCTGCTCGGCTACCTCGCTCCCGCGAAGTGAATTACGACGAGGCGGTGGCCTGGCTCTACGCCAGCCAACTGCACGGCATCAAACTCGGCCTCGAGAATACCCAGCGCCTGATCGAGGCGCTCGGCGTGCGGCTCGGTGGCGAGTCGGCGCCGAAGTTTCTCCATGTGGCCGGGACCAACGGCAAGGGTTCGGTCTGCGCGCTGCTCGATGCCTGCTGCCGCGCTGGGGGATTGCGCAGTGGGCTCTTCACGTCGCCGCACCTCGTCACCTTCCGCGAGCGCATCCAGGTCGATGGAAAGATGATCAGCGAGGCGGAGGTCGCCGCGGGGTTGACGACGATTCGCGATCTCGTGGCGGGCTGGGATCACGCTCCGACATTTTTTGAGATCACCACAGCGCTCGCTCTCGTTTGGTTCCAGCAGCAAGGCGCGGAAGTAGTCGCGCTCGAGACGGGCATGGGCGGGCGACTGGATGCCACGAACGTCGTCACGCCCGCAGTCAGCGTGCTCACGCCGATCGGGCTCGATCATCAGCAATACCTCGGCGATTCGCTCGCTGCCATCGCGGTGGAGAAAGCGGGGATCATCAAGTCAGGAGTGCCCGCCGTATCGGCTCCGCAGTCCGACGAAGTGCGCGCCGTCTTCGATCAAACCGCCGCCCAACGCGGTGCGAAGCTGCAATACATCTCCACGCCGCTGACCGGTCACGAGATCGGCCTCGTGGGCAGCCATCAGCCGTGGAATGCCGCGCTCGCCGTAAAAGCCCTCTCGCTCGCCGACGTCGCTCTTTCCGAAGAAGCGATCGCCCGCGGGCTGCGCGAAGTCGTCTGGCCGGGCCGCTTCCAGCAGATCGACCCGCGATTCGTCCTCGATGGCGCGCACAATCCCGCCGCCGCGCAACGGCTCGCGGAGACCTGGCGGGAAGTGTACGGCGAGAAGCGCGCGACGCTCATCCTCGGCATCCTGCGCGACAAGGACGTGCTCGGCGTCTGCGAGGCGTTGCTGCCGATCGCCGGGCGCATTCTTGCGGTGCCGGTGCAGAATCCGCGTACCTCGACCCCGCAGGAGATTTGCAAAGCCATCGGCCAAGTCGCGCCGCGGCAGGAGTGCATCGCGGTGCGCGATCTCGCGGCGGCGATTCGCATCGCACGATCAATGGAGCGGCGCACGCTCATCACCGGTTCGCTCTTTCTCGTCGGCGAGGCGCTGCCGCACTTCGGTCAATCGACCGCGACGACCGAGATCAGCGCGCAATAGACGCGCCGCGTTTCACTCGCCGCGCATCGTCCGGATCGCCTGCGCCATATCCGGCGCACCAAAGGCCGAGGTCCCAGCGACGAGCGTATCCGCGCCGCTTTCGCGCGCGATGACCGAGGTCGGGATCGTGATCCCGCCATCCACTTCGATGCGATACTTGAACCCGAGGCGCGCGCGCGCTTCGGCGGCGGCCTGCACCTTGGCCATCATCTCCAGCATGAAAGGCTGCCCGCCAAAGCCTGGGACGACCGTCATCACCAGCAGCAGATCGATCTGATCCAGATACGGCACGACCGCCTCGAACGGCGTGATCGGGCGCAGCGCAAGCCCGCACGTCCGCCCTGCAGCGCGGATCTCCGCCAGCGTCCGGGACACATCGTGCTGCGCCTCCACATGCACCGTGATGTTCGCCGCGCTCTTCACGAAACGCGGGAAGTAATGGTCAGGCCGCTCGACCATGAGATGCACATCGAGCGGCTTCGTCGCGACCTTCGCCGCCGCATCCACAAAGGCCGGGCCGAAGGAAATGTTGTCCACGAAGTGCCCATCCATCACGTCGAGATGCAGCCAGTCGGCACCCGCCGCTTCGGCACGACGCACCTCGTCGTGCAAGCGCCCGAAGTCACAGGCGAGAATCGACGGAGCGAGAAAAACGGGAGGCAGAGACATGGGCAATCAGGGACGCGGCGGCAATTTCGGCAACTCCACCTTGGGCGGCGGAGGCGGCGCACTGCGCCACTCCACAAACCACCACACCGCCGCGGCCACGACGACGACCGCCAACGCCGCAGCCATCATGCGCGCGGGCGTGGGCTGAGCCGTCACGGACACGGCTTATTCGTCAACCAGCGTGTCGATCTTCTCCGCGACCTCGAAATCGAGATCAGTGATCCCGCCTTCGCTGTGCGTGGAAAGGCGGAGCGTCACCTTGTTGTCGCGGATGTCGATCTCCGGGTGGTGCTCGTCCTCCTCGGCGATCTCGGCCACGCCATTCACAAACTCGATGGCCTGCGAAAAATCATCGAACTCATACGAGCGCTCGATGTGTTTCTTGTCGTTATCCCAGTGGGGAAGTTTCTTGAGCCAGGATTTGATGTCTTGGGCGGTAAGCAGGTCGGCCATAATTTTTTTCGGGTTAAAGTTGGGGGGAGAGGTAGCACCCATGTTTCGCATTTCAAAAGGAAAATGCGCTCCTCCTCGTGAGAGATTGTGTGGAAATATCGATCTTGCCACTTCTCCCCTGCGGAGTAGGAAAGGCGTCCCGCACTGACGCAACCTCCAATCCAGAAATCTCATGGGCAAAATCTATAGCAACATCGTCGAGACCATCGGCCGCACGCCGCTGGTGAAACTGAACAAAATCCCCGCCAGCCTCGGCGTGGACCCGAGCACGACCATCGCGCTGAAGCTCGAATTCTTTAACCCCCTCGGCAGCGTGAAGGACCGCATCGGCATGGCCATGATCGAGGACGCGGAAAAGCGCGGCGTGCTCACGCCGGAGACCGTCATCATCGAGCCGACCAGCGGGAATACCGGCATCGCGCTGGCCTTCGTGGCCGCGGCCAAGGGCTACAAACTCATCCTCACCATGCCCGAGACGATGTCGCTCGAGCGGCGCACGCTGCTCGCCATGCTCGGCGCCAAGCTCGTCCTCACGCCCGGCGCAGAAGGCATGAAGGGCGCCATCGCCCGCGCCGAAGATCTCGCGAAAAACACGCCCAACTCGTGGATTCCGCAGCAGTTCAACAACCCGGCCAACCCCGCGATCCACAGCAAGACGACCGCCGAGGAGATTTGGGAAGATACCGATGGAACGATCGACATCTTCGTCGCCGCGGTCGGCACCGGCGGCACCATCACCGGCGTGACCGAAGCGCTCAAGCCGCGCAAACCCAGCTTCACCGCCATCGCCGTCGAGCCCACCGATTCGCCCGTCATTTCGCAGACCCTCGCCGGGCAGCCGGTCAAACCCGGCCCGCACAAGATCCAGGGCACCGGCGCCGGCTTCGTCCCTGGCAACCTGCACCTCCAGGACAGCGCCGGGAATCCGCAGATCGTCGAGTGCATCAAGGTCTCGAACGACGACGCCTTCGCCATCGCGCGCCGGCTGGCCAAGGAAGAAGGCATCCTCGGCGGCATCAGCTCCGGTGCCAACGTCTGGGCCGCCTGCCAGGTCGCGAAGCGGCCGGAGAACAAAGGCAAGGTGATCGTCACCATCGCCTGCTCCACGGGCGAACGTTACCTCTCCACCGCCCTCGCCGCCGAAGCGAAGGCGGAGGTCGGCGGGTGATTTTTCAAAGCCGTCATTCTGAGCGAAGCGAAGAATCTCAGCGGCACGAGCAGTAGGGCAGCGCTCCGCCTGCCTCGGCCACCCGAGCGATCAACCTCCAGACTCGCCTCACCGACACCCGCCTTTTGGCGTGCGGCAGCCACTGCCGCGCGCTACTGTGCGCAGCCATGAACGAATTCCAACCGCTGATCGATCAACTCTATCGGGAACGCGTCCTTCGGGCGCGACAGCGTACGCCGGGCGAGAGGATGAGTGACGCACTGGAGCTCTCGGCGACGTTTTTCTCGAAAGACGATCCAGAGCTTCGTCGGCGCCTCCGGATCGTGCGGACCCTTGACGAGCACGGCTGCTACGGCCCACCGCAGCCGCGTTTATGACCCCGGAGGAAGCTGTCAGAGCCGTTCTGGAGCAGATCGAGGCGGCGGGCACGGATTACCTCATCGTCGGCGCGCTCGCCTATGGCGCATGGGGGATTCCGCGGTCCACCAAGGATGCGGATTTCGTCCTCGCCGCGCCAGGTGCGGAAGTGGATGCGATCCTGCGCCGCCTGCCGCGGGGGTTTTCGATTGATCCGCAGGCGCGCATGGAGCTTTTCACCGGCACGCTGCGCTGGGTGCTCCAGATCGAGGGGCTGCCATTTGAAATCGAGACCTTCCTCCTCGGCAACGACCCCCATCATCACGAAATGTTCCGTCGCAAACGTCGGGAGCGCATCGCGATGATTGATCGAGAGGCGTGGATTCCCGGGCCTGAGGATCTCGTC